>CAZLNH010000201.1:0-2861 GCA_964560775.1 uncultured Woeseiaceae bacterium | reverse complement strand
CTGCGCGAGCAGAATGCCGACGTCATCTGCATCCAGGAAACCAAGGCGCAGGAGCACCAGCTCGAGGATCCGTGTTTTGCCCCCGAGAGCTATTATTGCTACTACGAGGATGCACTCAAGAAAGGCTACAGCGGCACGGCGGTCTTCACCCGGCACAAGCCCAAAAAGGTCGTACGAAGTTTCGGCTTCAAGGAGTCCGACGACGAAGGGCGTTATCTCGAGATCCAGCTCGATGGGCTCTCGGTCGTGTCCGTGTACCTGCCCTCGGGCACATCCGGTGATGAACGCCAGGCCGCGAAATACCGTTTTCTCGACAAGTTCACGCCGCATCTCGCCAGTCTGCAGCGTCGCCGATCGGCGACAATACTGTGCGGTGACTGGAACATCGCGCACAAGGAAATTGACTTAAAAAACTGGCGCGCCAACCGCAAGAATTCAGGATTCCTGCCGGAGGAACGGCAATGGATGGATACGGTGTTCGGCGAGCACCGGTTCGTCGATGCGTTCCGCGCCGTGAACCCGGAGCCGGACCAGTACACGTGGTGGTCGAACCGCGGGCGGGCATGGGACAACAATGTCGGGTGGCGGATCGATTACCATGTCGTGACGAAGGGACTGAAGGATCGTATCTTGCGCGCGGATATCTACAAGGATGAGCGGTTTTCAGATCACGCCCCGCTGACGCTTGATTACGACTGGGGATAACACTCTGGCTTCCGGGACCGCTGGCGAGGCAATTGCACCGGCTCCCGGCTGGCGTTATTACCTGCAGCGCAAGGTCATTACGCTGTTCTTCCTGGGCTTCTCCGCCGGGCTGCCGTTTCCTCTCGTCTACTCGACACTGACGGCATGGCTCGAAGAGGCCGGTCTCGAACGCAGCGCGATCAGCACCTTTGCCTGGCTCGGCTTCGCCTACAGTTTCAAATTCCTGTGGTCGCCGCTCGTCGATACGTTGCCTATTCCGCTGCTGTCGCGCTGGCTCGGGCGCCGGCGAGCCTGGCTCCTGACGGCGCAGGCCGGTATCGCAATCAGCCTGATGTCGCTGGCGGGGCTCGACCCGGCAACCGCGCTGCCGGCTTTCACCGGCGTTGCTATTGCAGTTGCCTTGCTGTCGGCCACGCAGGACATCGCACTCGACGCGTACCGAATCGAAATCGCACCGGTAAACATGCAGGGCGTACTGGCGGCGGCGTACCAGTACGGCTACCGCGTTGCTATCGCGGTAGGTACCGCCGGTGCGCTGTACATCGCCGAATTCGGCTCATGGTCCATCGCGTACCAGTCGATGGCCGCATGCATGGCCGTTGGCGTCATCACTACGCTCCTGTGTCACGAACCGCCGGAAAACGCCCGCGCGGTGGAGAATTTTGCCGGTACGCTGATGCAGCACACCGGGCGCTGGCTCAGGACGGCCGTTGCCGGGCCGTTCATGGATTTCTTTCATCGCTACGGCCGATTTGCGGTCGTGCTGCTGGCGTTTATCGCGCTGTTCCGGATCAGTGACTACGTGCTGGGCATCCTGGCCAATCCGTTCTATCTCGATATCGGCTTCAGCAAGGCCGAGATCGCGAGCGTTGCCAAGATCTACGGTTTGTGGATTTCGCTGGCCGGGACCGGTGCGGGCGCGTGGGCGATACTGCGCTTTGGTCTCGCGCGCTGCATTGTGCTGGCCACGGTCCTGATTGCCAGCACGAACCTGTTTTTCGCCGCACTTACACTGACAGGCGCGGAACTCTGGATGCTGACGGTGACGATCAGTGCTGACAACTTCACGATGGGCTTTGCCGGCACGGTGTTCATCGCTTACTTGTCGAGCCTGACGAACATCGCATTTACGGCAACGCAGTACGCGCTGCTCAGTTCCGCCAGCACATTCTTCGGCAAGTTGACGGCGGGCTATTCGGGAAATGTGCAGGAGTCTGTCGGCTGGCTGGGCTTTTTCCTGTATGCGGCCGCACTCGGTATTCCGGCCATCATCCTGTCCGTGTTCGTTGCGCGGCATTACCTGGCGGAGAAGGCGGAGGCCGGATGAGCGGCACTGAAACACGCCGCGTTACCGTCGGCCGTCTCGATGAGCTCGACGATCCGGGTTGCCGCGAATTTGAAATTGGTGAAGGCGACTGGCCGTTCCGTGGCTTCGTCGTGCGGCAAGGCGATGCCGTGTACGCGTACGAGAATGTCTGCATGCACGTCGGTCATCCGCTGAACTTCAAACCCGACAGCTTCCTGACGCGCGACCTGGGCAAGATCATATGCGCATCGCACGGCGCGCTCTACGAGATCGAGAGCGGCTTGTGCGTCGCAGGCCCGTGCCCTGGCAAATCACTGCGTCCCGTCAGCGTCGATGTCATCGACGGGCTGATTATCGTCGAGGGACCCTCGTCGATGCGTCAGTAATCGCCCTGTTCCAGGATTTCGAGTGGATCGTGCCAGCCCAGAGGGATTTCGCCGAAGTCCTCGCCGGTGTAGTCATCCGGATCCATGTCGACGGCCCCCGACCAGTCCTCCGGCGCGCCGGCGCTCTCGATGAACAGGTTTGGCCACGTTTCGAGATCGATCTCGTCGAGCGTGCCGTCGAAATGCTGCAATTCGACAGTGCCCCCGCCTTCGTCGATTGCGACGACCTCGAACAAGGCGCCATTACTGCGTCGGTACCAGTTACCGATAACGGGATATACCACTGCCATAAGCGTGCCTTTAGATATCTGTCGTGAGAAAAGTCCTGTGTCGGTTGCCCCTCCGTACCTCAACTTATAGTTCAAATGTGCCGTTTGGCAAGGTGGTTTGGAGCCTCTTGCTGCAATCGAATATGGCAGGGCGTCGCAGTGTCCTGATTCATCAGGCAATTGACCGCCTGACCA
>CAZLNH010000200.1:0-2643 GCA_964560775.1 uncultured Woeseiaceae bacterium | reverse complement strand
ATGCGGCCGGACGCCCGCTCCGGCAGCTCGTCACCGTGGCAGGCACTGATGGCGGCCAATCAGGTTCCGCAGCCTGTGTGCGGGCGCGGGAACTGCTGGTGGCGAGGGCGCCGGCAGCCCGCATCGACACGCCGGGCCGCTCACGGGACTTTTTGCTGATCGAATCATTCGCCGACAGCGGATTCGATATCGCCGTCTTCGGTGCCGGTCACGTTGGCAGCGCCGTAGTGCACGTGATGTCCGGACTCGACTGCAACCTGCGGTGGATTGACAGCCGGCGGCAGATTTTCCCGGCGAATCCACCGGGCAATGTGCAGTTGATCGAATCACCGGACCCGGCACAGGAGGTGGCCGCGCTGCCCGGGCAGACGTTCGTGCTGATCATGACCCACAGTCATGCCATCGACCTGGCGATTTGTGCCGCGGTGCTCGCGCGTCGCGATTTTGCGTATTGCGGGCTGATCGGATCGCTGTCGAAACGCCGGCGTTTCGAGCAACGGCTGCGTGGGCAGGGATTTACGGACACGGAGATCAAGCGCCTGACCTGCCCGATCGGTGTCGGCGGCATCCGCGCCAAACAGCCGGCGGCGATTGCCATAGCCGCGGCCGCCGACATACTGCGCCGCCGCGAACGATTACAATCAGCGATCGGCACCGCCCGCGTGCACACACTGCGACAATAACAACAAGACACTTATGGAAGCGTACATCGTTGACTGGCTGAACCTGCTCGGCCGCTGGGTGCACTTTGTCACCGGCATTGCCTGGATCGGCGCGTCGTTCTATTTCATCTGGCTCGACAACCACCTCGTTGCGCCGCGTGAGCACGCCGACGAGGAAAAAGGCGTCGGCGGCGAAGTATGGTCCGTGCACGGCGGCGGTTTCTACCACGCGCAAAAATACCGCGTGTCCCCGCCACAGTTGCCCGAGACGCTGCACTGGTTCAAGTGGGAGGCCTACAGCACCTGGTTGTCCGGCATGTTCCTGCTGTCGCTGATTTACTGGTATGGCGCGGAGATTTACCTCATCGATCGCTCGGTGGCCGAACTGTCAGTCATGGCTGCCATCGGTATCGGCGCCGCAGCTATTGTTGCCGGCTGGGTCGTCTATGATCTGCTGTGCCGGTCGCCGCTCGGCAACAATGAGGCTGCGCTCGGCACCGTCCTGTTCGTGGTGACTGCCGCATTGGCGTGGGGCCTGTGCCAGGTATTCAGCGGGCGCGGTGCCTACATCCATTACGGCGCCGTGCTTGGCACGATCATGGTCGCAAACGTGTTCTTCGTCATCATACCCGGTCAGCGTGCGATGGTTCGCGCGGCTGCGCGCGGTGAGGCGCCCGATCCCGCGCCCGGATTGCGGGCCAGGCAGCGCTCGGTGCACAACACCTATTTCACGTTGCCGGTGCTGTTCGTCATGATCAGCAATCACTATGCGCTGACCTACGCGCACCGCTACAACTGGCTGATACTGGTTGCGCTGTCACTGGCCGGAGCGCTGATCCGGGCCTGGTTTGTGGCGAGGCACCGCGGCAGGGCATCGCCGTGGCCGCTCGCCGCCGCCGCCGTACTGCTGCTCGGTACGGCGTTTGCACTGGCGCCGCGGCCGACGTCGTCGCCGGGCGTTACCGTTACACTCAACGATGTCCGTCCGGTGATTGAACATCGCTGCGCGAACTGCCATGCCCGGCAACCGGTGCATCCCGGGTTCCAGTCGCCGCCGGCCGGCGTGGTGCTTGACGACGACAGTGACATCATGGCCGAAGCTGCACGCATACACCAACAGACCGTGGTATTGAGATCCATGCCGATAGGCAACCTGACAGCCATGACCGATGAGGAACGCGCACTGGTCGATGCCTGGTATCGCGGCATCGCGGAGTCCCGGGAATGACGGACCCGACCTATCCTCGCGACCTCCGCGGCTACTGCGGCACGCCACCGGACGCGAACTGGCCCGGTGGCGCGCGCATTGCGCTGCAAGTCGTTATCAACTACGAGGAAGGCAGCGAGAATTGCGTGCTGCACGGTGATGCCGCGTCGGAAGCCTTCCTGTCCGAAATTGTCGGCGCGCAGCCGGTAACCGGCATGCGCCACATGAACATGGAATCGCTGTACGAGTACGGATCGCGCGCGGGATTCTGGCGCCTGCACAGGCTTTTCACCGAGCGCGATTTGCCCGTGACGGTTTTCGGCGTCGCCATGGCGCTCGCCCGCAACCCCGATGCGGTGGATGCGATGTGGGCCGCCGACTGGGAAATCGCGAGCCACGGGTACCGGTGGATCGACTACCAGCACATCGACGAGGACACGGAGCGTGAACACCTGCGCCTTGCGATCGACACGCATCGCGCTGCCACCGGCGAGCGGCCGCGCGGCTGGTATCTCGGCCGATGCAGCCCGAACAGCCATCGGCTGGTCGCGGAGGTGGGTGGTTTCGCCTACAACGCCGACAGTTATGCCGACGATCTGCCGTACTGGAACCTGCAGTACGATGAACCGCAGCTGATGGTGCCGTACACGCTCGATGCCAATGACATGCGCTTCGCCACACCGCAGGGTTTCAATTCCGGCACACAGTTTCTCGATTACCTGACGGACACATTTGATGTGCTGTATGCAGAAGGTGGCGACACGCCGAAAATGA
>CAZLNH010000199.1:0-9140 GCA_964560775.1 uncultured Woeseiaceae bacterium | reverse complement strand
GCAAGAGGCGACCTAGCATTTTTGTGAATTTCCATAGGAATGCGCTTGCGGGAATATGTGCGACACAAACCAATAGGAGCAAGACATGACAGGCAAAAAACTGGAAAAGCGACTGTATGAATTTGGACATCTATTCAAAGTCGATCTCTACCGATCCGAGGATCTGGCCGAAGGCGTGGCGCAGCGCCTCGATCAACTTCAGTCCTTCTACGATAAAGCGATGGCAAGGGTTCTTCAGATTCGGCGGAATGCCTCATTAACGGCGCGCGGCAAATCGGAGCAGTTCGCAAAGCTCAAAGGTGAACTGGCGACTGAACTTGCCGAATGGTCGAAGGTCGCTGATGGTTACGACGAGCAAGCGAAGCGGATCGAGGCAGAGGCCCACCCCACCCGGCATCCGAAGGACGACGCCGCGCACGAACTCCGGCAACGAGAAATTCGGGACGCGTTGCGTGCGATGGACCCGGCAGCGGCTGAAGCCGAATTCTTGGCAGCAGCGGAATCCGGCAAGAGCGAACTGGTCTCGGCGGTGTTGTATTCGCCGGTCAAGTTCAATTTCGTGACAGAGGACTTGGCGCAGAAAGTATTGCGTCAGCAGTGGGAGCGGGAGTCCCCGGCAGACGCCGACAAGCTTGCGGACCTGCAGCGCGCGCAACAGGAAATCCAATCTGCATTGCGGTCTGTGGGCAGCGATCTTGCCCGGCAGGGCGTGGACGTCCTCGCAGCGGTCCGAGGCAGACCGCTAGCTGCTTGAGCGGTAGCTACACTGCCCAAGCCCGGATCGGGGCAGAGAGGGCCGGTGACGTCCGCTCCCGTAAAGTTTGATCGAGGGCCCTCCAAGCCTGTCCCGGTTGGGCATCCGGGTTACCAAAATGCCATTTTGCTATGCGGCAGGCGCTTACGCGTGGTGCTTACGCCCTAAATAGATTTTCACTGAATTCCAGTAACTCGCTGAATACAATTACCAAAGCATGAGACGGCACGCGCATACATTATGCGCTGTGCCACGGCGCCACTAGCTTTACGTGGATCTAGGTCTTCGGGAAGTGAAAACACAGCACTGTCAGCAACACGTTACGGGTGGGATCGTCGCTTAGATGAAATCTGTACTCATATCGGCCATCTGATTGAGCCAAAGTTTCGGCGTAGCATCGATGCTGTTGAGTACTCTCGACGATCTTGTCGAACACCGGTTGCAACTCGACATTGTCTACGAAACAGATTATGGCTGCCTTGGAATCCCGCCATGTTAGGTAACCAAGCGCTTGGTCAATGGCTTGTAAATATGCGCTTTTACCGCGCCAAAACTTGCACTCCGCTACAAAAACATTGCTCGATTCATATCTTATCAAGATATCGGTCTTGCCAGCTTTATTGAACGTTTCGCCGGTGGCACCTCCCTCAAAATGGGGTGACAAAATCAAAATGAAATGGTCTCGCAGACTCTCCTCATCTTTGCCTCGATAGAGCGAGGGATGCCGCTCTATCTCGACTCCGAAATCATGGATAAGCTGCAATATTTCCTTGTAAGTTTTCTCATGTAACGTCGGTTCTGGTTGGTACTTCGTTGTGTTGCTTGGCGGCCGTTCAATAATCGTAGGCCGACGCCTAACTGAAGGGACTGTAAACGTTTTCGGGACGTTCTCCTTTTTCTTCATTGGCACCCCGATGGAGGCCGCCATGTCCAATTGTTTAAGTACTTCAGTCTTACGCGACTGAACTATCCCTGGCACCTTCGCCTTTATTACAGCGTTAAAATTCTTAACTTGATTATTTACGTTTTCGAGATTACTTCGGATATGGGCCAAAACGCTGTCTTTCTGTTTGATTAGGGCATCCGTGTCACCGGGTGTTGCAAATATGTGAAAAGCGATCTCCGATCCGTCCCATGTAACATGTGTAGTCCACATTACCCTTGGGTTAGGAACCATCTTTAGCAGAGCAGCGTCGCCAGATACTGGCAGATGGAATGAATACATTTGACCGCTCTGGTAGACCACCCGGCCGAAATCAACTCTCTCCCGCTGACTCTCCCGTTCGGTCATGGTTATTGATGAAAAATCTATGGCCAGTGGGTTGCAGGAAAACTCGTCAATGAAATTTTCGATCAAATCAGGTTCGTTCGCATTGAGTAGTTGATTGCGACCCATCTGCCTGATCGTATTCTCAAGGTCACGATGTCGCTGATTTAGCGTATCGGCAAGATCCTGCTCTGCAAAAATTTTGAACTCGTGCGGTATGGTCGACGGCAGCATGTTTTGCAATCTCCGAGTCGTATCAAGCGATCGAATACCTCAAAGCCTTAGCTCGGAGAGAAGGATATGACCTGAGAGCTGTGGGCTGCGTGTGCGCGATAATAGGTGACATCTATTGTTGACGATTGGTGCCGATGCCCACTTTAGCAAGGGAATACGGGAGTATTAGACGCAGTATTTCGGCCAATGCCTTTCTTCCACGTCGGCTACGGAAGGCTGCGAAAATCACGGTTAGGTAACCCAGTGCAATAGCTACGCTCCCGATAGATTCCCAAGGGATGCCAAGGGAGGACGCGGCAATTGTTTCTTTCCTAGTGACCATTCCGATGCCAATGCCCATCAAAATAAGTCCGACAAGCGTACCCACAACGAGGTACTTCTCACCTTCCTCGAATCTAGAGATGGCTTTGACACCCTTTACCCGTCCGTCAATACGGGGACTTCCATCAAGGTCGCTGATCAAGGTCTTGATGGAGAATGCATCTTTTGGGTTTAGGAGCAGTGGCTTTATGCTAAACATGTTTCCCTCGGCGGTAGCCTCTGCGCTAAGATTAGATGGATCTTGATCAACTATCTCATGCGTCAATATTGTCGCTTCGTCATTAACCATCATCCGAACAGGTCGTTCATAGTCAGTTGTTCCAATAGGCTCGTTTCCGGAATTGACGAATCGAACAGTAAGTAGATGAACATTCTTTACTTCATTTTCTTCGTATAGGATTTTTACCTTGCCCCTTATCTCCTCTCCGATTCCAAGTAACTCGGTATTAGACACTATTTCATATGAGAGGCGTTTTTTCTTACGTTGGCCCAGAGCCAACACTATCGTCGTTAGGATCGCCACTAGCGCAATTGCAACACCGACGAAGGTCCACATTGGGTCGCGTATCATGTCTTCCATGCTAATCCCCCTTCCCCGAATTCACTGATCTATCTGTTTTTTCTTCGTTGTGTTGAGGCGATGGACCCAACTCACCGCACGGCGCATTGTGTATGCGTGTTCCAAGGATACTATTTCCAGCAGAATTCAGCGAGTTACCATGCTTCGATAGCACTGCGTCCGGGTTGGAAGCGCCACACATAAGCACCAGCGCTCGGTGTTCCCGACGATTTGTGCCCCTCAGCAGTAGATACTGACCGCCGGAGTCCGCGTCTCCTGTAATTTCCGGGGCATAGCTTGATCTGTGTATCGTTCGACTACTTAGGGCAGGAGAGGGGCGGAGAATCGGATGCAGTGATTACGAACTACCAAAGCTCGATCTCACGTAATTTGACACCAACGTCGGCGGCGATCTTTCCCATATCATTGGCAATAGCGGTGTAGTCGTCGCGTCCCTCTATAGTCGCAAACTGACTTGAAAGCATTAGCCTTTCGTCCTCGCTTATGTATGGTGCGATCGTCGCAAGGTGCGTATGAAATGCTTGCCAAATTCGTACGGATTGCTGCTGAATAGAATAAATTGTAAGAATAGGAATTGTCGAAACGACATAAAGAGCAAAAGTAATTCTGAACATTCGGCGACTACGTTCCTCGCGAATTGACTTACCTTTCCTGAGCCATTTGGTAAAGACATAACCCCAATAGGCGAATATCGGTACCAATGTAAAAGTAGCAGCCATCGAGAAAAGAAATAGCGCCGTTGTCGGAGTTGGATTTATCGCAGCACGGCTGTAGGCCGTATCCTTTATTGTGTCAGACCCTAGAGTTAAGAGGTCGAGTGCGAACCGTCCGACAGTGGTTATTCCCGGTCGCACCAACATGTCGTAGATTATGCTAACGACAATCCCAATTATTACTATTCCAACAATTGTTGCAGGTGCGCGCCGTCTCCACCAACTGTCGTGTGCTGGCTGGTCCGTATCAGTCGAGTCTGACATGAGGTGTCATTTCGTCGGGGACTCAGTTATTTTTAATTCTGTGCCTGGGAGAATAGTACCAGCTTATTTCGAGTAGTTCATTCTCGAAACGACGCAGGCTAAGGCGTTCCCGAAGTCCTGCCATAGCGTCGGCCATATCCACCGGTGCTTTGACGGCGTCTGTTTCTCCAGCTTGAGCAACTTAACTCTGCACTGATTGCCTACGTCCGGGGAGTTGATGATTTTAACTGCCTCTCGGACAGCCGGATGATTGCGAGCCTCAGCATTCGCTTGGTCGGCGTCGATCTCCGCAATGAGCGATTCCGATTCCTCCAGTGTACGCAATTTAGCTGATCGCTTTATCTGGCCGTGGATTTTGTCCTTATGCTTTCGATACAGTCGCTCAATCCCTGTCGCATTCCCGGTGTTGTTGCGCTGTAGCGATTCAGAACCGTAGTTGCGTAGTATCTCGCGCCGCTCTGTCAACAGCTCTCTCTCCGATTCGGAAGTGTCAGAGTGCAGGAGCAATAGTTCCACCTGTTCTACGCAGGCGTCCTGACACTTCACAAAGATGTTTGCTGTCGCCATCCCTCGCCAATGATCGGTTCCGCGTAGGCGTTCAATTTCGTCAAGAATCGAGCGTGCTAATCTGGTCCGCATGGAGGGCAGGTATTCGGCAGCATGTGGATAACCATTCAGCTTGACGAGTCGTTCGATGCAGAATGGAAGTTCGGACGTCTTGCGGTCTATGAAGAGTTGGAGATGTTCTTCGAGCTTCGTCCCGTAGTGTTCCGATTTCTCCCGCAAAGCTCTGTAGATGAAGTGCATTCCATCGAGAATATCTGCATCGCGCTCTGGGTCAGTGGGCTGGCCATGCTCCTTATGCGGCGTCAAGTTGAAGGCCTGTCCAAGCCAGTCAGGCTGGTATTCATGTTCAAAATCTGCCAGCTTTGCTTCCGTGAGTCGTGCCGCCGGGTGCTGCGCTTTAGCGCGGTTGATGCAGTCGGTGAGGTACGTAGTGAACTCCGGTCCCAGCATGTCCACGCGCTCATCTACGAAATCCAGCACCTCAGCTAGCAGTTCCATGCTGATTCGCCTGTGCAGATTAGGCGAGGGTGTCCAGTCGCCGACAAGGGCAAGTAGCAGCGCAACGACAGGCTGATAATTGCTTTCCCGGGCATCCAGCAGGCGCCTACAAGATTCGCTAAGGATATCCCGCGCTGATTCGCGGTCACTCTTTCGCCGAGGATTAGTGTCAGAGGACGCCATCTGGACAAGGTGCTTGTCCCTGAGGTCAGCGGGTTTTCGGAGCGACTTGTCGCCCAGGAGTGCGACTGCGCGCCGGAACGCTGCTATATCGTCCATTTCTTTTTGTCCGTTGCGAGCTTATTGACGCTATCGCGCTTGTGGTCAGGGGAGAGGTGCGCATATCTCAGCGTCATTTGCAGATCGGAGTGATTTAGCAGCTCGCGTACCGTATTCAACGGCTCGCCCTTCATAACCAGCTGGCTCGCGAAATGATGGCGCATGTCATGGAATCGAAAGTCTTTGATTCCAGCGTCGGCAAGCAGTGCCTGCCAAGCGCGGCGGACATTGTTGATGCGCTTACCATTACGACCTTGAAAAACGTAGGCATCCGGATCGATTGTCGCGCATTGCTTTTTCCATTTGCGCAGCACTTTAACAATGTAAGTATTTAGCGGAACGTCGTTGGGCTTGCCATTTTTCGTTAATCGCCCCGGAATGCGAAGGTACTTATAGTTGTTTCCGGTTTTTTTAATATGCAGATGTCTCCATCTTAGGTTGAGTAGTTCAGACCGTCGCAATCCCGTGTTTAGCGCGAGCAGCACGAGCGGTCGTAGGTAGTCCGCATAGTGATCGTCCGGAATCTCCGGTTTCGGCGTATAGCCGCGTTCCTTGGCCCACTTGTTGGCATTGGCGCGCTTTTCCCGCTTCCGCGCTTCCCTGTCAATAAGAGCCTGCAGCAGGCGTTGTTCCTCATGGGGGTCACTGTCATTCGAGCCGAGATACCGCACGATCTGACGGACCTTCTGTTTTCTCTGCCCTTTGCGTCTCGATCGAAGGGCAGTTACTGGATTAACGGCGATATAGCCATCCTCAATTGCGGACGTAAACATGCCTCCAATTGATGCGAGGTCGCGATTGATGGTGGCTACTGACGGTTTCTGTCCTGTGCTCTCCAGCACGGAATCACTACGCAGCGAATGCCAAGCCTTGATCTTACGGCGATCTATCGCATTCAGCTTCATCGGTAGGAAGTCGAGGCCATCGTCTTTGTATAACGAAAGTAGAAATTTCAGTCGCTTCGTCTCTCGACCGTTTGCGGCGTACTTGCGGTCGCGCTCTAGATCGGGCCCATACTCCTTGTCGACGTAGTCCTGAACTGTGGGGCAGCGGTCCTGCTCAGCCGCTTTGGATTCGATGTCTATTACGGATTCATTGATATTTAGTAGGACCCTTGCGACGTGGTCCTTTACGCGGTCTCCCTTAAACCCCTTGTTGACTGCGATTCGCGCTGCACTCAATGCGACCCTGGCTGCTTTCCGAGCTTCGTCCCGGGTCATGTGATCTGCGCGGCCAAGCGAGGTCCGGGTTGTCTTGCTTTTCCACTCGCCAGTCTTATCGTCCTGAACGGGGCGACGATAGCCGGCGTAATACAGCACGCGTCCGGAGGGTTGAGTGCGGATGATCAAGCCCTTTACTTTGCTGTCGCGTTCCTCACTACCGGCCCACCGTCTGTTAGAATCTTTCTTGTTGGATAATCGTTTTGTCATAGCAAACCCCTTTAATTGAATCGTAAGCGCAACACTTAAGCGCGTTGAGCTTACGATTCTGCTTAATTTGCAGCAACGCGAATCAACATGAATAAACGTAATTTATTGATAAATAAAGAAGTTCGAGTGTAACTCTATGATAAGTGCCCGCAGAAATGCGCATTCGTAATGATGGGGTCAGGTGTTCGAGTCACCTTGCCGGCACCATTTTTCCTGACAATTGTGCAGTGAACCCATGACAGACACACCACAAGCGGCGCCGGACGGCGCAGGCCTGACCGGCAAGGTATTCCTCTACGACCAGCCGGAACTCCTGACACCCGAAGAACACGGGACACTCGGGCTGACTCCCAGTGACCGGCCGTTCGAGTTTGTTGCCACCGTGCGTGTCATTCCGCTGACCATGACGGAATTCAGCAGCGCGCAGCGTCATTATCCGATCGTCTTCGCAAGCCTTGACCAGCCGGTTCCGCTTGCTGTCGTCGGCCTGCTGGAAGACGTCAACCTGTTTGTTAGTGACGGGCAGTGGGACTCGCAGGCATACCTGCCTTCCTACCTGCGCTGTTATCCGTTCGGCTTTGCCGCCGGCGACGAAGGCCGCGTTGCCGTTGTCATCGATCGCGCCGCGAAGGTCGTTACAGAGAACCCGACTTATCCCTTCTTTGCCGATGGCAAGCTGGCCAAGGAAACAGAATCGGTCATGCGCTTTTGCGCGCAGTACGAAGGCGAGCGCAAGCGTACCCAGGAATTCACCGGCAAGCTTAAGGAACTCGGCCTTCTTGTGAGCCAGCAAGCCACCTATACGCCGGAAGGTGCCACCGAGGAGCAGACGCTGGCGAGCTTTGTCAGCATCGACGCCAAGAAGCTGAGTGAACTCGATGCGGAAGCTGTACACGCCCTGCACAAGGTGGGGCAGTTGTCGGCTGCGTATCTGCAGCTTTACTCGCTGGAGAATTGGCGGGCCTTGCTGGCACGGCGGTTCAAGCGGCAGAAGGCGTCGTAATCGGCTGACCGGCTTAACGGGTCAACATCGGACCCTCGCGGCCGCACCGGTCGGGGAGTCCTTCGGAGGAATGGCTCCCTCCGGTCCGCTTTACTTTCAACAAAGGACTCCCCGCAGGGGTACCGGTGCTCCTCGGAGGCCGCTACGCTCTTGCGTACTGATCCAGCAGATGCCGCTTCGCAGGCGTCGCAAATTGCCCATACATGGGCGCGATAAGATGCAAAAAATACAAGTACTTATCTTGTATTCCTCCACTATCGTGTCAGAATGAAACCCGGCAGGTCGGGGATATACACCGCTCGCGGTGTATGATCAGTGCGGGGGCAGGCAGGCCAGCGATACGGCCCGGTCCGCGCCTACAACAATATGAAGGTATCGCGGTTATCGGCGACGGGATGACAACACCCACAGGCATGAAATCCACGGGCTCGTTCCCGGCGCAACGTCGTCGGCCGCGGGCGGGCGAGCGTACGCGTGGCGCCGCCGATGCATTGCAGACGAAAATCGCCGTCAATCTCCAGCAGCTCGAGGCAGGGCGCTTTCGCGATCAGTTGCGCGACAATATCGCCGAGTTGCCCGATGCGTCCGGCTGTGACGCCGCGTTTCTCGCCCTGTTCGACGACGAAGCCGCGATGATCGAATCCGTGTTCGCATCGAGTTCCGTATTCTGCAGCAGTAATCCCGAAGCACTGGCGAAGGATTCGCTCGAAAACTGGCCGTGGCTTGGACAGCGCCTCGGCCACCTGCGCGTGATCGAAATCAACGATACGGCGCAGGGACCTGATGCCGCTGCCGGTGAATTTGGGCGCCTCGCCGAATTGAACATGGGCTCGTGCCTGATCATCGGCTTCAGCGTGCGGGAATCGATCGCCGGTTTCCTGGCGTTGGCCAACCAGGGGCCGGTCGACGGCTGGGATGCCAGCCAGCACTTGCTGATGAAGCTCATTGGTGCGTCGCTTGCGTCAGGCCTCGAGCGCATGCGCTCAACAGAGGTGCTGCGCGAACTGGAAGAGCGCAATGAACTGATAAGCCTGACAGCCAACGACGGCATCTGGGACTTCGACGGCCTGACCAAACGCATCCGGCTGTCGCGGCGCTGGAAGGCGATGCTCGGATACGATGACCAGACCGATGTGCTGCCCGACTGGTACAGGCTGGTGCATCCGGACGACATGGCGCGTGTGCAGGCAAAGATGCGCGACCACCTTGAAGGCAAGTCGCCGTTTTTCG
>CAZLNH010000198.1:0-7051 GCA_964560775.1 uncultured Woeseiaceae bacterium | reverse complement strand
GGCGGGCGCGGTCTATAAGCAAAAAGAAAAGCGAACCGACCGGAGCTAAAAGACGTGCTATTGGGTCCCGTCAGGCTCGTCCGCTCGGACTAGTCGGTAAGCCACTGCATCGGATTGCGTTAGCAGGCGAATCTGTTCGAACGGCACCGCGAACATGTCCTCGACAATCTGTTCGCTGACACCCACGCTATGAAAATATTGCACGAGTTGCGCCCGCACCTGCTGGATGTTGCGATTGTCCTCGCGGGTATCGTAAGCACTGAGCCGCTGGTCAAATTGACCGGGACTGTGTATGCCAAGGCGGGACGGCAGTGACGGGTCGCCACCGATATTGAATTCCGCGCGGCGCTCGTACCCAGACGCGAATACGATGAGGCATGCGCTGAAGCAGACTGCCGTGTGTGATGCGTCGATTTCCGTCGTCACGCCGCCATCGGTGCGCTGGTACAATGGATGGCTGCGGACAATATTGGCAAAGCGAAATGCGGCAAGTGCATCGCCGCCGCGCGAATTCAGGACGAGGCGCGTAGGAACACTGTCTGTTGATCCGAGAAATTTCGTCACTTCGGCAAAGCGTTCGGCACCGGCTTGATTCAGTACGCCACGTATGCGAACGACCACGTGGCAGTCCAAGTGCCGCCTATCCCCCGGGTTCGCGGTAGCTTCGACTAACTCGCTGGCCGATGCGTACCAGTCGCAGCGCGCGTCCGGCTGCTCGGCCTCGTGGTCCGTCTCGACATAAACTCCGGTCGGCGGTGCGAGTCGGATGTGATCCGGTTGAGGCAAACCCGGCGCCGCTGTGGCCATCAGTGTGATTATTGCGGATAACGCCAATGTCATCGTAGGTTCGATTAGAGAACGGCAGCGGCGGTCACGCTTCGCCGATGACTGCGAGGTCGCGGAGAAATCGCTGGCTGTTCTTGACATAGATTTCAGCCGATGCGTCGAGCATTGCCCGTTCATCCGCTGTCAGCTCACGAACGGCTTTCGCTGGCGAGCCAAGGATCAGCATGCCGTCCGGAAACTCCTTGCCCTCGGTTACCAGCGCGTGGGCGCCGACAAGGCAATGTCGCCCGATACGTGCGCGATTGAGTATCGTACTGCCGATGCCGATAAGACTGCCGTCGCCGATCGTGCAGCCGTGCAGGACGACGCGATGCCCGATGGTCACGCGCGCACCGACCGTCAGCGGCGCGCCGGGGTCCGTGTGCAGGATCGAACCATCCTGGATATTGCTGTCGCGCCCGATGTCGATCAATTCGTTGTCACCGCGCAGCACTGCGCCGAACCAGACACTGGCCCCCGGCTGCAGCCGAACTTTGCCGATGACTCGCGCACTGTCCGCAATGAAATGATCACCGCCCTCAAGTGCCGGCTGTGTGTCGCCAAGCCTTAGCTTCATCCACTACTGGCCTGGTTCGCGACGGCTGCCGCCGCGGCGGCCACGGTGTCAGGGTCACCAAGGAAGCGGCGTGACAGTGGCTCGAGGTTATCGTCCAGTTCATAGAGCATCGGAATACCGGTCGGGATATTGAATCCCGTGATTTCGTCTTCGGATACACTATCAAGCATCTTGACGAGAGCTCGCAGGCTGTTGCCGTGTGCAGCAATGAGGACGTTCTTGCCTGCCTGTAAATCCGGCGCAATATGTTCGCGCCAGCATGGCTCAACCCGGTCCAGGGTGGTTTTCAGGGATTCCGTGGCCGGGAGGCCGGTAATGCCTGCATAGCGGGGATCGTGCGACGGATGACGCTCGTCGCCGGGCTCCAGTTCGGGTGGGGGCTCTGCATAACTACGGCGCCAGGTGTGCACCTGCTCGTCACCGTATTTGGCAGCAGTTTCCGCCTTGTTGAGGCCCTGAAGAGCGCCGTAGTGGCGCTCGTTGAGGCGCCAGTCGCGGATGACCGGAATCCACATGCGGTCCATCTCGTCAAGCATCAGCCACAGCGTGCGTATGGCCCGTTTCAGGACCGACGTGTAGGCGATATCAACAGTGAAGTCGAGGTCGCTGACGGCGACTCCCGCAGCTTTCGCTTCATCGCGCCCCTTGTCGGTCAGGTCCACATCGGTCCAGCCCGTGAACAGGTTTTTCAGGTTCCAGTCGCTCTGTCCGTGGCGGCAGAGGATCAATTTTCCTGGCATGCGCGATCGCTCCGTGCTATTCCGAAATAAGCTTTCTCAGTTCCTGCTGGGCGACGGACAGCGTTGCGAAGTCGATCTCGTCACGCAGCTTCATGTCCGACAGTATCGATTCGAACTTCTGCACTCCGTTCGCGTGCTCGGCAAGCCAGTTGTCGAACATCTGTTGTGCGCTTTGCTTGCCGCTCTTCGTCAGGAGCTGCGTTGCGAGTTCACGGCGTATGCGGTAGAAGTCGTCCCGCAGGTTGCCGCGCGCAAGTGCCTGCCAGCGGCCTTCGACGGCCAGGTTCTCGACATTGCGGTGCAGCCAGACGATGCCCAGACGCTCCGACAGCGACGCATACATGCGGGCCGTATCCATCAGGTTCGTGCCAAATTCCGTCGACAGGTCGGCAATATCCAGTCCGCCGCGTGTCAGGAGCAACGACGCGAGCATGCGCGCCAGTTTTTCCGGCACCTCGAGCGCCGCCAGGTCGGCGGCCGCGGTTTTTTGCCGTTGCTTGCCCATGCCGACAACAATGCTGCTGGCACGGTTGTAGATTGTATGCACCGGAACCTTGAGGCGCTCGACGGTTGCGACGATTTCAAGATTGTCACCGTAGCGCTCGATCAGCCAGTAGCAGGCATGGCGCAGCGTGCGGCTCACCTCGAACAGGATTGTCTGCTGGACAGTTGCCGGAATTTCGTTATCGAGCGCCTCGATCATGCGCCAGATTGCGGACGCGCGGCACAGCTCCCGGGCGATAACGTATGCGCGCGCAATAGTCACGGTATTGGCGCCGGTGTCCTGTTGCATGCGCTTGACGAACACCGGACCCATGCGATTGACGATATTGTTCGCGATCAGAGTGGCCAGGATTTCACGGCTCAGCCGGTGCCCCGGAATGAGGTCCTTGTAGCGGCGACGCAGCACCGGCGGAAAGTAGCGCTGCGGGTCGGTGGTGAGGAAATCCTCGAACGTCTGGTTGGAGCTGATCAGCCCGTTGTACAGGTCAATTTTTGCATAGCTCAGTACGACAGCAATTTCCGGACGCGTCATGCCCTGTTTGCGCTGCCGGCGTTCCTCGATTTCCAACTCGTCGGGCAGGAATTCGAGATCCCGGTCCAGCAGACCGGTCTTTTCCAGGTTGATGATCAGCCGCGCCGTTTCATCAAGTCGTTCGCGCGCACGGGCCTCCATCATGCTGATAGCCTGTGTTTGCAGATAATTGCTGCGCAGGACGAAACGCGCCACCTCGTCCGTCATTTCGGCAAGCAACTTGTTGCGATTCGGGCGTGTCAGGCCCTTCTCCTGCTCTGCCGCGCGCAGCAGTATCTTGATATTGACCTCACGGTCGGAACTGTCGACGCCAGCCGAGTTATCGATGAAGTCGGTATTGACGCGCCCGCCGTTGAGGCTGAATTCAATGCGACCGAGCTGGGTCAGGCCGAGGTTGCCGCCTTCGCCAATGACCTTGCAGCGCAATTGGCTCGCGTTTACCCGGACAGCGTCGTTGCTGCGGTCACCGACGTCCGCGTTGCTTTCCGAACCAGCCTTGACGTAAGTGCCAATACCGCCATTCCACAGCAGGTCTACCTTCATTTTCAGGATTGCGCGGATCATCTCGAGCGGCTGCATCGTCGTTTGCCGGGTGTCCAGCAGCTGCCGCGCTTCCGGTGACAGCCGGATCTGTTTGGCCTGGCGCGAAAATACACCGCCGCCTTTCGATATCAGCTTGTCATTGTAATCCTGCCAGCTGGACCGCGGCAGCCGGAACAGGCGTTCGCGTTCCTTGAAACTGGCGTCCATGTCAGGTTCCGGGTCGAGAAAGATGTGCTCATGGTTGAATGCCGCCACGAGTTTGATCTTGTCCGACAGCAGCATGCCGTTGCCAAAAACATCACCCGCCATGTCGCCGATGCCAGCTACGGTAAAGGGATCCGTCTGGACGTTGAGTCCCTGTTCGCGGAAATGCCGTTTTACCGCTTCCCATGCACCGCGTGCGGTAATGCCCATTTTCTTGTGGTCATAACCGGCCGAACCGCCCGAGGCGAAGGCGTCGTCGAGCCAGAAACCGTATTCCGCCGATATCTGGTTGGCAATATCGGAGAATGTTGCGGTGCCCTTGTCGGCGGCGACCACGAGGTAGGGATCATCACCGTCGCGCCGCACGACATTGGGAGGTACAACGACCTTGCCGTCGATGACATTGTCGGTGATGTCCAGCAAGCCGCGAATGAACGTCTGGTAGCAGGCGATGACCTCCTTCATAACGGTGTCGCGATCACCCTGCGGAAGCTGTTTCGGCACGAAGCCGCCTTTGGCGCCGGTCGGCACTATGACAGTGTTCTTGACGACCTGGGCCTTCATCAGGCCAAGCACCTCGGTGCGAAAGTCCTCGCGGCGGTCCGACCAGCGGAGGCCGCCGCGCGCTACGTCGCCGGCTCTCAGGTGCACGCCTTCGACGCGCGGCGCATAGACGAATATTTCGTAACGCGGCTTCGGCAACGGAGCTTCACGCAGCTGGCCGGGGTCGAACTTGATCGAGAGGCACGGTTTCAGTTTGCCGTTCACGGTCCGCTGGTAGTAGTTGGTGCGCAGCGACGCGCTGACGGCACTGAAGAAAGCCGTGAGTATCCGGTCCTCATCGAGATTCCGCGCACGTGCGATGGCGCGCTGAATACTGCTGACGCAAGCCTCAAGCGCCGTCTTTCGCTTTTTCTCGGCGAGTTTCGGATTGAACTGCAGCTGGAATTGCTCGACCAGTGTCGCGGCAACGCCGGGGTAGGCCGCCAGGACGTCTTCCATGTAATTCTGGCTGAAAGGCAGCCCGAGTTGCTGCAGGAATTTCGCATACGTGCGGATCAGCACCGTTTGCCGCCACGTCAGGCCGGCCGCAAGAATCAATTTGTTGAAGCCGTCATTCTCGGCGTCGCCTGACAGGATGCGATGAAATCCGTTCTGGAATCGCTCGGCCGCGCTGTCAAGGTCGAGCTCGGCGGTATACGGGTAATTCAGCGCGAAATCCTGGATCCAGAATACCTCGCCGTTCCTGAGCTGTACCTTATAGGGCCGTTCGCTGTGCACCTCGGTTCCCATGTCTTCGAGAATCGGCAGTACATTGGACAGCAGCAACGGTTGGTCTTTCTGGAAGGTGCGGAAATTCAGTGCATCGTCTACTGCGCTCTTCGGCCGGTACAACAGGAGGTAATTGGTGTGCTCACCTTTCAGTAGCCCGTCGACACGCTTGACATCCAGGCAGGCCGTCGCGGGTTCAGTGTCCGCTTCATAAGCGGCCGGAAAACTCTCGCCGAATTCCCGGTACAGGAACGGCGCTTCCTCATGGCCGAACCGGTCCATCAGCTCACGGCGCAACTTGTCGCGCCACGTCACAACAGCGGCTGCGATGCGCTGTTCAATGCGGCGCATGCTGATGCGCGGCCTGTCGCCCACGTTGGTACGAACAATCAGGTGCACACGAGCCAGCGGCGAATCTGAAATTTGCACACTGGAGTCAACCGATATGCCGTCAAACGCGTCCAGGAGTATTTCCTCGATGCGCTGCCGGATCGACGTTGTATACTTTTCCTTTGGCACGTAAACGATGCAGGAAAAAAAGCGCCGGAATGTGTCGCGCCGCAGGAAGAACTTGACGCGGTGGCGGTCCTGCAGATTAAGAATACCGGTCGTTGTCCGCACGAGATCGTGTACTGAACTCTGGAACAGTTCATCGCGCGGAAAAGAATCGAGTATGTGCAGCAGCGACTTGCCGCGGTGACCGGACGGATCGAGATGTGAACGCTCAATCACACGTTGCACCTTCAGTCGCAGTAATGGGATGTTGCGCGGGTTCTCACTGTACGCCACGGATGTAAACAGGCCGATGAACCGCAGTTCCCCAATGGCGTTGCCTTTCTCGTCAAACTTCTTGACACCGACATAGTCGAGATAGCTGCTGCGATGTACGGTAGAGCGCGAGTTGGCTTTCGTGATGATGAGCCAGTTTTTCGAACGCGCATGCCGGCGCATCGCCGGCGTCAGTTCCACGGTTCGGCCGCCGCGCTCTTCGCGCGCCAGCAAACCGAGGCCTGTGCCCGTGACCGGCTTCAAGTACTCCTTTTTATTGCGCGTCTGTAGCGCATACTCGCGGTAGCCGAGGAATGTAAAGCGGTCGTCCGCCATCCATTGCAGCAGTTTCCGGCTTTCCTCCCGTACCGCGTCATCGGCACCCGCCGGCCCGTTCTCCAGCGATTCCACCGCCTCGGTCATTTTTTGCCGCATCTTGCGCCAGTCGCGCACGGAAACCCGGACATCGGCCAGCACGCGCTGGATCTCGTGCTCCAGCAACTTGAGCTGCTGCGGGTCTGCTTCGCGATCCACCGTAAAACGCACGAAGGATTCTGCCGTGCCGTCTTCCGAATGCGGGTCCGCTATGCATTCGAGTTTGCCGTCCTTGTCCCGCTTCACCCGCAACACCGGGTGTATGGTCATGTGTATGACGAGGTCCTGGCGCGCTATGGCGGCCGACACCGAATCCACAAGGAACGGCATATTGTCATTGACCATTTCCACGATTGTGAACGCGGAATCGTAACCGTGCTTGCTGGCCGATGGATTCAGAATCCTGAGGAGTGCCTGGCCCTTCTTCCTGACCTGGGCAAAATCCAGGTGCGATGCTGCCGCCTGTCCCATGATGGATGGTGTCCGGTCCTGAAGGTCCTCGACCGGCACATTGCCGAAGTACTCGCGCAGGAAGTCATCGATTTGTTTGCGGTCTTTCAGGGATTTCGTTTGCGGTTTGGACGCAACGATCTGATCGAGCAGGCGGTCCGTCAGGTCGCTGGCGCGACGTTGCGGCTGTTTTGACACGTTCAGGCACTCCGGCCAGTGGGGTTTGCGGTCCCGTTCGGGCTTCCGGCTGAGACTCTATAC
>CAZLNH010000197.1:0-13596 GCA_964560775.1 uncultured Woeseiaceae bacterium | reverse complement strand
CTGCATCGGCTGGCAGCAAACCTGGCAGTCCTCGACGTAATCCTGGCCACCCTCTGACAGGTCCAGCACGATATGCATTGGTTCGCCGCAGTACGGGCTCGTGATGAGCTGTTCGTCGAGTCCCGCCGTCATGGCACGGTGCGTCAGGGTTGCAGGCGCGTGCCGTGCCACGGCCCGGCCTCGAACGTGTGCGCATCGATCGGCGACAGCTGCCGCGTCCAGCGGGCGCGGTCATGGATGCGGTCCGCACCTTCGACCCAAAGCTCGATCGCCGATGCCCAGATGCGATAGCCGCCCCAGTGCGACGGTCGTTCGATCACCGGCGGTGTGTCATTCGCGAGCGTTTGGGTGTCATGGCCGAGCTGTATGCCGAGCGCGCGGGCGCGTTCCCGGACTTGTGCGACCAACGCTTCGCGCGACGCGATCTCGCGGCTCTGGTCGCTGCCCCATGCGCCGAGCTGGCTGCCCCATGGGCGCGTCGTAAAGTAGGCGTCGCTGTCGGCGGCCGGCGACTTGACCGCCGTACCCTCGATGCGAATCTGCCGGCCGATGCTGTCCCAGTGAAACACAGCGGCAACCGCGCTGTTGGTCTTCAGTTCCTCGCCTTTGCGCGATGCGTAGTTGGTAAAGAACACGAGGTATCCCGGGTCGGCGACGATGGACTTGCACAGCACGATGCGTGCCGATGGCCGGGCGCCGGCGCCCACCGTAGTCAGCGTCATGGAATTCGGATTGCGCATTCCCGCGATATCCGCGGCCTCTTTCATCCAGTCGTGTGCCCGGTGCATCGGGTTCGTCGGCAAATCGTCGGGCAAACGATCGGAAAGGCGCACGTCTGTCACCAGTATCTCCATCCAGGTTTGGCGCTCAAGGACTCATGGGCCAGGCTCGCGCAGAGTAGCAAACCACTCATTGCTGTTCATCCTTCGCTTACAAACACAGCGCCTTCACGGCGCGGATCGGCGGCGACCTGGAAGCCACCATCTTGTGAGTGCATGGCGGCCCCGACACCGCCAAAGTACATGTTGATGGCCGGGTATTCGGTGACCGGCGCGTCCATTTCGGGCAGCCCGACACCGGGTTCGACCGCCAAACGGTCCCCTTCAGCCCGGCATTCGACGTGCACGCGCGGGTGGGCTACGGCGGCGCCAAGATTCATTCCCTGCTGGATGAAATTGACGAGGAACTGCAGCAGTGCCGTTGTGATGCGATCAGCGCCCGGGGATCCGAATGCAAGTACGCGGCCCGTCCGGCGCGCGGCCCCGGGCGCCATGTTCGATGGCAGCCGCCGGCCCGGCGGGCCAGCCTCCAGGCCGCGGCGGTTGAGTTCCAACTCACCGAGGCAGTTGTTCAGCCATAATCCGGTGCGGGCAGGCATTTCACCGGAGCCGTAACCGGAAGAGGCGGTGATTGCGCATGCATTGCCGTGTTCGTCTACGGCTGATGTATGCACCGTCGATGCGGATGCACTGCGCCCGGCCGCGATCGCTTCGCGAATGATGGCGAACAATTTTGCCGCTTCAGCGCCGACGTCGTCCGCCAGGTCGAGATGCTCGCGGCGGAACCCAAGCACGAGCCGCTGAACTTCGACGAGACGGCCGAGCGAAATGGCATCCCACTGGCGCGCCGGCTGCCGGCTGAATGCCTCGAGCATTGCGGCCAGCGTCGCGCCGCCGACCGCTGGTGGCGGGTTGGTCGCAATCCGCCAGCCATCCAGTTCAATGAATAGCGGCTCGCGCACGATGGCCCTGTACCGACGCAGGTCGTCGCGCGTCAATGCACCGCCACCTTCCTGCACGTGGTTTGTTATGGCGCTGGCAAGGTCGCCCTCGTAGAAAATACTCGCGCCTTCGCGGGCAATCGCGGCGAGGCTGTCCGCGAGCCACGGCACTTTGATATGCGACCCGGCAGCGCGCAACGTGCCGTTTTCATCGTGCAATGAGTGGTAGCCGTCGATGCTGCGACCGAACACGGGCAGTCCCGAGTAGCCGAGGTAATAGTGACATGCCGCCGACAACGGAAATCCGTCGCGTGCCGCCCTGACGCTAGGCTCGACCAGTGCCCGCCAGTCGGCGTGCCCGTACTGCTTTGACGCGCAGGCAAGTGCCGCCAGCGTGCCGGGCACGGCTACGGACGGCGCACCGACGGTTGTTCGAATGCCGCCGCCATATGCCATGTCGACTGTATCCGTATCGGACAACGAGCCGGCGGCAGCGCCACCAATTCCGGGAACGGCGGCATTACCGTCGATCGTTACCGGGTCGCCCGCGGCCGGCCACACCGTAACGTAGGCGCTGCCGGCAAGCGCGCAAACACCGGGTTCGGTATTCATTGTCAGCATTGCCGCGGCGATAGCGCAATCCACCGCATTGCCGCCCAGCTCGGCGACCTCGGCAGCGGCTTCCGCGGCGAGTGCTGACGTGGTGGCTACGGCAACGCGGGTCATGAGTAGCCGTGTACCGGTTTGCGGCTGTCAGCGCACGTCACTACCTGCCGCGATCGCGTCAGAAGTGCACGACAGACCGGATGCTCACGCCTTCATGCATCAGGTCAAACGCGGTATTAATATCTTCGAGCGGCATAGTGTGAGTGATGAATTCATCAACCTTGATGTCGCCGTTCATGTACTGGTCGACCATCCCTGGCAACTGCGATTTGCCCTTGGTGCCGCCGAACGCCGTACCGCGCCAAACGCGACCGGTCACGAGCTGGAATGGCCGCGTGCAGATTTCCTGGCCCGCGCCCGCTACGCCGACGATGACTGATTCGCCCCAGCCCTTGTGGCAGCATTCGAGCGCGGCACGCATCAGCTTCACGTTGCCAACACATTCAAAGGAATAATCGACGCCGCCGTTCGTCAACTCGACGATCACTTCCTGGATGGGTGCGCTGTGGTCTTTCGGGTTGACCGTATCGGTTGCGCCCATTTGTTTTGCCAGCTCGAATTTGTCCGGATTGATGTCGACGGCGATGATGCGGCTTGCGCGCGCCATCATTGCGCCCTGTATCGCGCTCAGTCCGACGCCGCCGAGGCCGAACACGGCAACAGTTGCACCGGGCTCGACCTTTGCCGTGTTCAGAACGGCGCCGATGCCCGTCGTGATGCCGCAGCCCAGCAGGCAGATCTTTTCAAGCGGAGCCTTCTTGCTGACTTTGGCCACGGCGATGGCCGGCAGCACGGTGTATTCACTAAAGGTCGACGTGCCCATGTAGTGATATATCGGCTTGCCATTCAGCGAAAAGCGGGATGTACCGTCCGGCATCAGGCCCTTGCCCTGCGTGACGCGAATGGCCTGGCAAAGATTGGTCTTGCCCGATGTGCAGAAATTGCATTCGCCGCATTCCGGTGTGTACAGCGGAATGACGTGATCCCCGACCTTGATGTCCTTGACGCCGGGACCGACTTCCTCTACGACCGCGCCGCCTTCATGGCCCAGCACAGTCGGGAACAGGCCCTCCGGGTCTTCACCCGAGAGCGTGAACGCATCGGTATGACAAACGCCGGTTGCGACATTCCGTAACAGAACCTCGCCTTCTTTCGGTCCCTCGAGATCGATGTTTTCTATGTGCAGTGGCTTGCCTGCTTCGAAGGCGACCGCGGCGCGCGTCTTCATATGCATTCGCTCCATTTTCCGGGTTGTCGAAAGACCCGCGATGTTCGCATGATTGCTTATGTTGCGGTAGTGCCGGCCCGGGCCCGGCCGCCCGGCGTGTCCTGCCCAGCGTCTGCGGCCACCGTTCACCCCGGCATTCATAAAGACAGTAAAAACAGTGTGTTGCATTGAGAAAATATTCATGCGCATGGCGCTCATGTGGCGCCGCAATGACCGAGAGGAGGCTCATCATGCGAAACGCGATCCCGTTACTGCCATGACCGTGGCTCGCCGCCCGGCAGTCCTTCTGTTATTGCGCGATCTGCGGTAAAACGTCCCGTGCATGGCAGCGGGCCGCAACAGTAAATTCAAATGGATCTCGATAAATTGCGCGAGGAATTGACCGGAGTCGACCGGCAGCTCGTCGAACTGATCGCACGGCGGCAGGAAATCGTCGCGCGCATCGGCCGGGATAAACAGGTGACGGGACGTGCAACGCGCGACTTTGAACGTGAGAAAGAGGTGCTCAATCTCGCGCGCGAGCATGCACTGTCACTGTCCGTCGACCCGAAGCTTGCGGAATCCGTGCTGCGAAACCTCATTCAGTCGTCACTCGCCAGCCAGGAGCGGGATCGCGTGGCGGCTGAAGGCAAGGGCGACGGCCGAAGTGTGCTGGTCATCGGTGGCGCCGGCAAAATGGGCGGCTGGTTTGCCGACTTTTTCCGTTCGCAGGGCTTTGCAACGAGCATTGCCGATGCGGCTGTTATGGACGGCGACGCCACCTGGAACAACTGGAAGGATGCCGGCGTTGATTTCGACATAATCGTTGTCGCGACACCGCTTGCGATATCCGGCGTGGTCCTGGCCGAACTGTCCGCATTGCGGCCACAAGGCCTGGTATTCGACATCGGATCGCTGAAAACACCGCTCCGGAAAGGACTCCGCGCCTTGCGCAATACCGGCTGCGCGGTGGCGTCATTGCACCCGATGTTCGGCCCGGACACCGAGCTTCTGTCCGGCCGTCACCTGATTTTTGTCGATGCGGGTTGCGCGGAGGCGACGGCAACAGCGAAGGAGCTGTTTGCTGCAACTATGGTCGAGCAGCTCGACATGAGCCTGGATGACCATGACAGGCTGATTGCCTACGTGCTTGGCTTGTCGCATGCGCTGAACATCGCATTTTTCACGGCGCTCGCGGAAAGCGATGAAGCGGCACCAAAGCTCGCGAAGTTGTCATCGACGACGTTCGATTCACAGTTGCTGGTGGCATCGGCGGTCGCGCGCGAGAATCCGCGGCTCTACTTCGAAATCCAGAACCTGAATGAATTCGGTCTCGGGCCTCTCGATGCCTTGTGCGAATCTGTCACGCGGATTCGCGAACTAGTCGCATCAGGCGACGAGGCGGGCTTCATCGAAATCATGACCAAAGGACGCGAGTATCTCGCCACACGAGGCTGACCACCCCTGATCCCTCATTTCGGGGCCGGCGTCAGCGACGGGGCCGCCGTTATTTGGTAAAAGCCCTGAAGTCTGCTGCTACCGCGCAGATTCCCGGGTGACGGAGGTTTTCGCATGCATGCAGTGGGGCGGGGATGACGCACAGCCGGAAAGATGTCGCAGTCGATGCAGGCAGTCTGCGCTCGCAGCTGGATCGCCTCGAGAGCGAAGCGAGACGCAACACGCGCATCCTGCGTGAATCGCAACAGCGGGAACTCGCGTTGCTCAACGCCGAGTCCATCGCGGGCCTGCTGCGGGTCATGCTGGTCTACCTGAAAGACAGTTACCGGCTGGACCAGGTCAGTGTCGTGCTTGCCGACCCGGATCATGACATACGCCACCTGTTGATGGCCGGCGGCTCGACGGAAGTGGAATTCGCGGGCCTGGTTTTCGTGGACGCACTGGCTGGCCTCGCACCGCAGTACGTCGCGCTACGGCAGCCCTGGCTCGGCAGCTACGTGCGGTCAGATCATGCACTGATCTTGCTCGATGATCCGGCAGTGACATCCATTGCGCTGATCCCGCTGACGTACAAGGGCAAACTGATCGGAAGCCTGAATTTTGGCAGCAAGGATCCGGACCGGTTCACGGCGCTGCACGCGACGGATTTCTTCGCGCATCTGGGCGTCATTGCGTCCTTTTCGCTCGAAAACGTTGTCAACCGCGCGCGGCTCCTGCGCAGCGGCTTCACCGATTTCCTGACCGGCTGGCACAACCGCCGCTACCTGCAACTGCGGTTGAAAGAAGAACTTGCACGTGCGCGTCGTGACGGCACCACGCTGGTATGCCTGATGCTCGATATCGATCACTTCAAGGCAGTCAATGACACCTACGGGCATGCGGCCGGCGACGACGTCTTGCGGGAAATCGCGCTTCGTATCGAGGCGCAGGTCCGGCAGAGTGACGTTGCCGCGCGTTACGGTGGCGAGGAATTCGTGGTTCTGCTGCCGGCGACCGACACGCACGCGGCACGGGTGCTGGCCGAGCGTATTCGCGCGGCCATATCAAACGAACCCATCCGGATAAACGACAGCAACGAGGTCAGGATGACGACATCGATCGGTATAGCGGCCACGGAGCCGCCCGGCAATGGCGCCGACCTGAAGACGCTAGGGGAATCGCTGCTGGCGCGGGCGGACGTTGCTCTGTACCGCGCCAAGTCCGCGGGGCGCGACCAGGTTGTCACCGAATGACAGTGGCCGGCCATGCTGCCGGCACTCCTGCCCGAACGCAGGTGTGGCACGGCGACGCAACGTATGTGATAATGAGAACCATTATCATTAACAATGGCCGGAGTCCCGTAGCACCATGTCCCCGAAGCACGCCAGATTGCGCCTTTCCACCCTCCCTTTAATCCTGTCGCTTCTGCTTGCCGCCTGTGGCGGCAATGGTGAATCCGAATCGGACGAAGCGCCAACGGCGGCAACGGCAACGGCACCGGAGCCGGTTGTCGTTTATTCGGCGCGTGCCGAGCAGCTGATCCAGCCGATTTTCGACGCCTATACCGCCGAAACCGGCGTGCCGATACGCTACACCACGGACAGTGAGCAGCCGTTGATCCAGAAACTGCTGGCCGAGGGCGCAACGACACCCGCGGACCTGCTGATCACTGTCGATGCCGGGAATCTGTGGTACGCGTCGCAAGAGGGCGTATTACGCCGGGTGCGCTCGGATGTGCTCGAGGCGAATATCCCGGAGCACCTGCGGGATCCGGAGTACACCTGGTATGCGCTATCCGTTCGCGCGCGCACGATTGTCTACGATACACGCACGGTTGATCCCGCCGAGCTCGTTGATTACGCCGGGCTGGCGGATGAGAAGTGGGAGGGCAAGCTGTGCCTGCGCACATCGTCGAAGGTCTATAACCAGTCGCTCGTTGCGATGCTGATCGCGCAGTACGGCGAAGAGAAAACCGAACGCATCGTGCGCGGCTGGGTGGACAATCTGGCTACCGACGTGTTCTCCAATGACACAAAGCTGGTCGAGGCGATAGCAGCAGGGCAGTGCGAGGTCGGCATCGTCAATACTTACTATTTCGGGCGCCTGCAAAAGGAAAACCCCGACATTCCGGTGGCTATTTTCTGGCCGGCCGAAGAGACGGGCGGCGTCCATGTCAACGTCTCCGGCGCCGGTATCGTGCGGCATGCAAAAAATCCGGAGGGCGCGCTGGCGTTGCTGGAATGGATGACGCAGGAAGCCGCGCAGCGGTTGCTTGGCGGCGAGAACATGGAGTATCCGGCGAATCCAGGCATTGCCGCTGACCCGTTGGTTATTGCATGGGGCGATTTTTCGCCGAGTCCGCTGAATGTCGCGCTGGCCGGTGAGTACCAGGAGCAGGCGGTCAAGCTGATGGATCGCGCCGACTACCGCTAGCTCGAGGCCAGCATAACTTGAACCGATGTCCGCAATTGCGGGATTGCGGTATTACCGGACTGTCGCTTGCGGCGCATTCCCTGCGGCGGTGCCGTGGCGACGCAGCGCGCGGCCCGGCGGCTTTTCCGTGATGCTGCTGCCGGTGGGCTATGACTGATACCGGCATTCTGCGTGCCCGGTTAGCGGCGGCGCGTCCGCAGTTTCACGTAACCGCCGGTGGCCACGGTTTCAGCCTGCTGATCTGGGTCATTGCGCTCGTCGCGTCGGCGCCGCTGCTGGTCGCCGTATTCTCGTTTGCATTCGATACCGGCGATATCTGGCCGCACCTGCTGCGCTATGTCCTGCCTGAAGCGATGCTCAACACCCTTGTGCTGGTGCTGGGTGTTATGGTCGTCACCACAATTCTTGGCGTGTCACTTGCCTGGTTCGTAGCCACTTCTGAATTTCCGGGTCGCGGCTTTTTCAACTGGGCGTTGCTGCTGCCGATGGCGATGCCCGGCTATGTGCTGGGATTCGCGTTTGCCGCACTGTTCGAGTACACCGGACCGGTACAGGGCACGTGGCGCGACCTGTTCGGAGCATCGCTGCCGTTCCCGGCATTCGGCGCGGCCGGTGCCTCGATACTGACGCTCGGTCTCGTGCTGTATCCGTATGTATTCCTGATCGCACGTCACGCCTTCGCGACGCAGGGCGTGCGCAGCCTTGAGGTCGCGCAGAGCTGTGGCATCCGGCCATGGCGCGGGTTTTTCCGCGTATCGCTGCCAATGGCTCGTCCGTGGATTGCCGCGGGCGTCAGCCTCGCGGTCATGGAGTCCCTGGCCGACTTCGGCACCGTTCAATTGTTCAACTACACAACGTTTACGACGGCCATATACCGCTCCTGGTATGGATTGTTCTCATTGCAATCCGCCCTGCAGCTGTCTGTCGTACTGGTCGCCCTGGTCCTGATCGCCCTGGTGCTGGAGAAGCGATTTCGCGGTGAGTCGCGGTATACCGCAACGAGCGGCGCGGCCGGGCGCAGGATTCGGCCCGGCCGTGCCGCTGCGGTGGCAATCACAGCGTGGTGTTCACTGGTGCTGATGATCGCGTTTGTCTTGCCGGCGGGTTTGATACTGGCCTGGAGTGTGCAGAGCTTCACGTCGGAGTTTGACGATCGCTACTGGCAACTGGCTGCGAATACGCTGACACTTGCATCGGTGGCGGCACTTCTGATTACGGCGGTCGCACTGCTGCTGGGATTCGCCGTGCGGCACGCGCCAACTGCCATCAATCGCGGCCTGTCGCGTATCGCGACGCTCGGCTATGCGATTCCGGGCACCGTACTGGCGGTCGGTTTCTTTGTGCCGGTCGCGTGGTTGAGCGGACGGATCAATGACTGGTTCTTTGCCGGGTCTGGCACGGTGGTCGCGCTGCAGGGCGGGCTGGCAGTCGTGTTTCTCGCGTACCTTGCGCGCTACCTGGCCGTCGCGCACAGTTCGGTCGACAGCGCGTTGCTGCGTATCCGCCCCAGTGTCGAGGATGCCGCGCGCGGCATGGGAGTCTCGGGAGTCCGGTTGCTGGCAAAAGTACATATCCCGATCCTGCGCCCCGCTATCGTAACGGCGCTGCTACTGGTTTTTGTGGATGTCATGAAGGAGCTGCCAATCACACTGATGACCCGACCATTCGGCTGGGACACGCTGGCCGTGCGTGTATTTCAATTAACCACCGAGGGACAGTGGCAGCTTGCGGCGCTGCCGGCGCTCGCAATTGTGATTGCCGGATTGATTCCGGTCACGATACTGAGCAGGCGCGGCAACTGATGCTGGAACTTATTGATGTTGAACACAGCTACGGGGATCAGCCCGTGCTGCACGGCGTCACGCTGACGCTGCCGCAGGGCCATATCGGCTGCATCCTCGGTCCCAGCGGGTGTGGCAAGACAACACTGCTGCGCTGCATTGCAGGTTTCGAGCGAGTGAACGCCGGTGAAATTCATGCCGCGGGTGACGTATTAAGCCGCCCGGGCCGGCACGCGCCGGCCGAGCAGCGCCGCATCGGCATGGTGTTCCAGGATTACGCGTTGTTGCCGCACCTGAGTGCACAACGCAATGTTGAATTTGCCTTGCACGAAAAACCGGCGAAGGAGGCTCGGCAGTTGGCAGCGTCCTTTCTCGAGCGGGTCGGACTTGCCGGACTCGCAGAACGATTTCCACACGAGTTGTCCGGCGGACAGCAACAGCGCGTGGCAATAGCACGCGCGCTGGCGCCGGAGCCCCGGCTGCTGCTGATGGACGAACCGTTTTCCAATCTGGATATGTCGATGCGACAGAGTCTCGGACAGGAAGTGCGGGACCTGTTGAAGCAGCTCGGTACAACGGCGCTGGTCGCGATGCACGATCATCACGATGCGTTTGCGCTGGCCGATGATGCCGGCGTGCTGCACCAGGGTGAGCTATTGCAATGGGATACCGCCTACCAGCTGTACCATCGACCGGTCAGCCGGTTTGTCGCGAGTTTCGTGGGCAAGGGCGTCTGGCTGCCCGGCCGAATTAGCGGCGACGACACGGTGGACACCGAACTCGGTGTCATCCGCGGCCGGCTGAAGGAAACGTTTCCAAAAGGCGCCAGGGTGGATTTGCTGCTGCGGCCCGATGACGTCGTGCACGATGACGACAGCAGCATGAAAGCCGAAGTCATAGCACGCCAGTTCAAGGGATCGGAATTCCTGTATGAACTGAAGACCGACAGCGGCATTCGCTTGCTGTCATCGGTACCGAGCCACCACAATCATCCGGTCGGGGAAAAAATCGGCATACGCCTTGAAACCGATCACATGGTTGTCTTTCCCGCCGAGTAGCGCGGTATTACCGTGCAGACTGCCCGCTCAGGCCAGGCGGCGGCCACGGCTCATCAGCAACAGGAAAATCGGCACGCCGATCGCCGCTGTCAATGCGCCGACCGGCAGCTGGCGCGGCGCGATGACGCTGCGCGCAAGCGTGTCCGCGATGACCAGCAGGCAACCACCGCCCAGCACCGCCGCGGGAATGACGATGCGATGATCGCTGCCGGCCACGAGCCGGACCAGGTGCGGCACGACGAGGCCGATAAAACCAATAACACCCACCGTTGTTACCGAAATAGATGTGGCGAGGGCGGTCACGGCAAAAATGATCAGCCGGAACGTGGCCACCGGCAGTCCGAGTATCGCTGCCTGCAGTTCTCCCCGCGCCAGCACGTTCAATTGCCTTGCAACAAGCATCGACCCGGCCGTAACGACTATCAGCAGTAAGAGGATTCGCTGCGGTGAATAGGCGAAACTGAAATCGCCCATCAGCCAGAACAGCATGCCGCGCAGATCCTGGTCGGGACTCAGTGCCAGCAGCAGGGTCGTGACGGCGCTAAAGCCGGCGGCGAGCACCACCCCGGTCAGCAGCAGGCGAGCCGGGGCCCAACTCCCGGAGCCCTGGGCGATGGCGAAAACGAGCAGGTTCGCACCCAGGGCACCTGCGAACGCGGCGGCGTCAACGAGCACAGCTCCAAGGCCAAACGTCATCGCAAACAGTGCAGCAACAGCGGCGCCACCGGACGTCCCCAGTATGTAAGGCTCGGCAAGGGGATTGCGCAGCAAGACCTGCATCAGCACGCCCGCCACGGCGAGCAGTCCGCCGACGCCGAAAGCCGTCAATGCGCGCGGTAACCGCAGGTCGAGCACGAGTCCGCGAATCTCGTCCTGCGCGCGCCCTGCTATGGCATTCCAGACGTCAGCTGCCGCGATATCCGCGCTGCCGGACAGCAATGCGGCGCCGATCGTGCCGACGGACAGGAGCGCGAGGCCCGCGAGCAACACGCCTGCCTGCTTCAGCCGCACTGCCGGCCGCTCGTCTGGATACCCGTCATCTGAAAACCCGTGTCAGCGGCCAATGCGCTCTGGCCGATGAGGCTAATCAAAGGCCGCGAGCGGTACAAGGCGCTGCTCATCGATTCGCGAATCTGGACACCCGGCGCATACATCGAAATAATCGGGCGCACATGAGCAGCGATTTCATAGATCCCGACGGGTTCCGGGCCAATGTCGGCATTATTCTCTCGAACGAGAGCAACCAGCTGTTGCTGGCCGGGCGCATCGGCAGCAAGGGATGGCAATTTCCCCAGGGCGGCATGCTGCAGGGTGAATCCGTCGAGGAGGCCATGTACCGCGAGTTGCGCGAGGAGGTCGGCCTGACGGCGGCCGATGTCGAATTGCTTGGCATGACAGACAAGTGGTTGCGCTACCGGCTGCCGAAAAAGTACCTGCGTCATCGCAGCAAACCACTTTGCATCGGCCAGAAACAGCGCTGGTTTGCGCTGCGACTGATTTGTCCAGAGGACAGGGTGTGTCTTGACAGCAGCGATGCACCGGAATTTGATCGCTGGCGATGGGTCGATTTCTGGCGTCCCGTCAATGAAGTGATCTACTTCAAGCGCCGCGTCTACGCACGCGCACTCCACGAGCTGGGTCCGTGCCTGTGTCCGGACGGGCTGCCGCCGCAACCGGGCTGGTGGCCGAGGCGCTGGCGCGCAGCGTTCGACCGGGACCTCGAACGCGCTCGCGAGGAGCGCGCCGAAGCCTGCGAATCCACAGGGTAAAGCCGCGCACACTCCTGGCCCGGATTATTCATGAACGTTTTCGTGCGGTGGCAGGCGGAGGCGCTCCCCGGGGCACACCTCCGCCCCGATCTCCGAGCCGTTCATGAATAATCCGGGCCAGGGGCCTGCGCGAGTAAGACGACGGGCCGGCGATCGAGTGTCAGCCGGGTTTGATTACGGCGAGACAGATGATGCCGATCAGAAAGACGACGGGAATTTCATTGAACCAACGGAGCCAACGTGTGCCTTCGGGCCGCTCGCCGGCTTTGAGTCGCCGGATCCAGTTGCGGCATCGGAAGTGGTAGACGATGAGGCCTGCGAGCAGCAGCAGCTTGGCGTGAAACCAGGGCTGATGCAGCAGTCCGTGGTTGACCCATAGCATCAGCAGGCCAAACGTTATCGTGATCACGGCACCAATGGTCATGATGCCGTAAAGCCTGCGTTCCATGATTTCGAATCGCACCAGGCCGGGCTCGTCTGTGGTTTCGGCGTGGTAAATGAACAACCTGGGCAGATAGAACAGACCGGCAAACCACGTAACCATGAACACGATATGGAATGCCTTGAGCCAGGGGTAGCTGTTCGCCAGCATCAGCGTATTTCCGGTCCGAAGAACTCTGAGGCGTCGCAATCCGCCGACAACGGCAATACAGGTTCGGCCGTACTGCGAAACGGAAAGCAGCTATCAGGATTCAGCATCGTCGCGGCTTCCTCATCGTGAAACTGCACTGACAGTTAATGTGTGCCAACGCACATCGATTCCGTGATCTGCGGCACTTCTGTTTGCTCCGGTCACCGCGTACCATACGATATTCAGGCAATAACCCGTTGATTATCCGTGCACAGAAAGTCACCCGCAAACATCAGTGGCATACCTGTCTGGGTCGTGCGCTCGGCGATCGTGCTTGCGATCGTGCTGGGCGGCTATCTTACCTTTGAATTCGGCCGAATACAGGCCGGGTACAATATCGTCGATGAGTTTGATGAGCGCCGCTCGTATGAGAACCGGATCAAGGATCTGAACGCAGAGATTGTCACGCTGAAGGAGGAAATAGCCCTGCTCGAGACGCACCGGGAAATCGATCGTGAAGCCTACCAGGATGTCGAAACAAGCCTCGTCGGTCTGCAGCGAAAAATCCAGGAGCAGCGCGATGCCATTGAATTCTATCGCGGCATCGTGTCACCGGCAGACGGCGGCCGCGGGCTTCGTGTGCAAAGCCTGAGGTTGTCCGAAGGCAAGTCGGAGCGTGAATACAACCTGCAACTGGTCCTGATCCAGGTCATGCAGCATGACCTTACTGTGAAAGGGCAGGTGGACATCAGTCTTGATGGCGAGCAGGATGGTGTTGATACAACGTACGCACTTGAGCAATTGCTGCCTGAAGACGTAGACAGTAACTGGCCATTTTCCTTTCGCTACTTTCAGAATTTCGACCGGCAGCTTGTGCTGCCGGACGGCTTTGTGCCGGAACAGATTAATATTGAAGTGCAGTCTCAAACCCGGTCGATTGCCGATGTGAAACAG
>CAZLNH010000196.1:0-4923 GCA_964560775.1 uncultured Woeseiaceae bacterium | reverse complement strand
GCGAGTACTGGTCGGTCGAGGCCGACGTCAGCAAGGATGATCAGCCTTTCCTGTCGCGGCTGGTTCGCTACCGCGGCGAGAAAGTCGAGCAGTTCAGTTTTGAAAATGAAACGACTGCGCGCGAAGTTGAAAAGACCATTCTTGATGCAGCGAACGGCCAGTTAACGACAGTCAGTGTCGAAAAGAAGCAGCGCCGCCGCAACCCGGCCGCGCCATTCACGACGTCAACGCTGCAGCAGGAAGCCTCCCGCAAGCTCGGCTTCAACACGCAATGGACGATGCGTGTGGCACAGCGTCTTTATGAAGGTCTCGAATTGCCCGAAGAGGGCAACGTCGGCCTGATCAGCTATATGCGCACCGACTCGGTCACGCTGGCGCAGAGCGCGCTGGACGAGATTCGCGAGGTCATTCGCGAGCGCTACGGCGCGGAAAATGTGCCGGAACAGCATCGCGAGTTCAAGACAAAGGCCAAGAACGCTCAGGAGGCGCATGAAGCGATACGCCCGACATCGGTGACGCGTACGCCCGAGTCACTGAAGGGGAAGCTGGACCGCGACCAGCTCAAACTCTATACATTGATCTGGCAGCGCACGATGGCCTGCCAGATGGTGCCTGCCGTGTTCGATACGGTCGCGCTCGAGCTTGCCGCCGGACCCGATACCCCAGACGGCCATCGCTTTCGGGCGAACGGGTCGGTGCTCGTCGAACCCGGCTTCATGGCCGTCTACCAGGAAGGCAAGGACGATACCGAGCTCGAGGACGGCGACCGGCTGTTGCCGGAGATTGCCGAAGGCGATGTTATCTCGCTCGACAAGCTGCGCACGGAACAGCACTTCACCGAGCCGCCCCCGCGCTTTACCGAAGCGAGCCTCGTCAAGACACTGGAAGAGTACGGCATCGGCCGTCCGTCCACGTATGCAAGCATTATTGCGACGCTCAAAAATCGTGAGTACGTCGAGATGGATGGCAAACGATTCATACCGACGGATATCGGGCGCATCGTCAACGGTTTTCTGACCGAGCATTTCACCCAGTATGTCGATTACGATTTCACGGCGCGACTCGAAGACGATCTCGACGCGGTTTCGCTCGGCAACAAGGAATGGGTGCCGTTGCTCGAGGAGTTCTGGAAACCGTTTGCCAAACTCGTCATCGACAAGGAAGAAAGCGTTACCCGCGAACAGGTAGCAATGGCCCGCGAGCTTGGTACACATCCAAAGAGCGGCAAACCCGTTGCCGTACGCATGGGCCGTTACGGTCCGTTCGTACAGGTCGGCACAAAGGACGACGAGGAAAAGCCGAAGTTTGCAGGGCTGCGTCCGGGCCAGAAGATGAATGACCTGACGCTCGACGATGCACTCGAGCTCTTCAAACTGCCGCGCAAACTTGGTGAAACCGAGGACGGCGAGCCGGTGTCGGCGAGCGTCGGCCGTTTCGGTCCGTACGTGCGCTACGCCGACAAGTTCGTATCGATCCGCGGCGACGATGATCCGTACACAATTGAATTACCACGCGCGCTTGAGCTGATTGCAGAAAAGAAAATCATCGATGCGAATCGCATCATCCAGGATTTCGAAGAAGAGGGCATACAGGTCTTGAACGGCCGCTATGGCCCCTACATCACCGACAAGACCAAGAATGCCAAGGTGCCGAAAGACCGTGAGCCAAAGTCACTGACACTCGAAGAGTGCAAGGAATTGCTTGCCGCGGCACCCGTGCGCGGCAAACGCGGCAAGAAGAAGAAAACGGGTACAGCAGGTCCCGAAACGGCCAGCAATAAGAAGGCCGCGAAGAAAAAGACGAAAAAGAAGAAGGCGAAAAAGAAAACTGCTAACAAAAAGGTGGCTAAAAAGACCGCGAAAAAGGCAGCAAAGAAAAAGAAGACGGGCGGCAAGTCATCAGGGGACAACGCGCCCTGACCGCGTCGATGCCACTTCGTCGTGCTGCACGCCTGCTTCACTCAGGCGGTGTCATCGCGTACCCGACGGAGGGCGTGTTCGGACTTGGCTGCCTGCCCGACGATCCGGAAGCGGTCTTGAGGCTCCTCGACATCAAGAAACGCGACCCGTCACTCGGCCTGATCCTGATTGCCGCAAACGCCGCGCAGCTCGACGGCTGGATCAACCTGCCGGACGGCGAGCATAGCCTTGCCTCTACCGCCGAACACCCGGTCACATGGATCGTGCCGGCCGCCGATGGCGTGCCGGAATGGGTGCGTGGCGCGCACGCCGGCATTGCCGTCCGGATCACGGCGCATCCGGTGGCCGCGGCACTCTGCGAGGCGGCAGGCATGCCACTCGTCTCAACCAGCGCGAACATCAGCGGCCACCCGCCGGCACGCAACGCGTGGGTCGTGCGCCGGCAGTTTCGCAACCTTGTCGATTTTATTGTGCCGGGCCACTGCGGTCCGGCCCGGGGACCATCTGAACTCCGCGATCTCGAAAGCGGCGCGGTGCTGCGTGCTGCATCGCCATGAACGACTCAGCCATTGACGTAACGGCGGTCGAGTCGTACCTGCGCTCGTTGCAGGATCGTATCGTCCAGGCACTCGAAGATGAAGACGGTGGCGCCCGGTTCACGCGAGACGCCTGGGAGCGGCCGGGCGGCGGCGGCGGCGAGAGCCGCATACTCGCCGGTGGCGCGGTCTTCGAGCAGGCCGGCGTTGGTTTTTCGCATGTGCACGGCAGCGAGTTGCCGCCGTCGGCCAGCAAATCGCGGCCTGAACTGGCCGGCCGCGGTTTCCAGGCGATGGGCGTCTCGCTGGTGCTGCACCCGTGGAATCCGTACGTGCCGACGACGCACGCCAATTTCCGCTTTTTTAACGCAATCGGCGATGACACGACGCCTGCCTGGTGGTTCGGCGGCGGTTTCGACCTGACCCCGTATTATCCGTTCGCCGCGGATGTCCGGCACTGGCACCAGTGCGCGAGCGATGCCTGCAGCGACTTTGGCGAAGACGTTTACCCACGGTACAAACAGTGGTGCGATGAGTATTTCTACCTGAAGCACCGCGATGAAACCCGCGGCGTCGGCGGATTGTTTTTCGATGACCTGAACGATTTCGGCTTCGAGCGTTCCTTCGCCTTTACACGCGCTGTCGCCGACCAGTTCCTGCCAGCCTACCTTCCTGTCGTCCGGGCACGCAAAGACCATGAGTACGGCGAGCGCGAACGGGAGTTCCAGCTTTACCGCCGCGGGCGATACGTCGAGTTCAACCTGCTGTACGACCGCGGCACGCTGTTCGGCCTGCAATCCGGCGGTCGCACGGAGTCGATACTGATGTCGCTGCCGCCAAGGGTGCGCTGGGCCTATAACTGGCAGCCGGAGCCCGGCACACCGGAGGCTGTGCTCTACAGCGATTACCTGCGACCGCGGGACTGGCTCGCCAGCACGGCCTGACAGGCCCGAACTGTTCATGAACGGCACAGTGGCCGGGGCGGAGGTGTGCCCCGGGGAGGGCTTTTCAGGGCTGTGCCGGACAGGGACGTCCGGCACAGAGCGTACAGGGATGTATTCACAGCGTCCCTGAAAAGCCCTCCCCGGGGTGCGCCTTCGCCTACCAATGAAGCAGATCGTTCATGAACAGTTCGGGCCGGAGGTCGGCGCTGCACCGGCCCGCCATGGACACGGCTACACGGCTGTCGGCCCGCTGTGGTAACTTCTCCGCAAATCCGGGCTTTAAAGCGTAATCATCAGCGTGAACCACCGTTATCCCGTCGCCTTGTGCTTCCTGCTGCTGTGCTCCGCAGCACTCGCAGACAGTGAAAGCCTGTTGCGCGAGGGCGGGGCGCTCGCGGCGCTGCAATTCACGGGTAACGGCACGGATACGGACACACCGAAGGTCTATATCGTGCAGCTGCGCTCGCCGTCGGCAGCCGAATACGTTGCCGCGGAGGCGCGCGGCGTGAGCGGCAAGATCTCCGCACCGCAATCGTTCGACAAGAACAGCGCCATGGTCCAGGGTTATACGCAGAAGCTGGCCGACGAACAGCAGCGGGTTCTCGCCAAGGCCGGCCCAGGCGCGCAGCAAATTTACAGTTATCGCTACAGCCTGAACGGCTTCGCCGCCCGCATGACCGCGGCGCAGGCCATCAAGGTCGAGCATATGCCGGAAGTCCTGCGTGTCTGGGAAGACGAGATCCGGCCACTGACGACGAACTACAGCGCCGAATTCCTTGGCCTGTTCGATAGCGAGAACGGCTTGCGTGGCATCGAGGGGCTGGATGGCGACGGCATAGTCATCGGCGTCATCGACAGTGGTATCGCACCGGAGCATCCCGCGCTGGCGGACACGCGGTCGGCGCCAATGCCTCGCCTCTGTGAAAGCACCTGGGCGCAAAGCAGCCTGCTCGGCAAATGGCTGTGCCGGCGTTTTGAGCGCATGCCCGATATCACGCTGTTCGAACCGCCGGAGAACTGGAACGGCGTGTGCCAGGCAGGCCCGGAATTCCCCGAGGACGCCTGCAACAACAAGATGATCGGCGCGCGTTATTTCTTCGACGGTGCCGCCGACGCGGGACCGATCGACGACGGCGAGATTTTCTCTGCCCTTGATGTCGACGGCCACGGTACGCATACGGCAACGACGGCGGCCGGCAACCGTGTCGATGCGTCAATCTTCGGCACGGTACTGGGACGCGTCGAGGGCATGGCGCCGAGAGCCAGGATTGCCGCCTACAAAGCCTGCTGGCTGCGACCCGACGAAACCCGCTCGAGCTGCAACACCTCCGACCTTGCACTGGCCATCGACACGGCGGTGGCCGACGGCGTACACATTATTAATTACTCCGTCGGCAACTCGATGCGCGATACGACCGCGCCTGATGACGTAGCACTGATGGCCGCCGCGAAGGCCGGCGTGCTGACCATTGTTGCGGCTGGTAACGAGGGTCCGAATTTCGCGACGATCGGCTCGCCGGCCGG
>CAZLNH010000195.1:0-8399 GCA_964560775.1 uncultured Woeseiaceae bacterium | reverse complement strand
GAACGGTGCGCGTGGCAGGGTACAGGACGTTCACGCCGCCGCCGTACGTGCCGATCCAAAGGGCGCCGCTCTGCGACTCGACGATCGACATGATGCCGCCCGAACTGAGCGAGCGGGAATCGCCGGGCTGCACCGGAATGGATTCGACGCGTCCGTCCGCCGTAAGCACCTTGAGGCCGCTGCCCATGGTGCCGATCCACAGCGCGCCGCGGCGGTCCCGCCGGAGCGCCGTCACCCGCTCGTCTCCCAGGGCGTTCTCACGGCCGACGATCGCATCGAGAGAAGTGGCGGTGCCGGTTGCCGGATCGAAACGATCGAGCCCGCTGAGCGAGGCGATCCAGACCTGCTCGTCGGGAGCGTTCTCGAAAGCGAAGACGGGCTGGTTTTCGAGCCAGTTCGGGCGGTACCCGCCGAACGCCCAGCTGCGGGGATTCCAGCGGCTCACGCCGCCGCTGCGCGTGCCGACCCAGACCAGGCCGGCCGGGTCCTGGTACAACGACATCACGAAAGAATCGCGCAGCGACGCGCTGTCGTTCGGGTCGTGACGATAAGGGGTGAACGTGTCCGTCGGGCGGTCGAGGAGCGCCAGCCCGTCAGCGGTGCCGACCCAGAGGCGGCCTGACGCGTCACTGAGGAGGGCCCGGACATCATCGCTGGGGAGGGATCCCGGCTTGCCAGGGTCGTGGCGGAAGGTCTCGAGGACGCTGCCGCTGCCATTGACTCGCAGCAGGCCCGAGTTGAATGTCGCAACCCAAAGCATGCCGTCCGGGCCCTCGAGCACGCGCGAAATCGCCTTGTCGTTCAGCGCCTGCGCGTCATCCGCGAATACGCCGACACGTGAGAGCGTGCGCGTCCCGGCGCGCCATCGATTCAGTCCCCTGTCCGTGCCGATCCAGACATCGCCGGCGCTATCCAGTGCCAGCGTGAAAACGAGATCACTGGCGAGCGATGCGGGATCGTCCGGGTCGTGGCGGATGTGCTCGATTTCACCCGTCGACGGGTCGAGAACGTCGACGCCGGCGTCAAGCGTACCGATCCACACGAAACCGCGCCGATCAATGAGCACAGTGCGCGCCCGATCGCTGGCAAGCGTGCCGGAGTCGCCCTCGACATGACGATAGTGCGTGAAGTCGTCGGTGCGCCGATCCCATTTCGCAACGCCGCCGCCGTTCATTGCGATCCAGAGGTTGCCGTGCCGGTCCTCGACGACCTGCCACACGTAGTTGTCGGGGAGCGAGCCGCTTTCCGTCCGCGAGTGCGCGTAACGGTAGAGTTCGCGCCCGTCATAACGGACGAGGCCGTTTTCGGTACCGAGCCAGACGAATCCCTGCGAGTCCTGCAGGGTCGTCATGACGGTCGCCTGCGGAAGCCCGTCCTCTGCAGTGAGGTGCTCGAGAAAAAGCGGCGGAGCGTCGGCCGCTGCAGCAACTGATGCCCCCATCAGCCACAGCATTCCGATCGCTGCATGGAGGCGCCAGCCGGTATTCGAATGTTTAATCACAGCAGCCACGCGTCCAGTTTCCTCCAGCACCGGTGGGGGACGCGGTGATCGGCGTCAAGGATCCGGTAAGCGCCGCGCGTTTTGCCGGAACTGCGTCACAGTCCGGTCACATCACTCGTTGGGCACCCAGGGCGTGATCGACGCCGGCCTGGTCGCGGATACCTCTGACGGCGCCCCATCCCACCATGGCAGCGTACGGCTCCACGTGTAGCCGCGGCTCCAGGTGTAACCGCTCGACCCGGTGTAATCCCTGCTCCAGGTGTAGCCGCGGCTCCATGTATAGCCTCTGCTCCAGCTATAACCTTCGCTCCACGCGTAGCCTTGCCACGAGTACCCCCGCGACCAGGAATAGCCGTCAGCGTCGAGCTGCTTGGCCCACTTCCTGTGGTCCATGTCCATGATGTAGTAATTGCCATTCCTGTCCTGGTTCGCGGGGCCGCCGAAATGGGCGGTGCCCGCCAGGTCGGCATTGATGTCGAGACCGCGGTTGGCGCAGTCGTACGCCGGGCTGTTAAGTGCAGCGAGTGCATTGACGAGCCCTGCACCTTGCTGGAACACACTGTACGCGAGCGTGCCGTCCGCGTTCACTGCCGGGCGCGTCGAGGCGATCAGGCGGCACTTGACGGCATCGGGCGTGAGCGAGGGGTCGTTTTGCAACAGCAGTGCCACGACACCGGAAGTCACGGCGGCCGCCTGGGATGTACCGGACATGACGAACAGCTGCTGGGCGACGTGCATCGAATCCGGGTCGATGTTGGCCAGGTAGCTGCTGCTCGACATCGAAGCCGCGATGTGACCGCCCGGCGAGACGAGTTCCGGCTTGACGAACCCCTCGAAAGTCGGGCCCGTTGACGAGAAGGACGCGAGGCGATCATCAACCTCATCGTACGGTGTGTAGCTGTCCGTGAGTGCGCCGACGGTGATCACATACGGCACATTGCCTGGCACATCGATGGTCATCGGGTCCGGTCCGTCATTGCCGGCGGCCGCGACGACGACGATGCCTGCGCGCCACGCGGCCATCACCGCCTGGTTGAGTGGATCGTCCCAGTAATACGATTGCGGCTGTGCGCCGAACGACAGGTTCAGCACCCGGATGCCATGCCTGGCGCGGTTCGCGACGATCCAGTCGATGCCTGCGATGACGTCCGCATAACGTCCGGCGCCTTCCCCGTTGAAGGCGCGCACGAGGACCAGGTTCGCCTCCGGCGCGATGCCGTGATAGTTGCCGGAGAGTGCCTGCGCGCCGCTCGCGGCGATGGACGTCACATGCGTGCCGTGGCCGTACGGGTCGCCCCTCACCGGGCCTGAGCCGCCGTCCGTCACATCAATAGAAGCGAGAATACGATTGCCGTAGAACTGGGTCGTGTCCTGCCACAGTCCCGTATCGAGGACAGCGATCGTAATACCGCGACCAGTGATCCCGGCCCGGTGGAGCGAGTCTGCGCCGATCAGTCCCGGGTAGTTGGTCTTGTACAGCAACGTGAGTCCGAGGACCCCCTTGCCGTCTTCCAGGCTCGCGATCGAACTGGTCAGATCCACGACCGGTTCGGTGAGCATGCTCACGACAGGCTCGGTCGTGACGGTCGAGACGATGGGCGTGACAAGCGTCTGCGTTTCCTGGACCAGCGTCGATTCCGCAAGCGTCGAGTTGACCTCGTTCGTTGTCTCTTCCACGGTCTCTTCCACGAGGCTCACCGTGTCGTTCAGGAAATCAAACAACCCGCGTGTGACGACAGCGCGATCGGCGTAGATGCGAAGGCCGGCATCCGCGCGCAATTGGGCAACCTGCGACGTAGTGAGCCTGGCGGAGACGGCATGGATGATACCGAGCTGCTGGCCGGTTTCGGCACCCACGCGGCCGACACTGTTGCGCGCCGCCTCCAGCGTCGTGCCTTGCACAATGTATGACACGGGCATTTCGGATTGCGCCGCTGCAATGAATGACGCCATCGTTGCAAACAGGATGACCAGCAATCGAGACGCGCGTTTCGGGCGTTCCATGGCGTTCTTCTCTCAGGTAAAACAGTGTTGCCATCTGACTACAGGCGGCCTCCAACCACCCGGTCACGGACGTCGTTCGCGCCGTACGTTTTGTGACGCAGTTCTCATAATGAGCGTGTCAAATTGGAGGCGGGCGCGATGGCCCGCCGCGTGTGCGGGCGGCTTACGCGGATTTCCCGGCCGCCGTCGGGAGCGCGGTTTCGTCCAGGTCGATGTCGCCGTAGAGATCGCCGAGCCCATAATGGCAGCCCAGTTCGAGCAGCGCGTCACGCTGTTGTTCATCGTCGACGCCCGTGGCGATGGGAGTCAGCGAGAGCGCCGTGGCCATGGCAATGCCGGCGCGGCACACCTTGCGGGCGACGGGGTCGCTGCGCAGTGCCTGTACCCAGGCGCGATCAAGCTGCAGGCCCCAGACCGGGGCTCGCGCGAGTGCCTCAAGGGAGCCGGCATCCCGGCCTACTTCGTCCACGACGAATTGCAGGCCGAGCCGCTGCAATGAACGGAATTCGGCAGTATCCCGCGCAACAAACACTTTTTCCGCGACGCGCAACTCCAGCCGCTCGGGAGGTACGTCCGCGTCTGCCAGGGCGCCATGCAGATCCGCGACAAAATCTTCGTGCAGGACGTGATCGCGCAGGGGGCCCAACGATATGCGTACATCTGCCTCCGATCGTGCGCTTAGCGCCGCGATGTCCTGTGGGAGTTGCGCCAGGATAGAACGCGAGAGGCTGATCGCGAGCCCGGTCGCCCGTGCCACGCGCAGGAACTCCATCGGGCGAATCTCTCCGCGTAACGGATGCAACCAGCGGGTATAGCCGACCCACGCAACCTGGCGCCCTGTTCGCAAATCGTGCCGGGCGGCATAGCGGATCCGGATGGCCCGGCTCTCAATTGCTTCGCGAAGCTCGTTCGCGATGTCGATCCGTGCGATCGACCTTAATTGCATGGTGTCGCTGAAGAAGTAGATGTTGCGGGAGGACGCACGGCGCGATTCCTGGGCGGCGGCACGCGCGTGGTCGAGCAGGACGCGGGGGGTCGACGCGTCGACGCCCAGTATGCTCACCCCGGCGTAAGGTGTCAGGCGAAATTCGGCGTCGCGGACAAAAACCGGCTCCCGCAGGCTGGCGCACACCTCGTCAACGCGTGCTTCAATGGCATCACGATCCGCACTCTTTACCACCAGGCCGAGCTGATTTTCCCCGAGCTGGCCGAGATACCACTGGGGTGAGTTGTCGCCGGGCTCGCCCGCGCACACCGGAAGTCTGGCGAGTGCAGCTGTCATGATCTGTTCGGAGACATTTGTCGTAATGATCTGCGCGATGTCCTCGATTTCGTCGATATACAGCACGGCAACGGCGATCGGTTGTTCGCGAAGAGCGGCGACGGAAATCGATTCCTTGAAGCGGCGCAGAAAACCGCGACGATCGAGCTGTAACTGCCGGTACTCGCCGGTCCAGTCGACGCCGTCGCCGAGCGCGGGGCGAATGACACAAATGGCCCGATCCGGACTTTGCGGATTGACGCGGATTTCGTACCGCTTCCCGTGTTGGCGAAAGCGCGCCTCCACCGCGGAGCGGTCGGCGATCGCCTTTTGCACAAGCCTGCGGACGAGTGCGGCGGTCGACACGGACCAGGACGGTTCGAAACCGTTATCCGGTCCCGCCCTGCGGCCGCCAAGCTCGGTAACTCCCCGCCCGCCGGCATACGCAACCGGGGACCCGTCGCGCTTCACCAGCAGCACCAGGTCGGGCAGTGAGTCAATGAAATCCGGGCTAGGCATGCACCCACTGTACCGGGAACGGGGCGCGGAGAACCGGACACAAGTCACGTGGAATGGACTGCCTCAGTCGCAGCGACGGGTAAAGCCATACCGCAACGGCGAAGGCCGCGAGGACCAACAGGGACCGCCACCGGCACGTTAGAGCCCCGGGGTGGCGTCCGCCTCGAACAGCAACCGACCGTCTATCCACGTTGCGGTGACATTGAGGTTGTCGTCGACCGCGACCAGGTCGGCGGCCGCGCCAACGGCAATCGTGCCGCGACGGCCGTCGTATCCGAGGAATGCGGCCGGGTTGCGGCTCGCCATGTGGACGGCCGCGGCGAAACCAACACCTCCGAGGCGCATTACATTGCGGACCGCCGATGCCATGTCGAGATGAGTACCGGCCAGCGTGCCGTCGGCATCCTTGCAAACCCCGTTCTCGACGGTAACCGTTCGCCCCTGCAGCAGAAAACTACGCAGGTCAGAACCCACTGACGGCATCGCATCGCTGACCAGCATAAGCCGGCCCGGCGGTTTGCAGCGGATCGCAATGCGCAGCGCGACAGGGCTGACGTGATGGCCGTCGACAATGATGCCGCAATAGCTGTCGTCGTCATCGAGCGCAGCGCCGACCACGCCAGGCTCACGATTATTGAATTGCGACATTGCATTGAAAAGGTGTGTGAAGCCACGAACGCCCTGGTCGAGTGCGCGCCGCGCCTGTTCGTAGCTGGCGTCGCTGTGGCCGATGCAGACGATGAAGCCGCGCGTCGTCAACGAGTGGATCGTATGGGGGTCGACCGCTTCCGGCGCGACGGTCAGCAATGTGACGCCGCCCTCGACCGGCGTCAGGCGCTCAACGATTTGCTGCGTCAGGCGCCGCAAACGACGCTCGTCGTGGACGCCGCGGCGGCCGTGATTCAGGAACGGGCCCTCGATATGTACGCCAAGAACTCCCGGAATCCTTTGCTCGATCGCGTCGCGAGTTGCATCGAGCGCTTCGGTTACGATGTCGAGTTCGTCGCTGATCAATGTCGGCAGGAAGCCGGTCGTACCATAGCGGCGGTGCGTACGGCCGATTTGCTCGATGCCGGTCACGGTTGGCGTTTCATTGAACAGTATGCCGCCGCCGCCGTTTACCTGGATGTCAATGAAGCCTGGCAGCAGCATACGTCCGCCGAGGTCCGTGGCGGAGGCTCCGCCCGCCGGCGCGCCCTGCGTGATCGCGTCGATACGGCCGTTGTTTACCGATATCGTTGCGTCGTCAATAAGCCCGTTTGCTGTAAGCGCACGGCAATTGGTCAGTATGGCTTTGCTCATGTCGCCGCAGCCGCCATCAAACGGTCGCCGTAACCTTGCTGAGATGCGGGGGGTGATCGGGGTCGCGCCCGATCCTGAGCGACAGTGTATTAACCATGCGATAGAAGCTCTGGATCTCGAGCAGCGGCTGAATCGCGGCGGGCGCCTCCAGAGTCGGCAGACGCAGCCCGCCATCGAACCGCAGTCCGGCCGTGACCAGCGGTATACCGCGATCGAGCAGTTCCGCGGCTAGTGCTTTGAGACCGGGGGCGCTCTCATCGTCCTGCGCGAACAGGAACACCGGAAAGTCGGCCGTTGCGATCGCGATTGGTCCGTGCAGCACCTCGGCCGCGCTGTACGCTTCTGCGTGAATTCCGCAAACCTCCTTGAACTTGAGCGCGGCCTCCTGCGCGATGCCGAGGCCGATGCCGCGGCCAACGACGAACAAGCCGCGCACTTTGGTCAGCACGCCGATCGCGGCGGACCAATCCAGCCCCCACGCGTCGGACAAGAGCGCCGGGAGGCGTTCGTTGGTCGCGGTGAGGTCGCTGTCGCCTCGCCACGCGGCGACGATCTGCAGGACGGCGGCCATCGACGCGATAAACGACTTCGTCGCGGCGACGCTCTTTTCATCACCGGCTGCGAGATCTATAACTTCGTCCGCGATGGCGGCGAGCGGCGAGTCCACCTGGTTTACGAGGGCAACGACGTACGCACCGCCCGCACGAGCGGCACGTGCAGTCGCGAGCAGGTCCGGACTCGACCCGGACTGCGAAATCGCAAGGCACAGGCTACTTCCGAATTGCATACGGCTGCCGTACACCGAACTCATCGACGGCGCGGCCGACAGCGTTGGCACACCGGTATGCTGCTCGATCAGATATTTGGCATAAGTTGCGGCGTGATCAGAACTGCCGCGCGCGCAGGTAACAACGAGGTTGGGCGGCCGCGCCCGGAGGCGTGCGGCAAGCGCTGCAAAGCGCATGCCGTTTCGCGCCGACTGGCGGCGCACGACGTCTGCTGCCTCAGCGGCCTCAGCGTGCATGCGGGTGGGGGGTGCCAGGGCATCCGTCACCGGCGGTCCCCCAACGTATTCAGTTCAGCGACGAAGTCATACGTGTCGCCTCGATACCAGGATTGTGAGAACTCGACGGCCTTGCCACTATCGATAAAGCCGACACGTTGCACCAACAATCCGGCGTCCTTCTCCGCCGCGCCAAGCAATTCCGCCTGTTCCTTGTTAAGGAGCAATGCGCTCAGTCGCTGCAACGCCCGGACCGGGTGATTGCCGGTGCGGTCCAGCGCCGCATAAAGCGAATCATCGACCGCGTCGACAGACGGCAGGCACTCCGCAAGTATGGTCGCAAACTCGATGGACATCGGCTCGTCGTCAGCCAGGCGAATACGGTGGAATCGGTATACCTGCGTGCCCGGGCTGACGCGGAGCGTCAGTGACTCTTCGGGCCGTACACGGCCGACCGTGCGCTTCAGCCACTGGCTGCTGGGCACGAGGCCGCGCGAATGCATTTCCTCCGAAAACGAATTGAGTTGCGCGAAATTCTTCTCGACGCGCGAGCGCACGAACGTGCCGGACCCATGCCGTGTGTCGAGCACGCCTTCGTCGACCAGGCCGGCGATCGCCTTGCGGATCGTGATCCTCGATACCTCGAACGCCGCGGCCAGGTCACGTTCGGCGGGCAGCGCATCGTTGGGCGGCAACGTACGGTCGGCGATCGCCTCGCGCAGCACGTTCTGCACCTGCCGGTACAGCGGCTGGCGGCTCGTATTGTCCAGTTTGCGCAGTCGTTCGGTGATCGCTGTCACGGCTCAGGC
>CAZLNH010000194.1:0-6189 GCA_964560775.1 uncultured Woeseiaceae bacterium | reverse complement strand
GATGGCAATGGCCGACGTTATTGACGGCTATCCCTGAGGCAAAATCGATGTAGCGCTTGCTGTCGGCATCCCACAGTTCCGCGCCCGCGGCGCGCTCGACGTATATCTGGTGCAGGTTGGCCACGCCGGCCGGCACCGCCGCCTGGCGCCGCGCCTGCAAATCCGTGTTGTTGCTCATAAAAAAACTCAAGCCCTTGCAGAATCGCCGGCAGAGCGCCGGCACCGCCTATGCTATCGGCCCGCGCCCGCGATGGCCATTGTCGCGCCGCGGACAATGGTCATCGCGAGGAGCGCAGCGACGTGGCGATCTCACACAGATCACCGCTCAGCCGGATTCACGAGATTGCCGCGCTGCGCTCGCAATGACCGGGGCGACCCGAATGCGTTATCATGCGCGGCTGTTTCCACGGAGGTCCCCCATGCGCGACATGCTGCAATTCTACATCGACGGACAGTGGGTCGATCCGGTCGATCCGCAGCCGCACGAGGTCATCAATCCCGCCACCGAAGCCCCCTGCGGACGCATCAGCATGGGCTCCGCGGCCGACGTCGACAAAGCCGTGGCCGCCGCAAAACGCGCCGCACCCGATTATGCCGCCACGACACGTGAAGAACGCATGGCATGGCTCAAGGCCATTCTCGATATTTTTGCGCGGCGCCACGACGAGATCGCGACGGCAATCATGGAAGAAATGGGCGCGCCATGGAAACTGGCAAAGCACGCGCAAGCCGCCAGCGGCCCGCAGCATTTCGGTGCGGCGCTCAAGGTCCTCGAGGATTTCAAATTCGAGGAACAGCTCGGCACAACCCGCATCCTGAAAGAACCCATCGGCCCGTGCGCACTGATCACGCCGTGGAACTGGCCGATGAACCAGGTTGCGGTCAAGGTCGCACCCGCGCTGGCCGCCGGCTGCACGATGGTGCTGAAGCCAAGCGAGATCGCGCCGTTCGATGCAATGATCCTCGCCGAAATCATCGACGAGGCCGGCGTACCGGCCGCCGTTTTCAACCTCGTCAACGGCGACGGACCGACGGTCGGTTCGGCGCTCTCCAGCCACCCGGACATTGCGATGGTGTCGTTCACCGGCTCGACACGCGCAGGCGTTGCCGTCGCACAAAACGCCGCACCGACCGTCAAGCGCGTGGCACAGGAACTCGGCGGCAAGTCCGCGAACATCATCCTGGACGATGCGGATTTCGACAAGGCGGTCGCGGGCGGCGTCAGCGAATGCTTTGTCAACACCGGCCAGTCATGCAACGCGCCGACGCGCATGCTGGTGCCGCGCGCGCGCCTCGATGACGTCAACCGCATCGCGCTGGCTCGCGCTGAAAAGGCACGCGTCGGTGACCCGACCCGCGAGGACACGCACATCGGTCCCGCCGCATCAAAGCAGCAATGGCAGAAAATCCAGGAGATGATCCAGGCCGGTATCGATGAAGGCGCGACGCTGCTTTGCGGCGGTATCGGACGGCCCGACGGGCTGGAGAAAGGCTATTACGTCAAACCGACGATTTTCACCGACGTCAGCAATGACATGATGATCGCGCGCGAGGAAATTTTCGGGCCGGTGCTCGTCATCATCCCGTATGACGACGAGGAAGAGGCCATCCGCATCGCCAACGACACGATCTACGGCCTGTCCGGTTATGTCAGCTCAAAGGACCTGGACCATGCTCGCGCTGTCGCTGCGCGCCTGCGAACCGGCATGGTGCACATCAACGGTGCCTCGCTCGATGCGCTGGCCCCGTTCGGCGGCTACAAGTCCTCCGGCAACGGCCGCGAGTGGGGGGCCCACGGCATGAACGAATTCCTCGAGGTCAAATCCGTCTACGGCTATGAACTGAAGAAGGCCGGCTGATACCCGTTGTTATACCCCTTAGTTACTCGTCATCCGGCGCGCCGCGAGAGAAAATTGAAACTCGCGCGGCGTCGCCGGGTCGCACCACAGGCATACCGAGACCCCACATGACCATTACCCACCGTCCAATCCTGCTGTCCCTCGCCGTCTGTCTGCTGGCCACAGGCTGCGCCGAAAGTTCCCTCGAAGAGGCCACCGGCAAGGCCGATTTGAGCGCCATCAATGCCAGCGTCACGGCACCGGAAATCCAGTTCTTCCTCGAAGAGCGCAACCTCGGCAACGTGGCGTTCAAGTCATCAACAGCGGTACAGGAGTTTGACGACCTCAATTACACGATCAACTTCGATGTGCAGGTACCGGGTGAATCGGAACGGCGGCGCCTCGTCAGCATGGACGTCGACGTGCAGCCGGAGCGGGACTACGTATTCGTATTTACCGGCAGCGTCGACAACCCGGACATGCTGTTGTGGGACACGGAAGAACGCCAGTGGGATGGCAGTGAAACCGTCTTCGAGTTGGGTTTTGCGCACCTGAGCCCGGCCGCAGGACCGGTCGATGTCTACTTTGCGGCGCCCGGCACGGCACCAGCGGCCGGCAATGCCGTCGGCACGCTGGCGAACGGCGAACGGCTCGACGCCGCCGATTTTCCGGAGGGCGACTACGTGCTGATCCTGACGCCTGCCGGTGACCCGCAAACTACCCTGTACACGTCGACTACCCGCACCTACGACGCGGCAATGACCGACACACTGGTGCTGTTCGACACCGACCCGTCCACCACCGGCGACCTGAATGTCAGGCTGGTCAGCAACACCGGCGCGGCAACTGAGCTGCCGGATCCGCGCTTTCCGCCCGAGGTGCGCTTCCTGCACGCCTCTCTCGGGCTCGGCAACATCGACATTGCCGAAGACGGCGGCTTCAATCCGCCGCTGGTCGCCGGCCTGGCCCATGGCGAGCTGACACCGGATATCGGGGTTAAGGCTGGCGCCGTCGACTATACGGTGACAGCGGCCGGCAACATGGGCGCCATCCTGGCCGAGGAAGAACTTACGAATATTGCCGGCGGGCACTTTAATCGCACGCTGGCAGGCCCGGTCGACGAGCCGGTATTTATCAGCTCCGCCAGCGGCCGGCGGCCGTTCTCGACCAGCGCGCGCATCGCCTTCACGCACGCCGCCTCGAACTTCGACACCGTAGACATTTACTTGCTCGAGGCCGGCGAGTCTGTTGCTGACAACAACCCGTCCTCGATCAACATTCCGTTCATGTTCACGAGCGGGCTGTCGCAACTGGTCGCGGGCGATTACGAATTGTCGCTGACACCGAACGGCGAGAAGACGGTACTGGCGGGGCCGATTGCTATCGACCTGGCCAATGGTGACGTTGTCGATATCTACGTACTCGACACCGTGGATCCGAACGCCGCGGACGTACGGGTGGTGCGCTACACGCCCTGACCTGCACCGTCATCGCGAGCAGCGCAGCCACCCCGTCATCGCGAGGAGCGCAGCGACGTGGCGACCTCGTAAATCCACTGACTCTGCCAATCGGCACGAGATTGCCACGGCGCTTCGCGCCTCGCAACGACAGCGCGCAGCCGTCAGGACGCTATCGCGGCCTCGACATACGCCGCGCGATCATTCGCGGCGCCGGAATCGGCAATCGCCTTGACGTTGTACATCGCCTGGTCGGCGACGCTGACGAGATGCCACAGCTCGTCGCCGTGATTCGGCATCAGCGCGATGCCAACGCTCGCCCCACAGTGAATTTCCTGCCCCTGGATGATGTAGGCATCGGATGCCGTTTCGACCAGGCGCTCCGCCACGTGCTTGGCATCATCGACCGTGACCCCGGGCAGGACAATGGCAAATTCGTCGCCGCCCAGTCGCGCCAGCACATCCTCCGGCCGCAGGCAGAATTCCAGCCGGTGGCCGAACGCTTTCAGCAGCGCATCCCCGGCCTGGTGCCCGAAACTGTCATTGATTGATTTGAACTGGTTCAGGTCCAGGTAGAGCACGGCACCTTGTTTGCAAGTCGCAATACGCGCTGTTCCTTCCTGCTCGAAACCACGGCGATTCAGGACGCCGGTCAGCGGGTCGCGCAGGGCATCGGCCAGTATCCTGCTTTCGTTCTGCTTGCGCTGCGTGATGTCGATCAGCGTAACGGAAAAGTCCTCGCCGATCGGTTCGCCGACCACGCGCAACCAACATTCCTGGTCGTCGTAATCCAGCAGTGTTTCGTAGTTGACCGAGGCGCCGTGAGTCGACTCCTCCTCGAAGCGCGCAATGAGTTTACCGGGCGACAGCGCGTCGAGCTCGGCGAGCGGCATGCCGATGAGCGTGCCGCGCCGCGAACGCAGAAATCGTTCTGCTGCCCGATTCGCGAACACACAACGGAAACGGAGCTCCGGGTCTTCATCATTGCGCGCGAATCGCAGTATGCCGTTCGATGAATTCTCGACCAGCGAGCGGATCAGCTGCTCACTGTCCGCCAGCGCGCGCAATGCAAGCTTGCGCCGCGTTACATCGCGGCAGACGAGCACGGTACCCTGGTCCTGCCCGGCCGGGCCGATCAATGGTGCCCGGTACACCTCGTAATAGCGGTCGTGCCGCATGCGCACCGTCTGGGCAAGGTCGGTGGTCACCGTGTTGTCGAGCAGTGCTTTTGCCTCGGGGAAGTCTTCCCACAGCTTCCTGCCGATCAGTTCACGCTCGTTCGCCTCGAGCAGTTCCTGAGCCGGAGCGTTTGCGCTGACGATGCAATCGGCCTTGTCGAGCACGATGATCGGATCGCGTATGTGCTCGAGCAGCGTCTGGTAGACGAGCGGGCTGAAGTCCGATGAGCGCAACGACTTGCCGGCCAGCCAGAAGACCGGCAGCAGCAACGACAATGTCAGTGATGTGAACGGAAAGTCGTAAGGTCCAAAGCCGAAATAGGTATTGGCGATACTGACGAGATACGGCAACGTCGCGCACGCCACCAGCAGCATGATGGTGTTCCGGTGGGCAACGGCAATTGTATTGAGGCGGCTCGAGAGCGCAATGACCGAATAGCCGAACAGCGTATAGCCGAACGGCGCGTGCACGCGGTTGAACCAGGCATGATCGGTGGCATCGGTGAAGTGCTGGCTGCCGCCGGATTCAACTACCGTCCAGATTAATTGGTGCAACGGATTGGTAATAGCGAGGATCGTCGATGCCACCGGAATGATTGCCAGCACGGCCAGCACCCAGATCCGGGGCGGCCCGGTCGTGTATTCGCGGTAAATATTGTAGAAGGCCAGCGGCAGGAAGCCGGCACTGAAAAACGTCAGCACACGACCGATACCGTAAACACGCTCATCGACGATGTTGTACGAGAATGCCGAGCCCGCAACCATCGCGCCGATCAGGAACAGCAGATAGGCCACGGCGCTGTTGTCGGTCACCTTCAGCGTTCGAATGGCCAGCCAGACGTACATCACGGCGGCGAATCCGAGCAACGTCGGCAGCAACAGGTGCAGCGTCTCGTACAGCATCACTTTGGGTCGGGATTCAGGTCCGTGGACATCCGGGGATTGTAAAATGGACACTCATTTCAGGCTGAGACCTGTGCCGCATAACGCGATGAAGGTATGCGGTGCAAGTCCCGGTTTTTTGGCGATTTAGGGGTTCAGGCCGGGCAAGATGCTGTCTTCGCGAGGAGCGCAGCGACGCGGCGATCTCGCACCGATACTGACTCTGCCAAACGGAACGAGATCGCCACGCCCTTCGGGCTCGCGATGACGGAAATTCTTCGCGGCTCGCAGCAGCCCTCAGAGACCATCAGCGGTATCCGCTACCAGCGTGTCTACCACCGCCGCCAGTGCGGCATCTGAATCGCCGCCGGCCGCGGTGGCCAGGCTGTGCGCCTTCAGCTGCCGGTGCGCGCTGGTGCCACGGCTAAGGATATTGTGTACCGCTGCCACTTCCTTCTGGCACTTGAGGGCGGTCGCGTCCTCGTCGGTCATGTTGAGAATTTCATCGAGCAGGTCTGCAAACGGCACGACAGTACCCTTGGCAAAGTCGATCATGCCCTCATCAAAGCTGTAGCGCATCGCGCGCCAGCGGTTCTCGCGGAGCAGCATCGGCGCGTACTCGCGCCAGCGTTGATTGGCAAGCCGGAGCCGGTACAGCATGCGCATCAGGCATTTCAGTAAAGCGGCGAGACTGACCGCATCGTCGAGCCGCGTGCAGACGTCCATGATGCGCGCTTCGAGCGTCGGGAAACGGCCGCTCGGGCGCAGGTCCCACCAGATTTTCGTGGAGTCCTGGATCATGCCGGCATGTATCAGTATGTCGATGTGCCGCTG
>CAZLNH010000193.1:0-5675 GCA_964560775.1 uncultured Woeseiaceae bacterium | reverse complement strand
TGCCAATACCGGTGACCGCTGGATCGTCAAGTCGCTGTGGGAGCATGCATCGCTCGGGCTCGACGACGCATCGGTCACCGACAGTCCGACAGCAGTGGCAGCCCGCCTGCGAGACTGCGCCCGGATATACGGCGGCCAGTGGTTTGCGGAACGCTACGTCGAGGGCCGCGAATTCAATATTTCACTGCTTGAACATGACGGCCAACTGGTTGTGTTGCCCCTCGCCGAGATGCTGTTTGTCGACTACCCGCCGGGCAAGCCGCGGATCGTCGGCTACGCCGCCAAATGGGACGACACGGCGCCCGAGTACCATGACACCCGGCGCTGCTTCCCTGTGCTGGATCGTGCTGACAGTAATGCGCTGCAAGAGGTTGCACGGCAATGCTGGTCACTGTTCGGACTGCGCGGCTACGCACGAGTTGATGTGCGGTTGGACCGGCAGGGCACGCCCTGGGTTATCGAAATCAATGCAAACCCGTGCCTGACGCAGGATGCCGGGTTCCTTGCCGCGGCGGCGGAGGCGGGCCTGTCCCATACGCAGGTGATTTCATCGATACTGGACGCCGCTCTGCGTCCCGCATTGCCGGAACTTCGCCGCGCGGGCTGAAAGCTCCGTACCGGCACGCGGCTGCAAAAAATCATGTTCCGTATTCACAAACTGCATGACATCACGACGCCGACCAACCGCCGGCTGCTGAGCCAGGTCCAGGCGATGCTGCGTGTGCAGTTCAACCAGCTTGGCGAGAAGGATATAGCGAAGCTTCCGGCGCAGCTTGCCAATCCGCTCAAGTACCGCTTTCGTTCAATACTGCTGGTTGCCGGCGACGGCGCGAACACAGTGCGTGGCTTCGCGCTGTTGCTGCATGCGGCGGATCTGAAGTTCTGCTTTCTCGACTTCGTCTGTGCCGGGCGCGGCGAGACCGGCGGTGGTATCGGCGGGGCGCTCTACGAGCGCGCGCGCGAGGAAGCCGCGCAACTGGGCGTCATTGGCATATTCTGTGAGTGCCTGCCGGACGACCCTGTCCTTTCGCCGGACCCTGCCATCCGGCGGCAGAACGCGGCGCGGCTGAAATTCTACGAACGCTTCGGCGCGCGGCCAATTGCCAACACGGCCTACGAAACGCCGCTGGAGGCGTCGGACACGGACCCGCCGTACCTTGTTTTTGACAATCTCGGGCAGCGCAGCAACGTGTTGTCGAAGAACCGCGCGAAGAAAATTGTCAGAGCGATCCTCGAGCGGAAGTATGGCGATGTCTGTCCGCCGGGCTACATCGACAAGGTCGTCAGGTCCCTTCGCGATGACCCGGTGCAATTACGCGAACCGCAATACGTGAAGGGTCCGGCGGCGGCCGCCGAGTTGGCGCCTCGCAAGCGCTCGATTGCGCTGATCGTCAACGACCTGCATGCGATTCACCATGTCAACGACCGCGGCTATGTTGAAGCACCGGTGCGTATCCGGTCGATAATGAAGGAGCTCAAACGCACGACACTGTTCGAACAGCAGGCACCGCGGCATTTCGGACTGAGCCACATCGAGCAGGTTCACGATCGTGACTTCGTGCGCTTCCTGCAAAAGGCATGCGCCAACGTCGAGCCGGGCAGTTCAGTCTACCCGTATGTTTTCCCGATCCGTAATCGTGCACGGCCGCCCAAAGAGCTGCCGTTGCGGGCCGGCTATTACTGCATCGACACATTTACACCTTTGAACTCGAACGCGTACAAGGCAGCCCTCGGCGCAGTCGATTGCGCGTTGACCGGCGCGGACTGCCTGCTGGATGGCAGCCGGGCGGCGTACGCGCTGGTGCGGCCACCCGGACATCACGCCGAACATGCCGCGTTCGGTGGTTTCTGTTATTTCAATTCGGCGGCGGTCGCGGCGCACTACCTGTCCGCGCACGGGCGCATCGCCATACTCGATATTGACTACCACCATGGCAATGGTGCGCAGGACATTTTCTGGCGCCGCCGCGATGTCCTGACGGTTTCCATTCACGGGCACCCGCGCCAGACGTATCCGTACTTCTCCGGGTTCGATGATGAGAAAGGAGAAGACGACGGTCGTGGCTACAACCTGAACCTGCCGCTGCCGGAGAATATTGACGGCGAGCGATACGGCCGCGAGCTTGACAAGGCACTCGCGCGGATTATCAAGTTTTCACCACACATGCTGGTCGTCTCACTCGGCCTCGATACCGCGAAAGGCGACCCGACCGGGTCGTTTCGCCTGATGGCGCGGGACTTCCGCAACAATGGCCGCCGGATAGGCAGCCTTGGGCTGCCGACACTGGTCGTGCAGGAAGGCGGTTACCGGACGCAGACGCTCGGCGTCAATGCGCGGCATTTCTTCACGGGCCTGTGGGACACGCTGTCCGGTGACTCGCCTGCTCCAAAGAAGCGCCCATGAACTGGCGCGACGAACTGCTGGCATCAGACCGGCAGGCAGTGCTGGACCTGGTGGCGTCAACCGGCTTTTTCAGCGTCGACGAACAGCGCATTGCCGTGGAACTGGTCGACGAGGCACTGGTGCTCGGCGTGGCATCGGGTTACGAATTTATTTTTGCCGACGCGCCAGGCGGGGACACGGGACTGCGCGGGTATGCCTGTTTCGGCCCGATACCGGCACGCAAGGGTGAGTTTGATCTTTACTGGATCGCCGTATCACCGCAGTACCAGCGGCACGGCCTTGGCCGTGAGCTGATAGACGAGGCGGAACGTCGCATGCGGGCGCAGGGTGCTGTCAGTATTTTTATTGATACGTCCGGCCGCGAGCAGTACCGGCCGACGCGGGGCTTTTACGAGAGCGCGGGTTACGAGGTTCACGAGGTCGTGCGGAATTTCTATGCACCCGGCGACGACAAGGTTGTCTATCGCAAGATGTTCCGTGTGGCTCCAACTGCGGAGCCGGTCAGCCGGACGTGCGGGGACGGAGCCCGCTAGCCTTTAGGTCCGCACCGGTACTCTTCACAGCTTACGCAACCTTAGTCGTCGATCACCAATCCGCGGCGTTCCAGCAATGGCTGGATATCCGGATCCCGGCCGGCAAAGTCACGGAACAGTTGCATCGCGTCCCTGGTCGCGCCCTTTGAAAGCAACGTCTCCCGGAAATGGTCACCGTTCTCGCGCGTCAGCCCGCCGTTCTCTTTAAACCATTTTACGCTGTCAGCATCCAGCACTTCGCTCCAGATGTAGGAGTAGTACCCAGCGGAGTAGCCGCCCATGATGTGGGAGAAATACGTGGTCCTGTAACGTGGCGGAACCGGGTCGTATGCAATGCCGGCCTGTTCAAGGCAGCTTGCTTCGGTTTCGAGGATGTCGTCGGCGGACGGTATCTCGTCCGGAGTCCTGGTGTGATAACACAGGTCGAGAATCGAGGCGGCCAGGTATTCAGTGGTTCTGTAACCTTCATTGAATTTCTCGGCGTCAATGACGCGATCCAGCAGGTCCTGCGGGAGCCGCTCCCCGGTTTCGTAGTGTCGTGCATAATTGGCGAGCACTTCCGGCCACGTCGCCCACATCTCGTTGACCTGCGACGGGTATTCGACAAAGTCCCGCGGCACCGAAGTGCCCGCAAAGCTCGGGTAGGTCACGTCGGAAAACATGCCGTGGAGAGCATGGCCGAACTCGTGGAACATTGTCGTGACTTCTTCGAGGGTCATCAGCGTCGGCTCGCCTTCGGGCGGCTTCTGGATGTTCTGGTGGTTGGCGACAATGGGTTGGTCGCCGAACAGCTTTGACTGTTCGATATATGAGTTCATCCACGCGCCACCCCGCTTCGACGGACGTGCATAAAAGTCGCCGATGAAAAGTGCGAGGTGCTCGCCGTCGCGGTCGAATACTTCAAAGACCCGGACATCAGGGTGGTAGGCGGGCAGGTCGGTGCGTTCCTCGAATGTCAGTCCGAAAAGTTTTTCGGCGGCGTAGAAAACGCCATTGAACAGTACGCTGTCGAGTTCGAAATATGGCTTTATCTGGTTTTCGTCAAAAGCATAGCGTTGCTGGCGAATGATTTCCGCGTAATACGGCCAGTCCCAGGAGCGCAATGTGAATGGTGATTCCTCCGTATCGTCGATGACCGCTTGCAGGTCGGCAGCTTCCTTCCGGGCATTGGCGACAGCGATGGGTGCGAGCCGGCTCAGCATGTCGTCAACGGCGGCAACGGTGCCAGCCGTGCGTTCCTCGAGCACATAATCGGCATGCGTCTCATAACCGAGTAATTGTGCCCTTTCCGCGCGCAGGCCAAGGATCTCCGCGACGATGCCCCGGTTGTCGAATTCGTTGCCGCGCGAGCCGCGCGCCAGCGACGCCTGCATCAGTTTCTCGCGAACAGCCCGGTTATTCAGCTCACTGAGCTGCGGCTGGCTGCTGTAATTCATCAGCGTCAGCACGTAGCCATCAATATCGCGCGAAGCGGCCTCGTCGGCTGCTGCCTCGATCTGGGCGTCACTGAGGCCATCGAGCTCCGCGGCCGAATCGACGGTGATCGCCGAAGCATTGACCTCTTTCAGTACATTTTGTGAGAACTCTGTGCCGAGCCTAGCGAGCTCACCGTTAATCTCACGCAGGCGATCCTTTTCCGAATCGGAGAGCCGTGCACCGGCGCGGACGAAATCGCGATAGTATTCCTCGAGCAGCCGCAATTGCTCCGGGTCCAGTTGGAGATCCTCGCGCTGCTGGTACAGCATCTCGATCCGGCCGAACAGATCCGCATTCAGGCGGATCGTGTCACGGTGTGCGCTGAGCTTCGGTGACATTTCCCGCTCGATTGCCTGTCGCGCATCGTTGGTATCAGCGCTGTCCAATGCGGAAAAAATCCGGTTGGCGCGGGACAGCGTCTGGCCACTTCGTTCCAGTGCAACAATCGTGTTCTCAAACGTCGGCCGGTCGTCGTTGTTGGCAATCTCGTCGACTTCGGCCAACTCCTCCTGCATGCCGAGTTCCATTGCCGGGACAAAATGTTCGTCCGTGATGCGGTCGAACGGCGGCATCCGGAACGGCAGGGTCGACGGCGACAAGAGCGGATTGCCATCAGCGTCGCGGCGTTCATCGGTTTTCATAGTGTCCTCGGCGGCGACGGTTGTGTCTTGTGTCACGGTGTCATTGTCGGTGCCGCTGCAGGCGGCGAGGACTGAAGCAAGCAACAGCGTGGTGATCGGGCGAATGTAAGCCACAAAGAACCTCTAGGTTGGTTTCAATAACAGAAAGCGTGCGGGCCCGGGCTGTCCCGAAGCAGCGTCGTTTCAGAAACAGACCGTCCGCACCGCCACGAGTTCAGCGTCTGAACACCGTCAGTCCGAGTCCGACGACGATGGCGACCGCACCGAGCACGAAATACCAGGTGGTGGAGTCCGTAAAGCGGCCGGTAAATGATTCAACAACCTGCTCACCCATGCTTTGTGATGCCTGGTAGCCGAAATACAGCAGTATGGCGCCAACGACCAGTAGCGCCATGCCGACGATCTGATTCTTGCTCATTATGTGTGGCTCCTGTAGTGCGCCGGTTCCGCCACGATGACGCGCCAGCGCTGGATCACCCGGGGTCTGTCTGAACCATTGCCCCGAGGATGACGGGAACAGCCATGGTACGGCGGAATGCACCGAAAGTCGCCCCCTTGTCCCTTGCTATGTCTTGAGCCGATCCACGCCCGCATGGGCGACGGCTGAAGCACTTGCAGTAA
>CAZLNH010000192.1:0-3186 GCA_964560775.1 uncultured Woeseiaceae bacterium | reverse complement strand
AGTGTGCCACGTACCTGGCTCATTAATTGCGTATTGTCCTGGTCCGAGTTCGGTCGTCGAGACAGAGCCGTCGGACTTCTCCTGCAAAAGCGTCATGGAGCCGGCGATGCAAAGAACCACTTCGCTGCCGTGCGGATGCATTTCCCACATGCCCCAGGACTCGGTGAAGGAGTGCATGCTGACCAATCGGCCTTCGTAACCATCGTCGCCATGCCGCCGCCCATAGCCCTCGTACCACGACAGTTCGCCGGTAAACAATGGCTCGATCTCGGCAGTCGCGCCGAGCCCCAGGTGCAACGGGTGAGCAGAGAGTTGTGTTGCAGACATCATCAATCCCTATCTTCTCAATCGCAGCGATATTACCTCAGTCTGTGTGTCAAGCAGATAAATTTCCTGGATGGGTCCAGCACCTGTCAATAGGAGTCTCGGGTGCGGTGGGTGTTAGTTCGAGTCGCGGTATCGCAAGATTTTCAATAACTGCAACTTCTCGCATTGATACGGCTAATATAGAAGTCGTAGCGCCAATATCAGACAGTGAACCACCAGGGATTGCCGAAGGCTCAAGTCTTGCAGCGGACAGAGCGGCGGTCACCTCGAATCCAGGTCGTCTGGGAGACGATGCAGATTCGAAACAGGGGACGACTTGCGAAGGGGAAAGTAGGACTTGGATAATTCTGGGGCGTGATGATGTCTGAAGAAAGCAACTGCCCTTTGATAGTTGGTGACCTGCTCGTAGAGCCGGCAATGAGCAAGATCAGCCGGAATCTAAGGTCCATCAACTTGCGCCCCCAGGTTATGGAGCTTCTGGTTTATCTGGCTTCAAATAAGGGCCAAGTGGTCAGCGTCGAGGAACTTCTCGACAAGTTGTGGCCTGGAAAAGTCGTTACCGACGGTACTTTGTACAACAGTATCGGCGAGCTACGTAACGCGATTTCCAGCCTGGACGATACCCGGCCCTATATCGAGAACATTCCGAAGAAAGGCTATCGGCTATCCGTGGCGGTCAGAAATCTCCGCGAGTCCCGAATAACGCCCGAAGCCGAAGATAGCTCCTTTCCACGCATCGAATCCGGTACGAGACTCAGGCGTCGAACAACCGTCGTTCTCGCCCTTTTTGGCGGACTTGTTTTCGCCGTGGCCGTGATTTTCTACCTGGCGTGGCCACATGATGTCAGGTCGATTGCCGTCTTACCCTTCGAGGACATTAGTCCGGCGGGTGACCAGGCGTACCTAGGAAACGGAATCGCGGATGAACTGCGCCTTGAACTGCAACGGCTGGACGGCCTCCGTGTTGCCGGCAGGACATCCTCGATCGCGTACGCTCAAGAAGACAGCAAGACAATTGGCGAGGTCCTGAATGTCGAGTCGATTATCGAGGGAAGCATCCGCAAAGAGGGCAGCAATGTTCGAGTCACCGCTCAACTCACTCATGCGGCGGAAGGATTCACAGTCTGGTCTGAATCCTATAATCGCAAGCTGGAGAATATCTTCGAGTTGCAGGAAGAGATTGCAACGTCGGTTGCCGGGGCCCTGGGAGTGCGACTCGGAGTCGGCACAATCAACGCGTTTCGAGGGGCGGGCACGCGAAATGTGGAGGCGTATGAGCTTTATCTGCAGACTCAGACTCACGATTGGACCAAGTTGGCCCTGGAAACAAAGATCCGGATGCTGGAGCGAGCCGTGGAGCTCGACCCGAACTATGCGGCGGCATGGTCGTTTTTGGGTGGCCTGACACTTGCCACGGCGTGGGATGTCATTCCGCAGCAGGCATCGGAAATCGTGGATCGGACCTACCCTCTGGTACTTCGTGGGATGCAGCTCAACCCTGAGTCGGCCACCGCTCATTCCATGCTGGCAGGCGCTCGCGAGGCCCGCTTCGACTGGATCGGCGCGGAGCAAAGTCATCTGCGGTCAATGGAGCTGCTGTTGGATCGTTTACTCGTGGAAAAGTATGCCTGGACGCTAATACGCAGCGGCCGCACGGAAAACGCGCAAAAGCAAATTGGTATTGCTCAAAGCCTGGAGCCACTGGGCGGACGTCCTACCCTTTGGTCCAAGCACATAAAAGTGGCTCAAGGGCGACTTGCCGAAGCAAAAGAAATTGCTGACTTGCAGACTGAACCCGACCGTAGTGAAGATAATATCGATATAGCGTTCAACGAAGCCGACCCGGAAAAGCTCAAGGCGGCAATTCGCGCGATGCCGGAAACGTTTGTTGCCTTTGTCGCGCTTTATGGCCCGGTGCTGGCCGAGTTTGATTCGCCCGAGCGAATCTTGTCCATGCTGCGGGACATTCACGGGGATGAAAATTTGCAATGGATTCGAAAGCTTCACGACCTCGGAATGGTGGCGGCGTATTTCGGCGATCCGCAATTCGCACTGAAGGTCAAAGGCGAAGATGTACGAGCCACCACACTTCGCATGGCTGCGCTTTGGTATCCCGTCATGTCGGAAGTCCGACAACTACCGGAATTCAAGAAGCTCGTCACTGAACTGAACCTTGTTGAGTACTGGCGCGCCTACGGCTGGGCTGATCATTGTCGGCCGCTCGGTGATGAGGACTTCGAGTGCTTTTAGCCGCCCACAAAATCCGCCGTCTGACCCGAATACTCTGAATGGCTGCAATGGGTTTTGGAATCAATCCGTCGACAGTTTAGCAGCCCAATGGCAGGCCGCAACCAGAGACGGGATTCGACGCAGAGTAACGGCGCCGGGTCCGCAATTATAAGAGTACGGCCGCCTCGATTTGCGCTTGAACTTCTTTGCGTGACATCTTGCGAGGTTGTCGAAACGAATAGTTCAGCTTGCCGCCGGTTTGAGCGACCATCTTTACCAGGTAGTCGATGCTCATGCCCTCCAAATTTTCGTTCAGGATTTTGCTGATTTTTGGTTGCTGAACGCCAAAGAAAACGGCGGCCTTTGCCTGACTCAGGTTGTTGCGCTTAATGAATGTCCGAATCTGCTCGCCAAGAAAGACCAGCAGCGCCATCCGCTCAGCCTCTTCTGGCGAAAAACCGAGATCCTCGAACACATTGCCTCTCGTTACACTTGTCATTTCATTATCCTGCTATCTTGATTTCAATCGTTGCCTGCCGAGCTCGATATCAGACTTCGTCGTGCGTTGCGTCTTCTTCTCGAACGCATGCAGAACCACAATGCCTTCGCTTAGACGCACAACGTAAAACA
>CAZLNH010000191.1:0-11267 GCA_964560775.1 uncultured Woeseiaceae bacterium | reverse complement strand
CCGCCAAGCTTGCGGCTCGGCATCGTCACGACACTGCTCTTGACAAGCCACGGCATCCTGGCCGACTCGATACGCATTGGCCGCTACCAGTCGCTGATGCTGACACCGGATACCGCACCGGCCGATGCACTGGGCGCGGTTATCACGCCGCAGTTCCCCGATGACATCACAACGGTTGGCGAGGCGATCCGCTTCCTGCTGCAACCAACCGGTTACCAGTTGCCAGCGGCACCCGGCCCGTGCGAGGCGCTGCTGTTCGCGCAGCCCTTGCCTGCTTCCCAGCGGAGGCTTGGCGCCGTTACCGTGCGGCACGCGCTGACGTTATTGGCCGGCTCAGCGTACCGGCCGGTGGTCGATACGCTGTACCGCCGCGTCAGTTTCGAGCGTGCCGATGGCACAAGCGATAACGCGGCGGCTTGCGATCGTGAATAGCGCCCGCACCCTGCTGCTGGGTGTACTGCTCGCCGCCAGTGCACCGGCCGTCACGCAGACCGAATCGTCGACGGACGTCGCGATAACAAACGATGAGCAGGGCGATACGCAAGTCACACCGCTCACAGCTTCAGCACGCGCGAAAGCGCAAGTCTGGGAACTCTCGGAGACCGAGTGGCGGCGTTACCAGTCCCTGATGCAGGGCATCCGCGGTAGCGTGAGTCCGGCGAACCTGTCGCCCATCGAAGTGCTGGGTATACACGCCCGCGATGCGGGCGAACGGCGCCATTACGCGGAGGTTTGGGCGCGCGCGATGCGCGCCGATGCCGAGCGGATTCTTGCCTTCCAGCGTGCCTACGACGCGGCACATGAGCAGCTGTTCGGCACGCAGGCGCTGATCGATGTCGCGCGGCTCGATTCCCGGAGCAAGACCGATCGCGCGCTGCAATCCGGCGACCGGCTGCTGATGTTCACACCGCTCGACTGCCCGAGCTGCAATGCCGCGCTTGCCAGGGCCATCAAGCGGCTCGATGACATCGCCGGCGTGGACATCTACATCACCGGCGAGATAGCGGACGATGCCGCGATCCGAACGTGGGCGCAGCATCAGGGCATCGAGGCCGACTGGGTGCATGAGCGTCGCGTAACCCTAAATCGCGACGGCGGCCTGCTCGAGGAGATCGGTCCCGCGGTTACCGAACGCCCGGCACTCTTCCGGCGGCGCGGCGAGCGTATTGAACGGCTCGCCTACGCTGAGCTCTGATGCGAACGCACAGCGTCCAGGCGGCGTGCCTCGCGGGATTGTCGCTGTTATGCACCGTCGCCGCAGGGCAGGGCAGTGTGCCCGCGGCCTATCGCGACGCGGCAGCGCGCCACGGCATCCCGGCCGAACTCTTCTATGCCATCGCGCTCACTGAGAGCGGCAAACAGGTCGATACGGGGCACCGGCCGTGGCCGTGGACGCTGAACATTGCCGGACGAGGCGCGTACTTCGACTCACGTGAAGCAGCGTGGCTCGCGCTGCACCAGTCACTCGCCAACGGCCAATCGTCGGTGGACATCGGCCTGATGCAAGTGAACTGGCGTTGGCACGGCGAGGCACTCGGCTCCAGTTGGCGTGCGCTCGATCCGCACCACAACCTCAGCGTCGCCGCCGGCATCCTGAAGCGTTGCTATCGCGAGCGGCAAGACTGGTGGGCGAGCGTCGGTTGCTACCACGCGCCGTCGAACGAGCAGCGCGCACGTCGCTACCGTGAGCGGGTCATCGCCCACTGGCGCAACGTCACGGGCGCCTCCTGATGGTTCGCCGTCGCGCGTCGCTCCGCGCATCGTCCCTGGCGGCCGGCCTCGCCGTGCTGACAGTGGTGTCCAATGCCGCCGCGGAACTCACCGTCATCTACGACAGCGGCGACGCCAAGCCGCTAGCGCCGCTCTTGGGCCCGTTACGCGCCGCGCGCCGCGACCAGGAACCAGAGCGCGAGGAGGGTGCGTCCCTGGGCGCCGCCGAGCTTGAGGCAATACTGCCGATTTTATCCCCCGGCCTCACGCCCGGTATCGTCTCGGGCCGGCCGTACGTGCAGCCCTACACGAGACCATTCTTTCTCGTCGGTGCCGATACCCGATCGCAACGCTGGTTGCAGCAGCATCGAGCGATGCTCAAACGGCTCGGTGCTGTCGGCATGCTGGTCGAGGCACACAGTATTGAGGATGTGCAAATAATGCGAACACTGGCAGATGGCTTGTCGCTGCTACCGGCGTCGGGCACCGACATCGCGCAGGCACTCGGCATCGAGCACTACCCGGTGGCGGTCACCGAGGGCCGACTCTGGCAATGAGTCGTTATGCAATCGATGCGCTGTTGCGGCCGCCCGTGGAACTGTGGTCGGTACTAGTGGCCGTTGCCACAGCAACGATCGCCGCCATGGCACCGTGGGCACTGATGATGCCGACGGATCTCGCCTATGCGGTCAGCACGATGCTGCTCTTGTTCGCCGCGATCCGCGCGCGGCAAGCTTATCGTGTGCTTGCGTATCGCCGCCGCCTGAAACGCCTGCCGCGCTATGCCTTGCGTTCGCAGCAGGTACCGATGAGCCGCAAGCAGCTGTTCCTGGGTCGCGGATTTCGCTGGACGCAGACACACACGCAGCGTTTGCGCGACACGCTGCGACCGGAGGTGCAGCACTACGTCGAGCCTGGTCGGCTTTATCGCTGGGCGCGACGCAAAGAAGTCGAGTGGGAGTGCCGACCGCTGTTGCACTGGGTCGCCACGGTGTTGCAACAGCGCAGCTGGTGGAATCCGCTCGCGCCGCGACCGTCGCTCGGCGGCAACAGCGCCATCCATGCCGTGGGCCTGCTCGAGCAGGACGTCTGGATGGATCTCGATGATCGCGTAGGCCACACGCTGGTGCTCGGCACCACGCGCGTCGGCAAGACCCGGCTCGCGGAACTGTTGATCGCGCAGGACATTCGACGCGGCGACGTCGTAATCGTGTTCGACCCCAAAGGCGATGCCGGGCTCCTCAAACGAGTCTACGCGGAAGCCCGGCGCAACGGCCGGGCGGATGAATTCCTGATGTTCCACCTTGGCTATCCGGAGGCCTCGGCACGCTACAACGCCATCGGCAACTTTTCGCGTATTACTGAGGTCGCCACGCGCATCGCCAACCAGTTACCGCGCGAGGGCAACTCGGCCGCCTTCAAGGAATTTGCGTGGCGTTTCGTCAATATCATCGCCCGTGCACTGGTGGCCTTGGGTCAGCGGCCTGACTACGACAAGGTGCGGCGCTACATCAACGACATCGAACCGCTGTTCATCGAATACGCACGCGAACTCCTCACGCGATGCGGTCCGGACAACTGGGCCGAAGCAATCGCCGAGCTCTGTGAGCGCGCCACCGGCCGCAATGTGCCGTCGGCGCAGCGTGGCCGCCGGCCGGAGGCCATTGCGCTGATGCGCTATCTGCAGGCTAATGCCATCTACGAACCGGTGCTGGATGGGCTGCTGTCAGCCTTCAAGTACGACCGCACCTACTTCGACAAGATAGTCAGCTCGGCCGGCCCGCTGCTCGAGAAGCTGACCACCGGCCCGATCGCGGCGCTGTTGTCGCCGGATCTCGAGCGCACGAGCGATACCCGACCGCTGCTCGAGTGGATGGAAGTGATCCGCAACAAGGGCATCGTCTACGTCGGTCTCGATGCGCTTAGCGATACCACCGTCGCCAGCGCCGTGGGCAACTCGATGTTTGCCGATCTGGTGTCCGTGGCGGGACACATCTACAAGCATGGTATCGACGGTGATGTAGGTGCGACTCCCACAGTGTCGTTGCACGCCGATGAGTTCAACGAACTGATCGGCGAGGAGTTCGTGCCACTGCTGAACAAGGCAGGCGGCGCCGGCTTCCAGGTGACCGCCTACACGCAGACCTGGTCGGATGTCGAGGCACGCCTCGGCAACCGCGCCAAGGCAGGGCAGGTGGCTGGCAACTTCAATTCCATGATCATGCTGCGCGTCAAGGAACTGGCGACGGCGCGCATGCTGACCGATCAGCTGCCGAACGTGGAGGTGCTGACGTTGATGAGCGTCTCCGGCGTCGACGATTCCTCGGAGCCAGGGTCCGGGGTTGATTTCCGTTCACGGAACGAGGATCGCATCAGTGTCTCGGAGACGACTCTCTTGACCGTCTCCGAGCTGGTCACGTTGCCGAAGGGCCAGGCGTTCGCCATGCTCGCCGGCGGTCAGCTGTGGAAACTGCGCATGCCGCTCGCCGAGCCGATCCGTGATGAGACCCTGCCACCGTCGCTGCGTCGGGTCGCGAGCGAGATGGCCCGCACCTATGTGACTAACGACCACTGGTATCGGCAGCGCGATGACTGGTGGATCGACGCGGCCAGCAACACGCCGAGTCGGCCGGCAGAAAGCGGTGACCCGTCGCGCTCCGCCAACTGAACGGGCACCGGAGCGCGCACGACCCGGCGTCATCGCCCGCGCGCTCGCACGCATCGGCAGCGCCATCCGCTGGCTATTGCTCTCTTTGGTGGTGTCCATCGTCGTCGAGTGCATTGGCATGGTGTACTGGTGGCCCGAAGAGGGCCTCGAGCACAGCCGCACAATGCTGCGTCAGGAGATCGCCTACCTCGATCGCGACTTCCCGGTGAGTATCATGAGTCCCGATCCGGCGCGCTTCGCCGCCGGATTCGCTGAAGGTATCCGCGAACTGCTGTTCGAGCGCTCCGGACTGCACCGACTGCACCAGTCGTTGTCACGACCGCCATCGCACGATGAAAGCTGGTCCGACAGCCTGCGGCATCTATATCGGAACGTGGGCCCCTTCGTCATCGCCGCTGTGCAGACAATTCAGGTTTTCGCCGTCCGCCTCGCGGTGCTGTGCCTGGCTACACCCGTGTTCCTTCTGCTCGCTATCGTCGGATTGGTGGACGGCCTGGTGCAGCGCGACCTGCGCCGCTGGGGCGGCGGCCGCGAGAGCTCGTACCTGTACCACTACGCCAAGAAGAGCGTCTGGCCGTTCGCACTGACATCGTGGATCTGCTACCTGGCATTGCCGGTCAGCCTACACCCCGCGTTCATCGTGCTGCCGTTCGCCATACTACTGGGCTTGACCGTCGCACTGACTGCCAGCAGGTTCAAAAAGTATCTCTAAAGAGTCGTTGCCACGACGACTCGGTACGATCGCAATTACTTAGCGAGAATGCCCTGCTTGACCGGTGACGCTGAGGGGGGTCAACGACGTTTACCCAGACATTTCAGCTCAGCCATTTCGCCACAGCACTAAGATTGACGGTCATAGACCCTAGTAATCGATCGGCCGGTATCGCCTACAAGCGGACGGTCAGAGGCTACGCGGAAGTTTCATTTGAACCGCGGAAACCCGGCCAATAGATGCCCTTCACACAAATCTATAGACGTGGTGCGTGCGCGTCGGTTATTGGCCAAAACCGCGCTGATATTAGCGGTGCAGTTCTTTCGGCAGGAAGCCGTTTAACTCCTCGTCCGAGAACGTCATGTCTTCCATTTTTTGAAGCGCAACTTGCGCTTTTCGATATGATTTGTAGTTTGTCGCTGGGCTACCCGTGTAGGCGTTGTGGAGATCCTCAAGCAGTTCGTCGCGCCGCTCCCGAATACTAGACACTTCAATGTCACCCGCTGATATATCCGCGATCAACGACAGATAGGTTTCTCGAATAATCCATAGATCGTTCGCCGCCTGCTTGTGCTTCTGGGCAAGCTCTCCGAGATCATAATCTTTGGTATAGGTATTAAGTGCGAGCAGCAGAGTGGAAATGACCACTCCTAAATAGGTACCCAAGCCTTCAGCGCCAAATGCGATGGCAAGGAACCCACAGGTCGATATCGCCGATAGTACAATTTGCAAGAGTTTAATCCGAGATAGTCGCAACAACAAGATATCGGCACATTTTTCATGAGTCTTATGGGAGTAGACGACGCGCCCGAAGGTCTCCCTGATTTGGCCGTCTAGAACTTGCTTCGGCTCTGCTTCAGCTGGGGAATGTTGTACCAAAGATCTCTCTCCATTTTTTCTTGGCAGAATACTCTCGTTTTGGAGTAGCCATTTCATGTTCTATCGCTTCAAGCGCGATGTTGTAGCAGCGCGTTGCTCTATACTGAAAACGGTCCTTACCGTAGACGTACTGGCCACTGCCCGGCGCTTTCCAATATTCCTGAGTTTTACTCTGGTCGGCCATGTAGCGAAAAAAATCTCGGCACATGAAGTCATAATAGAGGTAGGACTTATCTTTATGCGACCAGGTATCAATAAACTGATACGCTAACGTGTCAATCAACAACCCCTTGATCGGGACACCCCATGTTGATTTCCACGTTCTCATCATGCGACAAAGCGGAACCAGGTTATTATTGCATAACGTATTTCTCGCCCGTATTGCTGCTATCTCTGGCTTCGGATTCGTTGTTTTCCAACTGCCACCGCCATTGGAATTTGGGTAGGTGTAGCTGTGGTCGTTGTTGATGAAGCCTGGAACAAGTTCGAAGACAATGCCGTCATTGAACGGGACTAATATGACCTGCCCATCCGCACCAATCTTAGTAACGGAGTAGGTTGTGGATATTGAATTTCGTATTGCTTGCAGCAAGGCCGATTGGCCATTGCTCGAATAATTATCGTATTTTTGATACGTGGCATACGGCAGCTGAAAAATCATATCGACATCGCTGGCGCCGTTTATAGCTGTATTGCGCCCGTAGGAACCGACGTAAAAGCTGTGAGAAGTGTCAGACGTCGTCCCCCAATAGTCAGTGTTTAGACGCCGAGTAATAGCCTTGTAGCGGGTCGAAATCGTGGCCTTGTTTTTAACTTGAAGGTTTCCACAAAAATCACTGAACCAGTTAGATAATCCCATTCACGTCCCTTGTTGTACTGGGTATACCATCAAACGCCGATCGTCTCGATCTTATCGAGCTTCACTTCCTCATTTACCCAATTGTAGGATACATCGGTATCCGTCTGCTTAGGGTCAGCTCCTGACTATCGCGAATTCTAGCGTTTCCTTCCGGTTTCAGCTAAAACCAGCCGTTAACCGCGCTGCAAATACACCGTTATGATCTACTATAGTTTACCAGCCCAATGGCAAAGTGCGGCCACAAGCCATCTTCAATACGCGGGTTCTGCGGGCCAAAATCTCGGCATTGGCTTCGTCGTGAATTCTTTTACCCAAGCCGCCACGTCGTTACCGGCAAGGTCCGAGACAACTTTGCGATATGTCGATCCATTCGGTTCTGACCCAAGCGTAATTTCAGACTCGTAAGCCTTCCATATCGCGAATAGTCCGTCGTTGTCAGAATTTCTCCGCCGAACGACGTCGTCCAGCGCCAAGTGAAGGATCAAACCGCAAGAGTAATAGAGCGGAAATTCGCCGGATTCAGCGACGGCCTCCAGTGCTCTCGATTGCAGGCCGTGCCGACATGAAGCGGCGGCTTCGTCTCTTCGAGCTCTGACATACTGGTGGCTTCGATCTGACCAACCACGCAGAACGATTGCCGCAAAGGCATCGGCTGCGCCCTCATGAATCCAAGATTCAGCTTCATCCGAATCTGTTTGATGCAAATGCGCGGCTTCGTGAGCAAAGAACCACGAAAGCCAGAGATCGGAATCCGGTTCAGACAATCGCTTTTCGAGGGAACTGCCAAAAAAATGCATGAAGATCTGATCAGGCAACGTGCCGCCTTCACTGCCCGAGGAATTGGCATGCGCCTCATCGTAGGATGCGAATAAGCTCGGCTTTCGGCGCAATTCCCCGAACTTGGTGGAGAAATAGTCAACCATTCCCGGAAGATTTTGGTTCAACAACTCCACGACTTGCTGCGGAAACGCCGGATCGATAATTATCCACGCTCGTGAGGTTTCGATGGGGACCTGTTTACCCACGTACACCATAATGCCATCCATCGAATCGGTCCAAGTGGCTCTGCCATTGTGCAACGCCCCCCTTACAAGCACGTGATGTTCCCGTACATCCGTCAACGAGAACTGCCACGTTGGTTCCTTGTTTTCACATGTTTCTAGGCAAGCGAAATAGCGGCCCGTATGAACAAGAATCCCTCCGTCGCTAAATGATGCGAACGGTGCATACTCTTTGCCAAGGTGCCGATAAGTCGGTGTCAACCGAAACTGGACCCGGTCAAAGGGACGACCATCTCTTCGACGCACCATGTCTTCGCCGTTAATCTGGACGATTTCAATGCTCCGCTCGTTTGGCTCCCACCGCGTAATTCGACTTACCTCCGGATTGCGAGCAAAGGCAAGGCGTCCGGCCTTTCTGGAGAACTGATAGGCGACAGTCCATTCGTCGGAAATTGATCGAGTCAAGTGTACTGATACGCTTTCCGGTGCGGTCTGTTTACTCGCGCACCCAAAAGTACAGAGCAGCAGCAAAGCCAGGAAGTTATTGATTGGTAGCTGCCGATAGCTCATTTTTCATTTCGCCATTGGATTCCGACAGAGATCGCCTCCCTGACCAATGCATCGCAATTCCCCAAAAGCGATCTGTTGATTGATTGCAAATGTCCAGGAAGAACTGGAAGTCATTCTAGCTCGGGACTGCGGCGGGCGCACGCTGGTGGGGAAAACGACATTCGAGACGGTCAATCAAACAAGCCGACATCGTGAGCGCGAGCACGAAACCACGGTGTGAAATCGGTAGGGGACTCTCGCATCATTTCATAGAGCTTATCCAAGGTGAACAGTCTACATTCGACTACTTCATTCAGGTCAATCACCAATGCAGCATCGGTTACGGCGCGGAAGCATTGCTGGAACTCGTAGTCCTTGATGCCTAACTCGGGTATCTTAAGTTTTGCAGGGATTACGCCTGTGATCGCCTCGAGGCTTACGCCTTCTAGTCCGAGTTCTTCGCGTAGCCCACGCTGGGCGCCCGCCAAGTGGTCCTCACCCGGTTGCAAATGCTCGGCGACGCTCAAGTCCCATGCACCCGGACAAAGGTCCTTAGTAGATTGGCGCCGCTGCACAACAAGATGCCCGTTAGTTCGGAAGACAAAGATATTCGATACGCGATGCCACAACCCATGCCTGTGAACGAAATCGCGCGCTGCCACCCCTAACGGCTCGCCAGATTCCGCGAAAGTTTCGAGTAACTCCGTCAAGGATCTAAGCAAAGCGGGATAGTGGCCACGGACCGCAGCCCAAATGATCCTCGCGCTGTACCTCGGAAAAAGCAGCTTCGAACTCGCGGTTGTCTGTCTTCGCATCGCATAAGATTTGCCTGGAATATGCCCACCGTATGACTGCCAACTCGGATGCCTTGTCCACGCAACCTGCTTCTCCGACCGCATCAGCTAGCTTACCAGTCCGCTAGCAGCCATCAGACGCTTTCATTCTAGCTCAACAGGGCCACGTTCTGGAGCCGGCAACCAGCTGCCATCAGGTGTGCGCAGATAAAGTTGTTTCCGTTATCAGGATGTTCGCCATCCACACCTGCCAAGCGAACCTTGTATCCGTCCGTCAGCCGCTTAGCCGGACCCGGCAGTCCTGCGACGACACAGCCATCCCTACTTCGAGATTCCGAGGCACGGAAACAGCGACCGTGCCTGCACGGGTTGTTCATGGCCCGTTCGCCCTCGTTCGCCGACGATGCTGCGCATGACAACGCAAGGAGTTCCGATGATGCGCGCGATCCTGATCCTCATAATCGTCCTATTGAGCCTCGCCCCGTCCTTCACGGCCGCGGGCGACGATGCCGAGCGTGAGGCGCTTGCCCGTGTAGTGCATGAGCTGGAGACGCTGAGCACGCTGATCACCGAAGCCGAAATGGCCGCGGATCCCGATGCCCGCATCCGCTTTCAGTACGCGTGGCTCCGAGCGGATCTCGCGACGATCCGGCAGGGCATCGATACGCACCTTCAGGCACCGGAACAGGAGCCCCGAACCTGGCCGACACTCCGTGGCGACTACCGTCGCTGATCGGACGCGAGTGACATGAGCGAGGCACAGCTGACGGCGTTTGAAGCGGGTTCCGGCGTCGCCGCGAACACGTTGTTGCTTGGGATCGCAGCATCAGTCCTGGTGCTGGCGTTTGTCTGGGTGCTGTGGATTACGTTCGGCACGTTTAAGGCCTGGCAGGCAGGGGATGCGGCGCTGTTCGACGTCGCCTGGAATGTGCTCCGCGCGAGCATTGTGCTGATGGTGTTGGGCTTCTATCTGAACTGACTTCCGGTCCCGGCCAATCGACAGCTCGATTGCCCGGGACCCAAATCAATGCGGGTTACCCGCTTATTCTGGAGACACGATCGTGATCAATCACCGAAGACTCACCCTCGCAGCGCTTGTTGCCCTGTTTGTAACCCAGCGCTCGCGCGCCGATCTGCCCACTCCGGTGGCGCCCAGCACGGCGCCGGCGGCCGGCGACTGGATTGGCCTGATCGAAGGCTATATCCGCGACGGCGGCATCGTGCTGGGACTCGCCATTGCGATACTCGGCTTTCTGTGGGTCGCCTATCTGGCGTTTGCGAAGTTCAACGAAGCGCGACAGGGCAAGGCCGAATGGGCCGAGGTGGGTGTGCTCGGCATCGTCGGCGCCATCGTGCTGATCTTCGCGAGCTACCTGCTGACCGAAGCCGCCGGCGTCATCTGACCGACGATGCGCGAAGAAACGCATGTGCTGGCGGACCGACTGAACGCAGAACCCGCGATCTTCCGCGGTTGCTCGTCATCGGAACTCGGGACCATAGTCGTCGCGGCAACGCTTGCGTGGTTGCCGGTGAGCGTGCTCGTCGCCTGGATGCTGGGTGCGCCCAGCATGGGACTCGGGCTCGCCAGCATCGCCATTGTCCTGACCGTTATCGTGACGGCAACCGTGCTGCAACGCTTGAAGCGCGGCCGCCCCGACGCCTATTACCGGCAACGGTTGCAGCTGTGGCTCGCCGAGCGCGGTTTGCGCCGTGCGCCGTTCGTCTGCCGCAATGGCCACTGGGCGATCGGGCGCACCACATCACTTTCAGGAACGCATCGTGCAACGCTATCGCTACGCGATTGATAACGTGCGCAGTCACCTGCGGTCGCTGTGGGCGGTGATCGCGCTGCAGTTGGTGGTGATACTCGCGCTGTGGATCGCCCTGATGCGTTTGCCGGGCGAGCTCACGGTGCACGTGCCACCCGATCTGCGCTCGGGTGCCGTGCTGCGCGTCAATGATGTACCGGCACCCAACGTCTACAACTTCGCCTTCACGATCTTGCAGCAACTGAACCGCTGGCCGACAAACGGCGCCGAGGATTACGGCACGGCAATCTTTAGCATTGCGCCGTACCTGACGCCCAAGTTCCGTC
>CAZLNH010000190.1:0-4959 GCA_964560775.1 uncultured Woeseiaceae bacterium | reverse complement strand
GTAGAGCCAGACACCGAACAGCGTCTGGTGCACGCCACCCTTGTACCAGTTGCCCTGTTCATAAAACTCACCGACGCGGCCAATGCCGGCTCCCGCCGCCATCGGCACCATGGCCCTGTGCGCCGGATGATCCTGCGCCGCCAGCGCGAGCTGCCACTCTGCCGACGACGAGCAGCCGACAGTGCCGATGCGGCCATTCGACCAGTCCTGCTCGGCGAGCCACGTCAGCGTGTCGTAGCCGTCGGTGCGCGGATTACCGAGAATTTCCCATTCGCCCTCGGAGTAGTAGCGGCCGCGCTCGTTCTGCACGACGACCGCATAGCCGCGGCTGACGGCCTTGTGAGCCCATTCAAGTGTCGCGCCTTCGATGGCATTGAAGGTGTACGGTGTCTTGATCAGGATGACCGGTACCTTGCCGTCCGCATCTTTCGGGCGATAGATGTCCGTCGCGAGCCGGACGCCGTCACGCATCGGCATCATCAGCATCGTGTCGGACTCCGCGATGCGCTCGAGATCGGCGAGTTCGATGTCGTCGGCCGCTGCCTGGACAGTCAGCAAGCACATGGCCGCCAGGACGGACCAGGACAGTGCCAGCATTACGAGATCGCCACGGTGCTTCGGGCCTCGTGATGACGGAGTGGCGGCCAGTATGTGACGATGCATCTGCGAATTCATGGGCTTGCTCCTTGCGACGGATTGGCGGTGCGGGCCAGGTGTTCGGCGAGTTCGTCGCGGCGCTGCACGCGGCCGCGGTGCACGACAAGTTCGATCATACGGGTGTTGGCGATGTCGTCGAGCGGGTTGGCGGTCAGCATCACGAGATCGGCGCGCATGCCTGGCTCGATCGCGCCCATCTCATCATCGAGTGCGAAGAATCGCGGCGGCTGTACCGTTGCCGCGCCGAGCGCCTCGAGTGGCGACAGGCCGGCGCGAACCAGCATTTCGAGTTCGGAGTGAAGACTGTAGCCGGGAATTGCGTAGCCGATCGGCGTGTCGGTACCGGCCGCAATCGGAACATGGCGCGCGTTCATGTCGCCGACGAGCTTGAGGCTCCACTCGGCGAACGCCGTGTCGACATCGTCATCAGGCGACTCGAGCCTTTCGTCAGTCACCGCACGCCATGCATCGCGCGAGATTTCCGGAAGTAATGCGAGTGCCGGCAACCAGTCGTCACGTGTAAATGGTGCAACCAGTGGCAGTGCGTTAAGCCGCAAGGTCGGGACCTGGATTGTATGGCGCAGGGTCTGCAACACCGTATCGCAGCGTGCGGCATCGTAGCGTGCGATAGCTGGTACCCGCTGCATCGAGTGGAGGCTCGCACGCAGCTCGAAGCCCGATCCCGGCTCATAATCCGCCATGGCTGAGCGGCGGGCTTCGTGCAACTCCGCAGCATCCTCGGCACAGGCCAGCTCGACGTTGCGCAGATGCTCCATCGAATCGACGCGCGGGCCGACTCGCGCCGCCATCATGGAGAGCGGTACATGGGCAGCGATCGGCAGGTCATGATCGCGCGCGGCAGTCGCGAGCGCATCGAATACCGGTGGTTCGACCAGTTCGTAGATCTTGATGAAATCGACACCGTCGGCGACCAGCACATCGACGGTTTCCCGCGCCGTGCGCGGATCCGGGTTCGCGATGCCGATCTCGGGACGCGAGTCGCCGTCGTAGACCACCAGCTTGCCGTCGAGCAGCGGGCCGCTGAACCAGACGCGCGGCGCGTGGGCGCCGGGTTGACGCATTGCCTCGATGACGGGCTCGAGCTTGTGCAACAGGCCGCCCGTATCGCGCACACTGGTGACGCCGTAATACAGGAACATGGCCGGCATCGACGGCGTGAAATCGTCATCGTAGGTCAGGTGCACGTGCATGTCCCAGAGGCCGGGGATCAGGAAACGCCCGCGGCCGTCGATGACGGTGCCGGCCGGCGGCGTTTCCTCGCCGACATCGGCCACCGCAATAATGCGGTCGCCGTCAAAGACGACGATCTGGTGGTGGCGGATGCCATTGACGGCGTCGATGACCGTGACGCCATGAATCGCCGTCGCGGTCGACGGCTCCTCGCGGGTACAGGACGACAGCGACAGCGCGCCCGCAACCAGCAGAGTGAGGGTCGCAATCAGGCGGTCACGAACCGGTATCACGGCTGCAGGTCAACCTGGTAGCCTAAAGCCACGCGCAGGAAATTCGACACCTCGAGGATATCGTCGGCCACGTAACGCACGGTATGCGAATTCAATCGTTCGATTATCGGCAGATAGGCCAGTAACTCTACCGGCCTGTAGTGCTTCAGACTCAGGTCGACGGTCAGTGGCCCTTTTAGAACGTAAGGTTCGAACTCGCCCAGCCGTTCGAGCGCCGCGCTTGTCCGCTCGCGTATCACCTGCCGCGCCGCAGCCGGCGTCATCGTCTGTGCCGAGTGAAAGCCGCGCGCGTACTTGACGACGGCACCTTCCATGTCACCGACGATTTCCGTCGTTTCCGCTATCGCAACATCATCGCCCGAAATCATGACCACCGGTACGCCAAAGTGACCGGCGATTGCGGCATTGATGCTGCCTTCCGACATCGACATGCCGTTGATACGCAAACCCGTCACATTGGCGCTCGACATCGTGTGTGCGCGAACGCCGCGGCTGTTGTCCGTGCTCGAGTGGTAACCGATAAAAATTACGGCATCGAAACTGTCGTCGATGCCCTCCATCATGCCGAGCGGGCGCGGCCATGAGCGCACGACCATGACGTCATCGGGCAGGCGCTCGATCAGCAGGTTCTGGCCGTTGCCGTGCGAGTCGCTGACGAGAATTTCCGTCGCCCCGGCCTCGCGGGCCGCTTCGATACAGGCATTGACTTCGTCGGTCATGAAGCCGCGGAATCGCTCGTACTCGAAGCCGCCCGGACCAAGCTGCTCGTCGGTGACGGCACCGGCGACGCCCTCCATGTCGGCCGATATATAGACCTTGAGCGCATCGCTGTCCGCTTCCTGGGCGGCCGCAACACCGGCGATAAGGCCGCATAGTGCAAGTATCAGTACGTTTGTTATTTTCATTTCGCGCGCCTCTGCTACTCTCGTTTCAAACAACAGGGAGCAAGCATGATCAATCGCGGGAAACGGATCTTCACTTTGCTGTCGCTCGCCCTAATGACAGTCGCCAGTATATCGTGTAACGACACATCGTCGACCGTGGCAGGCGAGCAGGCAGCAGGTTCAGGGGGCCACAATACCGTGGCGCAGCGTGACAAGCCGTACGTCGTGCTGATCTCAATCGACGGTTTCGGCTGGAATTACACAGATCGATTTGCAACACCAGCTCTGGACCGCCTCATCGAGCGCGGCGTGCGCGCTGAATCGCTCAAACCGGTGTTCCCCACGCTGACTTTCCCGAATCACTACTCTATTGCGACGGGCACCTATCCCGCCGAGCACGGGATTATCGCGAACTACTTCCCGCACGAGGACTCGACCGCCTGGTACAACTACAGGGACCGCGGAGCGGTGCAGGACGGGACCTGGTACGGCGGCGAACCGATCTGGGTTGCGGCCGAACGCGCCGGCATGGTTAGCGCTGCGTATTTTTTCGTTGGCACCGAGGCCCCGGTCGATGGTATTTCACCGACCCACTGGTACCCGTTCAGCGCCGCGATACCCGGCAGCGAGCGGGTGGACCAGGTGCTGCGCTGGCTGAAACTGCCGGAGGAACGCCGGCCGCACGTCGTCACGCTCTATTTCGAGCATGTCGATATGGCATCGCACCGGTACGGACCTGGCTCGCCGGAAAACTCAGCGGCTGTTGCCGAAGTTAACGTTTATATGTCGCAACTGCTGGACGGTATTGAATCCTTGCCGATACGCGATGAAGTTTATGTAGTTGTCGTCTCCGATCACGGCCAGTCCGTCTACCGTGACCGGTCCGCGACGCTGATCCTCGACGAAATCATAGACCTGGAAGGCATCGACATTGTCGAGGGCGGAAGCCACGCATTCCTGTTCCTGGGGAATGGTGAGGCCGGGCGAGCCGCGCGCCTTCGCGATACAGTCAACGAGCATTGGCAGCACGGCCGCGCGTGGCTGCGTACCGAGACACCCGCAGAGTGGCAGCTTGGGCACGGCGCGCGCATCGCCGATATCATCCTGCAACCGGACCCGGGCTACGCCGTGTTGTCGACGAAAGAGTTGGGGTCGAAACTGAATGCCGGCGCACACGGCTGGGCGCCGGAATTCCGCGACATGCACGGGGTTTTCATCGCTGCCGGACCGCGCCTGCCGTCGGGCTGCACTATCGGCACTGTCGAGGCGGTTGAGATCTACCCGCTCTTGCTGGAAATTCTTGAGCTGCCGGACCGGCGCGCTAACCGGTGGGAGTCATCACTCGACGACCTGATCGAACCGGGTGGCGGGGAAAGGTGCCGGAGCTAGGCCGGAGATCTCCGGGCTAGCCCGCGAATCGGTGAGATAGGCGGGCTAGGACTTCCTGCCCTTTAGCCTCTGCGCCGCCCGGAACCGTGCTTGCGCTTCTGCGAGCTCAAGTTGCGCGCGTTTCAGGTCCGTTTCGCCGGAGGCGCCCACGAGGGCCTGTTCCGCTTCCTGCTGGGCTTTCAGTGCGGCGGCCTCGTCAAGCTGCTCGCCGCGCAGGGCCGTGTCGGCCAGTACCGTGACGAGGTGCGGCTGCACTTCGAGCATGCCGCCGGTCACGTAATAGAAGTGTTCCTTGCCGCTGGTATCCTCGATGCGCACTTCGCCCGGCTTCAACGTCGTCAGGAGCGGGGCGTGACGCGGCGCGATGCCGATCTCGCCCATCGACGCCGGGGCATAGACCATATTGGCCTCGCCCGAATGGATCTCGCCCTCGGCGGAGACGATGTCGACCTTGATTGTGGGCATGCGGAGTTCCTGGTTGCCTATTGCATCTTCTTGGCGTTTTCGACCGCTTCGTCGATCGTGCCGACCATGTAGAACGACTG
>CAZLNH010000189.1:0-4402 GCA_964560775.1 uncultured Woeseiaceae bacterium | reverse complement strand
GCATAGGAAATAACAAACACCGAACAGCACTATGAATACTGACGTTGCGCTTCTTCAGCGCACTCAAGCAGATAGCTTTCCAAAATTCGCGCCAACGTTTCATTATTGTGGTCGAGCATCACTTTTTGGCGGGCGGCGATGGCAATCTGTGCCCATTGGTCGCGCTCGTTCATCAGAATGAAAAGACGATGTGCGAGGGCTTCATGATCCCGTTCAGGGACAAGGTAGCCATTGACTCCATCCTCGATCAATTCAGGTATGCCGCTATGGTACGTGCTGACAACAGGAAGTCCGCGAGCCATTGCCTCCATGATCGCCACCGGTATGCCTTCCTTGTCGCCATCAGTGGCCGTGACACTAGGGGCAAGCAGGATGTGCGCGGAGTCAAAGTGTTCGGCAACCTGTTCAGGTGGCAATGGACCGGCGAATGTTATCACTTCATCGAGATTTAAGTTCGTTACTAATTGATGAAGCGATTCAAGCAATGGCCCATTACCGATAATCGTGTAATTCAGTTGTGCTGTTGGTTCGCGTTTTACGAGACTGCTTATTGCGCGGATAGCAAACTCAATCCCCTTTTTTTCGACCAGGCGACAGACAGAAAGTAGCCGTATCGGACTACTGTTTAAGTCGATGCTGCTCGATGGACTGTGTATATTGCAGTCTACGCCCATATGGTGGACACGAATTTTCTCTTGTGGACATCCCAGCTCAATGAGACGCTTATTCCATGTGTTACTAATCGGCAGGAAGAGTGAGCCGTAATTGAATAGTGGTGAATAGATTTCAGGACCACTTTGATCGACATACCGACTAATATCGGCGCCATGGAAAACTGTGGCAATCGGTCCGAGGGAAAGGCCAAACTTCGCAAGCCACACCGCTCGCAGACCCGTATTGCCAAAATGGCAAAGCACCACGTCGCATGTGGTTGCTTCATTGAATTGATCGAGGCACGCAAGTAACTCAGAGCGGCCCATAATAGCTGGCCGACGCGACAAGAGAAATTTGGAAAAAAGTCTCGGTGAGCGTCGAAAAAGAGAGAGTAGGAGGACGATGATTGCCCGCAGGCGTTGGCTGGTTCCCTCCGGCAGGTGTGGCGGGTAGGTTGTGCGAGCAACAAGATTGTAGGTATCAACGGATCTCAGTGGAACGTCACCCTCACCGCGCTGCATGGGATAGATGCGTACGTCGTGCCCCAGGTCGATCAGTCGGCAGATCTGATCAATTACGAAGGTTTGCGATAGGGTTGGAAATATTGTTGTAACCAGGGCTATTCGCACAGCAGGCTCTACGGCTATTGGGTAGCAAGAAGCTTAGGATTCTGGAGTTTTCGCGGAAATTTGCGGAGTGGGTAACATAGCCGATTGACTCGGGGTTCGGAAGCGAAAATCCGGAATTTGTGAACTGATGCGCAGAGCCGAAAAGATTCCCCCGGCCGTTTGCCGGGGAATGATCAACCGGCTTTTCGTCGGCAAATATGCTACGGAAGTGTGCGTACGCTAACTGAACTGGATGGGGCGGATTCGTTGGGGGGCGACGCGCGGTCAATTGCCGTCACCTCATACTCAAACTCGATGTCTGCCGGCAGTCCGGAATCGGTGAAAGATGTGTTCGTAGTTTCGGTCAGCGGTTCGATGCTGCCATCCCGGTAAATTCGATAACCGGCAACGCCGCTATCGGCATCTGCAGCGGGGTCCCATGTCAACCGGATCTGGTTTGAATTCGCGGAGTTGAACAGCACAACCCCAGCTTCCTGATCATCCCAGTTGGCGGTAGCAATATCCAAATGGCCATCCAGGTTCAGGTCGCCTAATTTAACAGCGAACGGTGTCAAGCCGACAACGATATCCTCTCTGCCGGAAAATACACCAGTGCCATCGCCGTACAGTACGGACACAGTATCGCCACCGGATGCAACGCAGCAGGTGGGATAGTTTCCGCCCGTGTTGGAGGCAACCAGGTCAAGATGACCGTCGCCATTCAGATCACCGATCGCGATTGACTTGGGTTGGACGCCAACGTCGATACTCGTAGCGGGAGAAAATCCGCCATCGCCGCTTCCCAGCAATACGCTTACGGAGGCACCGGAGTCATTGGCTGTGGCGATGTCGGGTATTCCATCATCGTCAAGATCGGCCGCTCGAATGCCATGCGGACCGAAATCGACGCCGTAGTTGACGACGCTGGCAAATGTCCCGTTGCCATTGCCCAGCATTATGCCCACATCATGGCTGCCGTGGTTTGCGACCGCCAGGTCGATATTGCCATCCTGGTCGAAATCAGCGGCTGCGACGGAATGTGGACTGTTTCCAGACAACTGGCTGCTGGCTGGGGCGAACGTACCATTCCCGTTATTCAGGAGAATACTGATATCAAACCCGCCATGGCAGGCTACGGCCAGATCCATGGCTCCATTTCCGGTGAAGTCACCGGCGGTCAGTTCGTGCGCTTTATTGCACACTGAGTATGCGGTTCTTGCTCCGAATGTTCCGTCTCCGTCGCCGATCAGAATACTTACAGAGTTGCTGTTCTGGTCAACGGAGGCCAGATCTTCCACACTATCACCATTGAAATCGGCGGCGATGACTGCTTTCGGGTAAGTTCCAACCGGGTAACCCACTGCGGGGGCATAGGTGCCACCACCCGTGCCCAAAAGTACGCTTAATGTACCGGTAGATCCCGTAGCCGTTGAGTCGGCGGTAATGATGTCGGGAATACCGTCGTCATTCAGGTCGGCGATCTCGATGCCGTGGGGTTTTGGTCCCACCGCGTGGCCAACCGGGCTGGCGTAGGCCGGAGAATTGCTGGCGGTACCGGTCAGGTTCTGTGGTACCGACGGCGGCGTATCGTCACCTTCGACTACTGCTGCGTTGATATAGTCGAACACGGCTGTTGTCAGCGTGCCGTCATTGTGGCTCGTCGTGGCCAGTCCGATGTAGACGGTCTGCGGCATCGAAATGGTGGCCTGGTTGTGTTCGACCCAGGTAGCGCCGTCGGCCGACTTGTAGGCGGTGAACACATTCCCTTCACGAACCAGCCGTACCCAGTAGGGTGCGGCGCTGGTGCCGTCGGCTGCACCGCGAGGTCCACTCAAGCCACTGGTGCTGGTGCGGTACTGCAGGTCAGCGCCGTTCCCGGCGGTGACCAAGGCGAAGGCATGTCGTGATCCGGCTGTCAGCGATTCGCGGATCATGACGCCGGCCTTGGCCCACGGGTCGGTGTTGGTCAGTGAGGAGACACGGGCTGTCAGCGATCCGTCACCGTCGAGCGTCTGGTAGACGTAGTGGAACTCATCGGCGGTGGCCCAGATGTCGGCGCCGGAGGCCTGTACCGTGATGGTGCCGTTAACGTCGGTGAACGAGCCGGCGGCGGCCACACTGCCGATATCGGTGCCTTGCCAGGCCGGTGGCGGCGGTGTTGTGGCGCTGGCGGCCGATGAGGGCAGGGACTCATTGCCGGCGGCATCGATAGCCGTCACGGTGTAGCTGTAGAGCGTGTTCGGCGTCAGGCTGACGTCGGTCACCTCGAGGTTCGAGGTGCTGCGTACCGGCGTCGTGCTGCCGTCGCGGTAGAGGTTGTAGCCGGTCACGCCGACATCATCGCTGGCAGCGCTCCAGTTGATGCGGATGCTGGTGGAACTCAAGGCCGTGGCTTGCACGCCCGCCGGTGCCGTCGGCGCCGTGGTGTCCGGCGGCGGCGGTGCATCGGTACGCACGTTGAGCGTGTTCGACGGGCCGGACTCGTTCGGCGGGGTGGCGCTGTCATAGGCCGTGACCGTGAAGCTGTAGTCGGTGTCGGCGGCGAGACCCGTTACCGTGTGACTGGTGGTGCTGCTGCTGCCGATCTGCTGGCTGCCCTGGTAAATGATGTAACCCGCGACACCGCGGTCATCCGTGGCGGCACCCCAGCCGAGGCTTACCGACGTCTCGGTGACGCCGGTTGAGACCAGGTTGGTGGGTGCCGTGGGCGGCGTAACGTCCGGGCCTTGTACGGTGAAATTGACCGTCGCGGTGGCCAGTACTTCGTGGCCGTCACTGGCCAGTTGCAGCTCGACGCTATGCGGGCCATCGGCCAGATCAGTCAATGCAACATTGCCATCAAGATCGGTCTCGTTGGCCTGGCCCTGACCGTCCAGGAAGACGTGAACGTGGTCAACATTGCTGGTGTCGCCGCTCAGTGCGTACTGCACGGTGACATCTGGGTTGCTCAGCGTGGCGCCGTTCGTCGGGCTGGTGATGGCGATGCTGGGCGGCGCGCCTACCTGCGACACACTGATGCCGTCGAACACGGCTGTTGTCAGCGTGCCGTCATTGTGGCTCGTCGTGGCCAGTCCGATGTAGACGGTCTGCGGCATCGAAATGGTGGCCTGGTTGTGTTCGACCCAGGTAGCGCCGTCGGC
>CAZLNH010000188.1:0-3073 GCA_964560775.1 uncultured Woeseiaceae bacterium | reverse complement strand
GCCAAACTCAGCAATAAAGTCTTGAATCATATCGAGAATTTGTTTTTGTCGGGGGGTCAGTTGGTCCATTGCAGGGGTCCTGTACAAATAGCCAGTAACTGTGAGTATATACAGTTAAAAAAAACCTGCTACCTGTTTTTTTCAGCCCCCGCGAGGCGCGCAGAGCACCCCTGTCATCGCGAAGCAAGCAGCACCTCCGTCATCGCGAGGCGCAAAGCGCCGTGGCGATCTCGCACGGATAATGGCTCTGCCAATCGGCACGAGATTGCCACGCCCTGCGGGCTCGCAATGACCCCTCTGGTTACTACGGCGCCGGCCCAGCCCCGAGCCTATCGACGGCCGCCTGAAGGGCGCCGCGGCGGGTTGCGAACCGTGCGGTATCCTGCAGCCGGTCCAGCATGCCCATGCGGCTCAGCAGCCGTTCGACCTCCGCCGACAGGCCGATCAGCAGCACCGGCTTGCCGGCGTCCGATGCGCGTTCAATGATCTGCTCAAGTGCAATCGCGGCGCTGCCGTCGAGACGCGGTACATCCAGCAGGTCGATGGCCAGCACGTCATACGTCGCGACATTGGAGAAGCGCCGGGTCATTTCGTTGGCCGCGCCGAAACTCATCAGGCCGGACAGGTGCAGGAGCAGCAGTCTGCCGTCGCAGCGGCGAAACAGTACGGTTTCTTCCTGGTCCAGGAACGTCGCATGATCCGGGTCCGACAGTGCGCGGATCGAGTCAATCTGCAGGTCGGCAGTTTCCTTGACGAATGCAAGGCTCGCCAGCACGACACCGACGGCCACCGCGGTGATGACATCAACCAATACTGTCAGTACCAGGACGACCACCATCAGGACGATATCGATGCGCGGTGCGCGGAACATGCGCCGCAGGTAACGCCAGTCTATGACGTCAATACCCACCTTGATGAGTATCCCGGCGAGTGCCGCGTACGGGATGAAGGCCACCACCGCGCCAAACCCCAACACGATAACGAGCAGCAACAGCGAATGGACGATACCCGACAGCGGTGTCCGGCCGCCGGCATTGATGTTGGTCAATGTCCGAACCGTGGCCCCGGCACCCGGCAACCCGCCGGCGATGCCCGCGACCAGGTTGCCGATACCCTGCCCGACCAGTTCGCGGTCGGAGTCGTGAAATTTTCTCGTCAGGTTGTCTGCCGCCAGTGACGTCAACAGGCTGTCAATTGATCCCAGGCTTGCCAGCACCGCAGCCGAGACCAGCATGCCATTGAGCTGGCTGATGCTCATGGCGGGAATTTGCCAGTCCGGCAGACCGGACGGAATGGCGCCAATGACCGCCGCGCCATCGAAGTAGAGCGCCAGCGGCGATGTCACGATCAAGGCCAGCAGAGGCGCCGGCAATGCGCGGGTCACGAACTTCGGCGTCAACACACAAATCAGCAATGCCGTTACGCCGACAGCGACCGCGTCCCAGTGCGGCCGCAGAAGTTCTGCGGGCAATACCGTCAGCGCGTTGACGACGCTGGCAGGACTTGCGTAGCCAAGCAGCGGCTCGAGTTGCATGATGATCAGGATGCAGCCGATACCGGTCATGAAGCCGGAAATGACCGGGTACGGCATCAGGTTGATATAGCGGCCCAGGCCGAGCAGGCCGAAAATGAACTGGAATACGCCGGCCATCATGACCACGGTGAAGGCAACGGCAGGTTCCCCGGCGTACATTGTGAAGATGGAAGCCGACACGATTGTCATCGGCCCGGTCGGGCCGGAAATCTGCGCGGGCGTACCGCCAAACAGCGACGCAAACAAACCGACGCATATCGCCCCGTACAACCCCGCCACGGGTCCTGTCCCGGATGCGACGCCGAACGCGATGGCGAGCGGCAGTGCCACAATGGCGGCTGTCAGGCCACCGAACAGGTCGCCGCGCAGGTTGCCGGCACCGGGAGGATTCAATCGGAATCGATGCACTGCTGATCTTGAAAGTAGCAGCACACCGGCGAGGTTACGCTGCGAAGTCAGATTCAGGCCGCAGCATACAGGACAAGCAAGCCGCGTAGAAGCCGGCCCACGATAAACCCGGGCGGTGGTTTTATGCCCGATGCGCGCCTGTAACCGCCGCGCGAAAGGCAACGGGATGCATACGTTTTGAGGTGGTGGTACCTGCACCAGCGCAGGTACCAGGCCGCCCGTATTGCACCGCACCTTGCCCGGCCGGTGGGTCCGGTGCAGAATTTCGGCATGGCGTCGAATAACAAGAGGTAACAAGCCATGAAGAATAAACTTGCATCGCCACCAACCCGCGGCTTCTGGGTCATCAGCGTCCTTGCCCTGCTTTGGAACCTGCTCGGTGTACTGATGTACATCTTGCACGTAACGATGACGCCAGAGGCACTGGCGGCATTACCCGAGGCCGAGCGGGAGCTGTACACAAACACGCCGGCGTGGGTGAACGGCGTATTCGCAATTGCCGTGTTTGCCGGCACGCTCGGTGCAATTGCATTGCTGATGCGCAAGACCTGGGCCATTCACGCATTCGTGCTTTCCCTGGTTGCCATTGTCATTCAGTTCGCCCACTCGGTCTTCATGTCCGACGCGTTGGCCGTCCTTGGGCCGGCGGCACTTATCCTTCCGATCCTGTTGCTCGCAATCGGGGCATACCTTGTCTTTTACTCACGTGCGGCGGCCCGGAACGGCGTGCTGCGCTAGGAGTCTGCGCGGTAAAATCGAATGAGGCGAGGGTGTACCTCGCAACGACGGATTGCAGCACCTCCGTCATCGCGAGGAGCGCAGCGACGTGGCGAACTCGCACGGACAATGGCTCTGCCAATCGGTACGAGATTGCCACGCGCTACGCGCTCGCAACGACGGAATAGCCCGGGCGAGGAGTATCCGCCTGCGCCAGATTGCGATTCGTCAATTTATTCCTGTCAATCCGCCGTCGCTCTGCTATAGTCCGCGGCGTCCTGGCGCACTTCGGTCTGCGCCAATCGCTCCCGCCCGCCATTCTGCGGTCGACGGAGTCACCTGAATTCCCAGCCTGGACCGAACCTGGTACCGCCCCTGGCGGCTCTCGGGTCAGGCGATCCTGGAGTACGAAAT
>CAZLNH010000187.1:0-2826 GCA_964560775.1 uncultured Woeseiaceae bacterium | reverse complement strand
TTCTCCGCCATTTTTCGCTACACCGGCGGCGTACCGCGCCTGATCAATACGCTCTGCGACACGGCGCTGTTGTGTGCCTTCGCCGAGCAGAAGTCTGTTATCCATGCAGACGATATCGTCGCGGCGGCCGAAGAACTGGACTGGAAGGAACGCGATGTGCCGTCGGGAAGGCAGGTGGAGGTACCCCGAATTACGCCAAGGAAGGGCAACAACGCGATCTATCGTATCGAGGTTCGCACGCAGGAGGGCACGTTGTCAGAGCACATGCTGCAGCCTGGCCGGGTCGTCGTCGGCCGCTCGCCCGACAATGAGATCTATATCAAAAGCAAGTTTGTCAGCCGCCACCACGCGCAGATTACCTGTGATGACACATCGTGTGTCATCGAGGACCTGAACAGCACGAACGGCCTGTTTGTCGGGGAAAAGCGTGTACAGAAGTACATACTGCAAGCCGGTGACGTTGTGTCACTGGGCGTCCATGACCTGGTTTTTACGGATCTTCGCGACGCAGCCAGCGACAGTGGGAATTCTGTTGCAAGTAATCGAATGGGCTGAACGGCACCCGCCGGAGATCAGATTTCGTGATCCTTCCTGGCACGCTTGTCATGGTCTCGAAAATCACGGCGCTTCAGCCACACCACCAACCCGGCGACCAGCGAAAACAAGCCGAGCGTGAAGCAGATGGTCGGCCAGTACCAGTGATTCAGGTACATCGATGCTGCCAGTGCCAAGGCACCTACGAGGAAATAGAAGTACGGCAGGCTTTCGTAGATCGGTTTTGACACCCACATGACGGGTTCGGCCCTTTATCGCTTTTTCGGGGATTGTCCATCGGCCGCCCGCCGCAGTCCAGTCCGAAACAGCCTGGCAGGCTGCCAGCCTGCCCGCACACACGCGGCGAGGCTGGCACGAGCGCACCCGCAGCTTCCAGATTATTGAGTTAAAAAGGTTTTTTGATCCTGGGCAGCGTCCGGCCCGACTATTTTACCGATTGCCGGGCGTCAGCAGGCTGACGAGGCGGGACAACAGGGATTCCGACAGGCCGTCCACAGCCAGGTCCTGTTCAATGTCGTAATTGTCACCGCGTAGTGAATTGACAAACTGCTGCGACGTCGCATCCAGGTCGTGCTCTGTGATCGTGTTCTCCAAACCCTTGCCCTTTCGATAATCAAATGGCGACAGGGACTGTATAACAACACGCGCAACGGGCGCCGTGAATGGCTTCACAGAGACGGACACGATGTCCGGTTTATGTCACATCAGGCGGTGCCACCGACCGTAATCTCGTCAATTTTCAGGGTTGGCTGGCCGACCCCGACCGGCACGGACTGCCCGTCCTTGCCGCAGGTACCGACCCCGCGGTCAAGCTTCAGGTCATTGCCGACCATCGAGATTCGTCCTAGCACGGTGGGTCCGTCACCAATCAGCATGGCGCCCTTGACCGGCCGCGTCACTTTGCCTTTTTCAATCAGGTACGCCTCACTTGCCGAGAAAACAAAGCGCCCGGACGTAATATCGACCTGGCCGCCGCCGAAGTTCGGTGCGTAAAGGCCCTTCTCGACGCTCGCGATCATTTCTTCCGGATCATGCGGGCCGGCCAGCATGTACGTGTTGGTCATGCGCGGCATCGGAATGTGCGCAAACGACTCGCGGCGGCCATTGCCCGTCGGCGCGACACCCATCAGGCGCGCATTCAGCTTGTCCTGCATGTAACCGCGAAGAATGCCGTTCTCGACCAGCACGTTGTACTGGCCCTGCGTACCTTCGTCGTCGACCGCCAGTGAGCCGCGCCGGTTCGGCAGCGTACCGTCATCAACGATCGTGCATTCCGGCGGCGCGATGCGCTGCCCAACCTTGCCGCTGAATGCCGACGTTCCCTTGCGATTGAAGTCACCTTCCAGTCCGTGGCCGACGGCTTCATGCAACAGAATACCGGGCCATCCGGCACCGAGGACTATCGGCATCGTGCCGGCCGGTGCCGGTATTGCTTCCATCTGGATCGATGCCTGGCGCACGGCTTCGCGCGCGAGCTCCATCGGGAGATCATCATCCTGGAAGAAATAGTTGAGATCGGCGCGCGCACCGCCACCCGAGTATCCCTGCTCCCGCCGGCCATCTTTCTGCATGATGACACTGACGTTCAGCCGGACCAGCGGTCGGATATCTGCCGCCAGCGTGCCGTCGGCAGCCACGATCAGTACCAGGTCCTGGTTGCTGCTCAGGCTGACCATGACCTGCTCGATGCGAGGGTCCAGCTTGCGGGTCTCGACATCAATCCGCTGCAGCAGCGCCGTTTTTTGAGCATCCGGGATACTGGTGGTCGGATCGACGGCCGGATACAGGCTCGGGTAGCGCATTGCCGGCTCTATGCGCACCGCGCGCGAGGCGCCCTGTCGTGAAATAGCGCGCGCCGCCTGCGCCGCTTGCGTCAGCGCGGGCAATATCAGTTCATCCGAGTAAGCAAAACCGGTTTTCTCACCGCTGACCGCGCGCACACCAACGCCGCGATCAACACTGAAACTGCCCTCGCGGATCCTGCCGTCCTCTAGCGACCAGCCTTCGTGACGGCTGACCTGGAAATACAGGTCCGCCGCATCGACATCGTTACGATTGATCGATGCAAGAGCGCTGTTCAGGTGCTTCTGCTCGAGCCCGGCCGGGTTGAGTACGGCCCGGGTTACTGTTTCAAGTGCATTGTCGCTGACGTCAGTCAAAGTGTCCTTCCTGTAGTTGGCTGCCCTGGTTCGGATTATTCATGAACGGGTTGGTGCGGTGGTAAGCGGAGGCGCACCCCGGGGAGGGCTGTTCAGGGACGCTGTGAATACG
>CAZLNH010000186.1:0-13670 GCA_964560775.1 uncultured Woeseiaceae bacterium | reverse complement strand
TGGACATGTGTCGGCTTGCTGGCCCATGAGTCAGCTATGGAAGGTGGCGTCATTAAACGACTACCCGACTTCACATTATCGGCAACGTAGGAAAAATGAAATTCCTGTTATTCAAACATATGCGGAACGAGGCCACGCGCTGATGAAAAATCAACTCAAGTTTTTCTCTCCCCTGATCTTCCTTTTTGTTTTGGCGGCATGCGGTGGCGAGAGTAATGGTGCATCGGGGCAAGCAAGTACCACCGTTCAGGAAACGGGTACCACTGCTCAGACAACAAATAAAACCGGTCAGAAAAACAGGCTGAATAATTTTGTTGATTGGGCTACTTATCGTGGTGATCAGGAAGGAACCGCCTACTCTTCGCTAAACCAGATTACGAGAGAGAATGTTCAGTTACTGGAAGAGGTCTGGACCTACGATACAAGGGAACTTGTCGGGCCGGGTATGGAGTCGAACCCGATTATCATTGACGGGGTTTTGTATTTTGCTGACCCGGAATTAAACCTGGTGGCCTTGGACGCGGCGACCGGTGAGGAACTGTGGCTATTTGATCCCTCCAAGCATGATTCCCGGGGGGATGACTTCCCCTCCGGAATTCAGCGGGCGGAGGTGTATTGGGAAGATGAAAATGGCGAAAATGCCAGGATCTTCCATCTGGCAAAAGATGTGATTTGGGCTGTTAACCCCGATGATGGAACGCTTATCGAGTCGTTTGGTAAAGGCGGGCGTATAGATTTATGGGAAAACCATGTTTGGCCTGCCCATCTGGTCCGTAACAAACTGTCAAACAATTCGCCTCCGGTAACGTATAAGGACTTTTTAATTGTAGATTCCAATGTTTTCGAAAACAGAGAGGAGCCGCCGGGTAATGTCCGTGCGTTTAACGCATTAACTGGGGAGTTTGAATGGCGATTTCACACCATTCCTCTGGAGGGCCAGCCCGGGTATGAGACATGGGAGTGGGAAGACAATATGAATTACGGTGGCGCCAACTCGTGGGGTGGCTTTACCGTAGATGAAGAAAGAGGCTGGGTATTCGGTGCTACGGGTGCGCCCACCGGAGGCATCCACGGTAATGGAGGATCCAGACCTGGTAAGAACCTCTATGCGAATTCCGTGATTGCTCTTGATGCAGAGACTGGCGAGTTGCAATGGCATTTTCAGACGATTCACCACGACATCTGGGATTACGATATCGCTCCTGCACCGATGCTAGCTACGATTACCCAAGATGGCAAAGAACGAGATGTGGTCGTTCAAACAGGGAAACAGGGTGCGTTTTTTGTATTCGACCGGGATACGGGGGAATCGCTGTTTCCTATCGTAGAGAAACCTGTTCCGACTGAAGCCGCACCCGGTGAAGTTCCATATCCAACGCAACCGTGGCCGTTAAAACCGGATCCCCTGGTACGTACGTCATTCTATGAGTCTGATTTAACGAATATCACACCCGAGTCCCATGCATCGGCGCTGGAGAAGTTCAAAAAGCTGAAAGCCGGTCCGATGTATACCCCGCCCAGTATCGAAGGAACCATCGTTCAACCGGGTATTCATGGAGGAAATGAATGGGGCGGCCCGGCCTTTGATCCGGAGACAAATATTGCGTACGTAAACGTGAATGACTTTCCATTTATTTTGACGCTGGTCCCGATGCAACCTGATCAATTCGCAGATATGTCGGACCTGCAGCGAGGCAGGACAATATATAGCGCGCAATGTGCGGCTTGTCACGGAGCTGAAAGACAAGGCGGGATCGGGCTGCCTCTGGATAACATGGCGTATAGCGTCGACGAACTGAAGGAGATCATCATTCAAGGCAGAAATGCGATGCCGGCATTCCAGTACTTTGAAGATGATGAATTGGATTACCTGATCGGCTTTCTTCAAAGTGCGCCAGGCGAAGCAGGACACACCGGGGATATTGATTTAAGTGATGAAAGTTTGACGTGGAGCGGCGGTGAGGGCGAGCTTGCCTGGTCCACATCCACCCCACAGTACATAGCTGCACTAGACTATTTCACGGATCATATGGGGTATCACGCCATTCAACCACCCTGGGGGAAACTCATTGCCATTGATGTTGCCAAAGGTGACATTTTATGGTCAGTGCCACTCGGAGAATATCCTGGACTGGTGGAAATGGGGATTCGAAACACCGGTGCCGAAAACTTTGGTGGCATGGCTGTTACGAAAGGCGGTTTGATTTTTATAGCATCGACAGAAGACAGCCGGTTCAGAGCATTTGACAAGACCAACGGCGAGCTTTTGTGGGAATTTGAAATGGATGCACCTGGCTTTTCGAGTCCTTCTGTCTACGAAATTGATGGAAGACAATACGTCGCGATTGTGGCTGGCGGTGGCGGCGGCCGTTATCGTTCGCCAGTAACAGGGCCTATTGGCGACAGGCTTCATGTCTTTGCTCTGCCAGACTCGGCAATTCAATAAAACAGGCGGGATGCTTGGATATTGATTAAAAAGTCGCGTCAAAACAAAGTGCGCTGGCCGGTTCATTGAGCTTCGGTTCAGCGCACTTTGTAGACTTTGTACTAAACAAAGTTGTGACTCAATCTACGAGATAAAACATCAAGGGTCCGATCAATGAATATATTCAGAAAAAGCCTCCTCTCCGTTTCGATGCTGATTTTCGCTGGCAGCCTGCCTCTATACGCCGGAGCGCAGAACGCGGACCCGTTGAAAATCCTGATGACTACCGGAGGAGGGCCCTGGCACGATTATGAAACGCAAAAGGACCAGATCAGAGACGGATTGTTGGAGCGTCTTTCGAACATCGAGATAACAACTGACTTCGAAGGTCGGGACACGAACACCATGGAATCAACCGATTTCTTTTTCTCCCGTCATTTGAAGGATGACTGGGCGAAAGATTTCGACGTTGTTATCTACAATCACTGTAATCTTCAAGTAAAAGATGGAGCCTATGTCAAAGGAATCATCGCGGAGCACGTGAAGCATCAAGTACCCGCCGTTATGCTTCACTGCCCCATCCATCTCTATCAATATGCAAGGGGCGATGCGGCGGATGCCTGGTGGGACTTTACCGGTGCGGTTTCATATGCCCACGAGAGAGAGAATCATCCCAATACCTCGCCGTACACGATCGAGGTTCTGGAGCCGCAACATCCGATCATGAAGAACTATCCCCGGTCTTGGCGGACGCCTGCCGGCGAGTTATATCTAATCATTGACTTGCATGATAATGCCACTCCGTTATCCCAGGCCTATTCCGTGGAGACAAACTCCTACACTGAAACAGCCTGGACACATGAACACGAAGGTATCCGGGTTTTCACCAGTTCACTTGGGCACCATAACGTTTCGATGGGCTCGGATGTGAACTTGAATCTTGTTGCGTCGGGCGTGCTGTGGGCAGCAGGAAAACTCGAAGAAGACGGCTCGCCCGCCCCGGGGTATGAAGGAGAGCGTGGGCTTGGCTGGATATCTCTCCTGGGTGATACGCTCAATGGTTGGATTGAAAGTGGCGGTGTCGTGGATTGGACGGCCCCTGCCTGGTACGGTCGAAAAATGGTCTGGCCGACCATCGCTGATACCGTGACCGGAGAATCGTTCCGCCTTGAGGACGACACCCTGATTGTCGAGGGGGATCAGAGAAATCTGTTCTATGACGGCACTATCGCCGGCGGATACTTCAAGAATTTTGAATTCAAGGTTGATGTCTATACGAATCCCGGTTCGGCTTCAGGGATCTATTTTCATACCCATTATGAAGAGGACGGACGTCCTGCTTTTGGTTACGAAGCTCAGATTAACGCCAGCCGGGACGGTGAGAGCAAAACCGGCAGCCTGGTCGGCGCGAGTGAGTTGAATACTGCCCCGCACAGCGATAACGAGTGGTTCAGCTACTACATCAAGGTCGACGGCAAAAAAGTAACGGTAAAAGTGAACGGTGAGACAGTCAACGAATACACCGAACCTGCCGATGTAGATGGACCGGCCAGGCTCCACCGGGGCACGATCAGCCTGGAGTCCGTGGGCTCCGACAGCCGTGTTCACTTTCGGAACCCGATGATTCGTCTATTGCCGGATTAATCATCCGAGGTGGTAAGAGAGTTAACGAATTAGCCGAACCTGCAGGTTTAGGTCAACCGGCCAGCCTCCTTCGGGGTGCGATCGACCGGAGCCCGTGCGTTCCGGCAGCTGTGCTCAGTATTGGAATTCGATGATCGGACTATTGCCGGATTAATGATTAGACAAGGATACGTAATGGGTAAGTTCACGCATACAGGTAAACGGACATCTCTTGCGATTGTACTGGCATTGTTTTCTGTCGGGTTTATTGCTGCTCATGATGTAGCTACCGCGCAGAATACCGATCCGTTGAAAGTCCTGATGATCACCGGTGGGGGGCCTTTTCACGATTACTTTACCCAGAAGAGACAGCTTGAAGAGGGGCTGATCGATCGCATCGGTAATATTGAGTTCACCATTGATCATAATGAGGGGCAAAGTAGGGAGGACATGCAGTTCAAATTTGAAAGCCAGCTAACCGATGAGTGGGCACGAAAATTTGACCTGGTGTTATACAACAACTGCAATCTTGATATGGGCGATGCCGAACATGTTGAGCGGATCATGAATGCCCATGCCGAGTACAAGGTGCCTGCCGTACTGTTGCACTGCCCGATGCACCTGCATCGGACGACTACGCCGGTATGGTACGAGTTTACCGGAGCCGTCTCCCATCAGCATGAAGTTGTTCGTGTCCCTTTTACGGTGGAAGCGCTCGAGCCGAATCATCCGATTATGGCCAATTTCCCCGGGACCTGGCGGACTCCCGAGGGAGAGCTGTATATGCCTATCGAGTTAAAAGATAAAGCTATCCCACTGGCACGTGCCTACGCTGCGGAAGCCGCTGAATTTTTTCCTGTAGCCTGGACCCACGAGTACGAAGGGGTTCGGGTGTTCAGCAGCACGCTGGGTCACCACAATCCGACCATGGGCTCGGATGTGAACTTGAATCTGGTAGCGGCTGGCCTGTTGTGGGCAGCCGGCAAGCTTGACGACAATGGGCGCCCGTCGGAAGGCTACACAGGTGAGCGGGGACTGGGGTGGAACTCACTGTGGGAAGGGGGGACCCTGAACGGCTGGCGTGCCAGCCAGACGACGAACTGGGGTGAACTGAAATGGTGGGAAGGAGAGGATATCTGGCCCACGAAAAAGAACATGGGTACCGAGTCCTTTAAACTTGTCCCCAATGAGGCCGAACGTTTGTTGCGCATGCCAAAGCATGGCGCACTCCTCGACGTGGATTCAAAGACCATTGTTGTCGAGGGTCCACAGAGCAACCTGTTCTATGCAGGGCCCATTGACGGCGGTGATTTCAAAAATTTTGAATTCAAGGTTGATGTCTATACCTATCCCGGGTCAGCTTCAGGGGTCTATTTTCATACCCGTTACAAAGAGGAGGGAACTCCTACGTTTGGCTATGAAGCGCAGATTAACGCCAGCCGGGCCGGTGAGAGCAAGACCGGCAGCTTGGTTGGGGCAAGCGAGGTGAATACTGCCCCACACGGCGACAACGAATGGTTCAGCTACTACATCAAGGTTGACGGGAAGAAAGTCACGGTAAAAGTGAATGGTGAGACAGTCAACGAATTCACCGAACCGGCAGATGCAGATGGACCGGGCAGGCTCCACCGGGGCACGATCGGCCTGGAGTCCGTGGGCTCCGACAGCCGTGTTGAGTTTCGGAATCCGATGATTCGTCAATTGCCGGATTAATAATTCGAGAAGGAGTGCGAAGTAGAAGATCGGTAACGGGAGCACGACGACACACGATGGACACGACACTTGGCATAGATCTCGGTACACAAAGCCTGAAAGTGGTTTTCTACGACTACAAGTCTCGTGGGGTCGTCGCCTCGGCATCCGCGCCGCTCGAAGTGATGCGCGATGCAACCGGTCGAGCCGAACAGGAAGCGAGCTGGTGGCTGGTGGCATTGAAACAGGCACTGCAGCAGATCAGCGCTAGCGTTCGCATGTCGGTGCGCGCGGTTGCGGTTTCCGGGCAGCAGCATGGTTTCGTGCCGATAGATGGCAATGGTGAGGTCCTGCACTCGGTAAAACTGTGGTGCGATACGTCGACGCAACAGGAAGCGGACGAGATCATGGAGGCTTGCGGCGGCCGTGAGCGCTGCATCGAGCTCGCCGGAAACCCGGTGCTGACCGGCTACACCGCCCCGAAGATTCGCTGGCTGCAGAAGCATCATCCGCACAAGTACCGAAACTTGGCGCAGGTGCTGCTGCCGCACGACTACCTGAACTTCGTCATGACGGGCCGCGCGAAGATGGAGTACGGTGACGCGTCAGGCACGGCACTACTCGACGTGAGGAATCGCCGCTGGAGCAGCGAGCTGCTGCGAGCCGTCGATCCATCGCGGGACCTGTCCAACTGCCTGCCGGAGCTGGTTGAACCCGGGGAAGTCATCGGGCATACCGCGGCTCCGTTCTCACAGGAGTTCGGCCTGCCGGCCGGTATCCCGGTGGCACCAGGCGGCGGCGACAACATGATGGCAGCGATTGGCACCGGCAACGTCGTGCCGGGCCAGCTGACGATGAGCCTTGGCACGTCAGGAACGCTGTTTGCTTACGCAGATCGGCCGATTGTTGACCCGCAAGGCAATATCGCGGCGTTTTGCAGCTCGACAGGCGGTTGGCTGCCCCTTCTTTGCACAATGAACTGCACGCTCGCCACCGAGTTAATGAAGCAGCCACTGGCCATCGACAACGCCGGCTTCGACGCAGCCATCGACGCCGTACCGGCCGCTTCCGGCGGTCTGATTGTCCTGCCGTTTTTTACCGGCGAACGTACACCGAACCTGCCGCGCGCCAGTGCGAGCGTGCTGGGGCTCAACCCGGAAAACTGTGAGAAAGGACACCTGTTGCGGGCGACCGTTGAAGGTGCAACCTACGGGCTGCGCTTCGGACTCGACGAACTGCGCCGGCTGGGCATCGAGTCATCGGAAATTGTACTGACCGGAGGCGGCGCCAACAGTCGAGTCTGGCGCCAGATCGTGGCCGATATCTGCCGGCTGCCGGTCGTACGGCTCGCGCAGGATGAAGGCGCCTCGTTCGGTGCTGCACTGCATGCACTGTGGGTACTGGAACGCCAGCATGATTCCGGGCGCGGCATCGGTGACGTAACCCGCGAGCACATCGTGCAGCAGCCGGATCTCGCCTGCACGCCCGACGAATCCACATCCGATCTTTACGCTGATGGCTACGCGGCCTACCGGCGCGCGGTAGCGGGCGTGGCACCATTATTCGAAACAGACGGAGCAAGACCATGAGTGCGCTACCCTGGATTGGCAACCGCGAATACTTTCCCGGAATTTCACGTATAGAGTACGAAGGCCCGGAGTCCGATAACCCCCTGGCATTCAAAGCCTACGATGCGGATCGCGTGGTCGGCAACAAGACTATGCGCGAGCATCTGCGTTTTTCGATCTGCTACTGGCACACGTTTTGCGCTGACGGCGCCGATCCCTTTGGTCCCGGCACGCGCCCCCGCCCCTGGAGTGAGAGTACCGACCGGCTCGAGGCGGCAGAAGAAAAGCTTGACGCTGCGTTCGAGTTTTTCAGCAAGATGACGGTGCCTTACTTTTGCTTTCACGATCGCGACCTGGCTCCCGAAGGCGGGAGCGTTACCGAAAGCGAGAAAAACCTGCAGCACCTGGTCGGGCGTGTCAAAACACGGCAAAAGGAAACCGGAATCCGGTTGCTGTGGGGCACTGCGAACCTGTTCTCGCACCCGCGTTACATGAACGGTGCATCGACCAACCCGGATTTCGATGTCGTCGCGCAGGCGGGCGCCCAGGTCAAGGCGGCGCTGGATGCGACAGTCGAACTCGGCGGCGAGAACTATGTGTTCTGGGGTGGTCGCGAGGGGTATTCCACTCTGTTCAATACCGATACCGGCCGCGAGCTGGAGCACATGGCGAGATTCCTTGGCATGGCCCGTGACTACGGCCGCTCGATCGGCTTTAACGGCACGTTCCTGATCGAGCCCAAGCCGATGGAACCCATGTACCACCAGTACGACGTTGACGCCCAGACCGTCATCGGCTTTCTCCGGCAATACGGACTTGCCGACGATTTCAAGGTCAACGTGGAAGCCAATCACGCCACGCTGGCGGGCCACTCATTCGCTCACGAGCTCAGAATGTGTACGAATGCCGGCTTGCTTGGCTCGATAGACGCCAATCGCGGTAATCCCCAGAACGGCTGGGATACTGACCAGTTCCCGGCCGACCTTTACGACACGGTGCAGGCGATGCTTATCGTACTCGAAGACGGTGGCTTCAAGACCGGTGGACTGAACTTTGACGCGAAAGTCCGGCGTGAATCGACTGACCTGGAGGACCTGTTTATCGCGCATATCGGCGGCATGGACTCATATGCACGCGGCCTGCTCATCGCCCACGAGATCCTCGAGAAGTCCTCGCTGACTGATTTTCGCCGCGAGCGCTATGCCAGTTTCGACAACGGACAGGGCCAGGCATTTGCCAAAGGCAGTTTATCCATCGAGGATCTCCGCGAACATGCCGCGAAACAGGGTGAGCCGCGCAAGCAAAGCGGCCGGCAGGAATGGGTCGAGAACGTCATTAATGACTTCATATTTAGGGTGAAGCCCTGATCGTCTCGTGAGCGGGCATCGTCATCTATACAGGCACCCTCGATGACGCGGCGAAGTCCGGACAGCCTGGCAGAGCGGGTACTGCGAAATGCCCGCGGCGACCGTGTCACGCTGCTGAATTACGGCGCTCGACTGACACGCATCGAACTCCAGCTCCCGGACGGTATGCGCAACGTGATTCTCGGTTATGAGGATTGCGCGGGTTATCTGACCGACCCTTACTTCATGGGCGCGACCGTCGGGCGCACCTGCAACCGCATTGCCGGTGCACACTTCAACCTCGGTGGTATTGACTATGCGCTCGATGCCAACGAGGGGGAAAACCACCTGCACGGCGGTGCGGGTGGCTTTCACAACAGGCACTGGTCAATCGATGCAGCGGTCCCGGACGACACAGGGCAGTTTCGACTGCGGTCAGCGGATGGCGACCAGGGCTACCCCGGAACGCTCGAGGCGAGTGTCACTTACCGCTGGACGGATGAACGCGAGCTCGTGATACGGCTGGAAGCTGAAACAGACCGGCCGACACATGTAAACATGACCAACCACGCCTATTTCAATCTGGCGGGTGGCGGTGCCGACGTGCTCGGGCATCGCTTGCATATTGCCAGCCGCCAAATATTGCAGGTCAACGACGACCTGCTGCCGACCGGCGATTTCCTCGACGTCGCTGGTTCCGGACTGGATCTGCGCCAGCCAGCGGCGCTCCGTGATGTCATCGAGTCGAGGCACCCGCTTGTCGTGCGCACCGGCGGTATGGACTTCAACTATGTTCTGGGCGAACCCGACGGCTGTGCCGAGCTTGTGAGCCCGAATGGCGACCTTTGCTTGCAGATGACGACAACGTGCCCCGGGCTTCAGGTATACGGCGGGCAGAAGCTTGGACCGCCGTTCGCGCCGCACCGCGGCCTGTGCCTCGAACCCCAGCACTTTCCCGATACCCCCAATCAACCCGCCTTTCCGGGCACGCTGCTTGCACCGGGCGAGCGCTATTTGCAGACGACGCGTTACCGCTTCATTGCGGCCGGCTGAGCGTCACGCACACGGCTCGAGCAGCGCCGATAATCAGGCGATACGGTCCCGGGGAACGTGCTGTGCGGGTGGCGCCGAGCTTCCACGTTGTATCAGGCTATAGTCGAGGGTCAGGTGCTCGCATTCCGTGGCGCCGCCCGCGCGGCTGGCGCGAATACTGCGCGTCAACAGGTCGATGGCGGCATGCGACATGTCGCTGATCGGTTGACGGATAGTCGTGATCTCCGGCCAAACCGTGGTTGCCAGCAGCGTGTCATCGAAGCCGGTTACTGTCAGCTCGCCGGGCACATCGATCTGGTGGCGGTGGGCCACGGAAATCGTCGCCGCGGCCATCTCGTCATTGCTGGCAAAGATTGCTGTCGGAATCTCACGCAGCTCAAGCAAGCGGTCGGCCGCGTCCAGTCCGGAGCGATACGAGAAGTGGCCGGTGGCAACCAGTTCCGGGCGCCACTTTATACCCGCTGCTTCCAGTGCGTCGCGATAGCCTCTCTTGCGCACTTTGCTGACCAGGTACTTCGGGTTGCCCGTTATGAATCCGATGCGCCGGTGGCCGAGCCCGATAAGGTATTCGGTCATCGTGCGTGCCGCGCTTCTGTCGTCGATCATCACTGACGAAATACGTTCGCCGACAAGCTGCGGGCCCATTGTGACCGTCGGCACATCGCGCTCTCTGAGCAGATTGAGCAGATCATGCGAATCGGCGAGCGGCGGCACCAGCAGGACACCACTGATTCCGCCCTTAAGTTGATCTTTTATGATTCGCTCCGCATCCGCCTCGCCGTCGCATTCGGCGACGATCAACTGCGTATCGTTCTCGCGAGCCTGCTCCAGTGCGCCAAGCAGCGTCGCGCTCAAATACGTGCTGCTGGGGTTCGCGTACAGCAGGCAGACCTGCGTCTGGCTTGCGCTGGCCAGGCTGCGGGCCGCCCGGTTGGGCGAATAACCGAGTTCGCGGATGGCGGCGTTAACCACCTCGCGCGTGCTGTCGCGGACGTTGCCCTCACTATTGATGACGCGGGATACAGTCATCGGCGAAACGCCGGCGCGGACCGCAACATCGCTGATGGTTACCCGCGCATGATGGCGGCGAGCCGCTGCCTGCCTGATCTTGCCCACTGTCGACCGCCTTGTCCGACTCGCCACGCCCGGTACGGGATTATGCCAGTTACCGGTGTCCAAAATCCTGGCTGCGGACGGGCTGAGCCTTTTCCCATTCCTCCCGGTCGACGTTTCGAACCTTTTGGGTAAAGACAAAGGTCCCGTTTTTATTGCCGACCACCAAATCGATCAACCCATCTCCATTGAGGTCGCCGCTGACCAGTCGCCGCCCGATGCCCGCCTGGTCGTCGATTAGATGAGGAACGAATTCTACCTGGCCATCCTGGCGCGTGAGCCGGAAATAATAGATCACCGGGGCCTGTCGGGACCCGGGGTCGTTGAAGTCGTGAGCCCGGTAGGTCTTTCCGGTCACAATGTCCTTCAGGCCGTCACCATCGATGTCGGCAAGCTCTACTGCGTGGAGCTGGGAAAATTGAACCCCGTAAGGGTTGTCGGTATTTGTCTCCTCCCTGCTCAGAATAAGATGCTCCTGAAAGGAGATCTTATCTCCGGCACGGCTCTGTTCAAACCAGGCCAGGCCCCAACCGTGAGCGTCCAGGCTGGTGATGACGTCGTTGAGCCCGTCGCCATTCACGTCATAGGCGAACATCTGGCCTCCGCCCCTCAAATCATCGAACGGCTCGGCTCCCTCCCGGTCAGCGAATGGAAAAGGGTGAAAAGCCCAATCCGGATCGTTTTGCAGGGAGGCGGGTTGTTGCAGCCATCCATCCCCGGTCAGAACGTCGGTACGTCCGTCGCCGTCGACATCCCCGTAGCCCAGGCCGTGGGTGTAGTGATGAACCACGTCTTCGCTGGTCGATATAGGGCGAAAGATCCAGGGAAGCGTCGGAGCTACAGGGTTCGGCGAGACATAGCCGTAATGTTTGCCGTAGGCCATCAACAGTTCGGGCACCCCATCGTCGGTAATGTCTACAAATTGAGGCGCTTCGTTTTTAACACGGTCCACGACAAAGTGGCGCTCCCAGTGCTCCGGCCGGTCCGGGGTCGGACCACTGAAAGACTTGCCCGGGTTCTGGTACCAGTAAGCCTCGGTGTTGGGAAGTCCCACCGTCAGGACATCAGGCCATTCGTCCGCATTGAAATCGTAGACGAATGAAAAGAAATTGTTGTTAGCGTAATAGGAACGATCACTTGGGCTACGCCTGGTAGGCGCCACCGCCGGATAGAATTCGTAACGGTGGTTGAAGTCGGGTCCCAGGAATATGTCTGGTCCACTGACGATATCCAGATGGCCATCCTGATTAAAGTCGCCGAAATCGGCACCTTCCGACCAATAGATGGGAGTCAGTTCCTGTTTTTCAAATTCACGAATAACCAGGTCATTGGCCTGAGCGCCGACCGTCAAGCATAAATAGGTGAATATCAATGGTGCGACGCGTTGAATTCTTTTCATCTCAGTACCTCATCCCGGTCATCCCGGCTTTGCGCTTTGGTGTCATAAAGCGTGACCGTATTGACCCCGCTTGCCGTCAGGTCGCCGGAAAGTTTCGCCCCCTTCAGCATCACCGCGAGGGTGTCGGACAGCAATCGCCGCTGATTGCATGGACACCTCCCCCGGGTCCGCCAATGGTAGCGCTACCATCCGCACACGCAGGTAAGCACAATAAATCAATTTGGCCCCCCTCCGCACCTTCTATCATTATTGGCCGAGTAACGCCACTTTTTCCACTTTTCGTTATCACCCGCTCGCTGTTTTAAATGCTTCTTTCCGTTACGACCTTCCCCTGAGAGGGTTGGGCTCGCAAAACCGGCAACGATATTTTGCATCGTGTTCGACTGGTGACAGTAGCGGAATGCGGGCCGAATTCACGTCCATCGAACGGCTATGAGACGAGTCATTAGCAGTCAACTGCTGCTGAACTTAATTAAAAAGGGCGCTTACTCGTCTTAAACTTCGCCGTGAAAACTGCCGCTCGTCGCGTGAATCATCAGTTGCTCAGTGGGTTCGGCCGCATCTGGAAGTGGAACACCTGGGGGCTGGTGCCTTCCCCGGTTTCCATGTGGAAGGGCGTGCGGCTGCTGAAGGTAGCCCAGATGCCCCGGCCTTTCCAGCCGGCGTCGGGATCGTCGATGCGACCGTCCATCCACTTGGTGTAGAAGCCCATGGGGTAGGGAACGCGCAGTCTCACCCACTTTCCGTCTTTGAGCACCAGCAAGGCGTCGCTCTGGTTACCGGTGTTGATGGGGATATTTTCCCCAAGTCCCAGGACGTTGAACTGGTCTACCCAGGTAAAGTAGCTGCCTTCTGAGCTGCCGGACCGGTCCAGGTTCTTGAACTGAGGCAGGGGTTCCGTGTGGAAGCTCCAACCTTCGGGGCAGTGCTGGCCGGTAGCCTGGGGACCGTTCAAAGCGCTCTCGCACTTGCGGCGGTCGAAGCTGGCCATGTGGCCGCTGGCCATGGCCACCCAGGCCACGCCGTCGCGGTCGATGTCCATGCCGCGGGGCGAGAAACCGTCAATGGGATCGCCGTTTTCATCCACTGGCGGTTCGTAGTACTCGGCCAGGGCGGTCACGCTGGGGTTGTTGCCCGGCACCAGCCTGGCCACGCCCCCGGGAAAGCCGAGGATAGACCCCCACACGGAACCGTCCGGCGCGGGATTCACGGAGTAGAAGCTGCCGGGAGTGATGCGCTTGTCTTTGGTGGGGTCCACGGCGTCGTCGGGTTCCGCGTATTCCGCGTCGCGCACGCCGTTGCCGTTGGTGTCCAGGATTAACGGTGTCCATCCTTGGGAGGCCGCGGCGTCACGGGTTTCCAGGAATTTTTTCGCATCCAGCCAACCGACCACCTGGCCGCCGCCGCTGGTCCAAAGAGTGTTGTTTGCATCCTCGGCGAACATCAGGTGG
>CAZLNH010000185.1:0-5092 GCA_964560775.1 uncultured Woeseiaceae bacterium | reverse complement strand
GTCGAGCCCGATGCGGCGCGCCTCGTTGCGGTCGATGCCAAGCAGTCGCAATGCTTCCATCAGGTCCAGGTGGCCCTTGCCGGTGGTGACGATGCCGTAGCGGGCTTCCGGGAAGTCGTAAATCTTGCGGTCGATCGGGTTCGCCTCGGCGAACGCCATTACGGCCGCTTTCTTCGCCTCCATGCGTTCCTCGATCTGCGGTCCGGGGAAGTCCGGCCAGCGGATGTGCAAGCCGTCCGGCGGCGGCGTGAAGTTACGGGGCGTGACAAAACGCGGCGGCGGCGGCAGTTCGACCGACATTGCCGATTCAACGGTCTCGGAAATTGCCTTGAAGCCGACCCACATGCCGGAAAAGCGCGACAGGGCGATGCCGTACAGGCCGTACTCCAGGTATTCGGCGACGCTTGCCGGGTTCAGGATTGGCATGAACCATGTCAGGAACGCGACATCGGACTGGTGCGGCATCGACGATGAGACACAGCCGTGATCATCACCCGCAATCACCAGCACGCCGCCATTTGGCGAACTGCCATACGCGTTGCCGTGTTTCAGCGCATCGCCGGCCCGGTCGAGCCCCGGTCCCTTGCCGTACCAGATGCCGAATACGCCATCCGCCGTTTTGCCGGGTTCTGCTTCTACCTGCTGCGAGCCGAGTACGGCGGTGGCCGCAAGGTCCTCGTTGACGGCGGGCAGAAACTTGATCCGTTCGCTGTCGAGCAGGTCTTGCGCCCGCCACAGCTCGATGTCGTAGCCGCCGAGCGGGGAACCGCGGTAGCCGCTGATGAACCCGGCCGTATTGAGGCCGGCCGCGCGGTCCAATGCTCGCTGCATCAGCGGGATCCGCACCAGCGCCTGCGTGCCGGTCAGGAAGACGCGTCCCGAGTCGCGGCGATAGCGGTCGAGCAGTTCGTAGTTGTCGAGCGGCGGCTCCGGTGCTTTCGGTGCTGCTTTCGGGGCGGCGCTGGCCATGGCGGTACCTCGGTGGCGGCATTTGCCGATGATGTCCGTGGGGCGGCCGATATGGTCTCAGATGTCGGCCGAAATGGGATGCCATCTGGCCCGCTTTACCGGCTATTTTCGAAAGAAAATTGCGAAAAATTTCGAATAACGCGATAATTTTTCGAGATCTGCGCTAACAGGTGAAGATATGCCCCTCGACCGCAAGGACCGTGCGTTGCTGGCGGAACTGCAGCAGGACAGCCGGGTGACGATGCAGCAACTGGCCGCAAAGACCGGTATGTCGGCGTCGGCCTGCTGGCGCCGCGTCCGTGCCCTCGAAGAGGACGGTGTTATCGACCGCTACACGGTGCTGGTCAATCCGCGCAAAGCCGGATTCGCGCTGTCGTCAATGACGCTGGTATCGCTCGCGCGGCACGAACAAAAGAATGTCGAGCATTTCATCCGGGAGGTCGAACGGCATCCGGAAATCCTCGAATGCTTCGCAACGAGCGGCGAAGCGGACTTTCACCTGCGCGTCGTCGTCGAGGACATGGATGCCTACAACCGGTTTCTCGATGATTTCATTTTCAAGTTGCCGGGTGTGTCGCAGGTGCGCTCGAATATTGTCCTGAAAGAGATCAAGGCGGATACGGCGCTGCCGTTGCGTGTGCACGCGACAACGTAAATACCTCGTCGTCGCGAGGAGCGAAGCGACGTGGCGATCTCGCACCGTTTACCACTCAGCCAACCCGAACGAGATTGCCACGCCCTGCGGGCTCGCAATGACATTGGTGTTGCGCTCCTCGCAATGGCATTGGTGTTGCGCTCCTCGCAATGACATTGGTGTTGCGCTCCTCGCAATGGCATTGGTGTTGCGCTCCTCGCGATGACGGTGGTGCTCCGGCCACCGTTCACCCCCGCGCTTTCGTCATCGCCTCCCACTCATCGCTCGTGGCGACCATCGTCAGCACGTCGTAGGTGGCGACGATTTCATCGTCCTGGTTTGTGACTTCCGTGTCCCAGCGGACCTCGCCATAGCCGCTGCCTTCGCGCAAGGTTTTCTGCTTGCAGGTCAGGCGTACTTTCAGCGCATCGCCGTAGTTCACCGGCTGTGCAAAGCGCAGGTTGTCGACGCCGTAGTTGGCCAGGACCGGGCCGAAGTCGGGGTCGACGAACAGGCCGGCGGCGAATGACACGATCAGGTACCCGTGTGCAACACGTCCTTCAAAAAACGGATTGGCCGCGGCGGCGGCCTCGTCGGTATGGGCGTAGAACTGGTCACCGGTGAAGTCGGCAAAGTGGTTGATATCGTCCAGCGTAACCTTGCGCGAGTCAGTCAGCCGCGTGTCGCCAATCTCGAGTTCATCGAAGGTCTTGCGAAACGGATGTTGCTTGCCGGTGATCTGGTCCGCTCCACGAATCCAGCGGCCGGTGATGTGGCTCAGTGTTTGCGGTGAACCCTGCAAAGCTGTGCGCTGCATGTAATGCAGCGCGCCGCGCACGCCGCCGAGTTCCTCGCCGCCGCCAGCGCGCCCGGGCCCGCCGTGCACAAGGTGCGGCAGCGGCGAACCGTGGCCGGTGGACTCACCGGCGCAATGACGATTAATGACCAGCATGCGGCCGTGATACGACGCGCATCCCAGCACCAGTTCGCGCGCAACGTCGTCGTCATGGGTGACGATCGAACCCACGAGGCTGCCATCCCCGAGCAATGCCAGTTCGATTGCCTCATCCAGCGTGTCATACGGCAGTACCGTACTGACCGGACCGAATGCTTCGACCGTGTGCACGCGCTGCGCCCTGAGCGGTTTTTCACAGTGCAGCAGAGTCGGCATGAAAAACGCGCCCTTTGAAGCATCGGCGTCAGTCAGTTCGAAGTCGTCGTGATTGCCAAAAACGACGTTGGCATCGTCGGCGAGATCGCCAACACGCTGTCGTACCTCGTCTCGCTGTCCAAGGCTTGCCAGCGCCCCCATGTCGACGTCACAGCTTGCGGGATTGCCGATACGGATCTTGCCGAGCGCGTCCGACAGTGCCCGGACCAGGTCGGCGGCAACGGCAGATGGCGCAATGATGCGCCGGATGGCCGTGCACTTCTGGCCAGCCTTGCTGGTCATTTCGCGCACGACCTCGGCGATGTACAGGTCGAACTCGGGTGTGCCCGGTGTGGCATCGGGCCCGAGTATGCAGGCGTTCAGGGAATCGGTTTCGGCGGTGAAGCGCACCGACTCGGAAACGACGCGCGGATGCTGCTGCAGTTTTTCGGCCGTCCGCTTCGAACCGGTAAACGAAATGACATCCTGCGATGCCAGGTGATCGAACAGGTCGCCGACTCCGCCGCAAATAAGTTGCACGGAACCTTCGGGCAGGATGCCGCTGTCCATGATCCGGCGCACGAGCAACTCCGTCAGGTACGCGGTGCTCGAGGCCGGCTTGATGATGGCCGGCATGCCGGCCAGCAATGTTGGCGCAAGTTTTTCGAGCGTGCCCCAGACGGGAAAATTAAATGCGTTGATGTGCACTGCGGCGCCGCGCAGCGGCATGTAGATGTGCTGGCCTGCAAACGTGCCCTTGCGCGAGAGCATTTCGGGTTCGCCGTCCAGGTAGACGTGGCTGTTCGGCATTTCGCGGCGGCCCTTGCTTGACATGACGAACACGGTCGAAATACCGCCATCGATATCGATCCAGCCGTCCTTGCGTGTTGCGCCGGTTTGCGTCGACAGTGTGTAGAGTTCTTCCTTGCAGTCATTGAGATGCTGGGCCACCGCTTTCAGCATCAAAGCGCGTTCGTGGAATGTGTAGCGGCGCAGGTTCGGGCCGCCGATTCGGCGCGCATGGTCAAGCACGGCGCGGAAGTCCAGACCGCTGCTCGATATACTCGCGATCGGCGCGCCATTAACGGCGCTGACGAGGGGTGACCCTGCGCCATCTCCTGACTGCCATTGCCCCTGCACGTAACTTTCGAGTGCGCTCATTTCTGACTCCTGCGGTCCGGTCGGCCAGCTTATACGAATCGCTTCGTATACAAAAATTCGTTTTGATTGAGTTTTTACGTATCAGATTGTAACGTCCCTCGAGCCGGCGCCCGGGGCGCCTGGTCCGGGCCAGGAGGCGCCGCACATCGTATGTCCATCAAGATCGCCACACGTCGCCTGATTGACGAGTTTCGTGCGCGTCCGACCCTGCGCGCGGGGTCACTGATTACCACTGTTTTTGGGGATGCGATCGCACCACGTGGTGGCACGGTCTGGATTGGCAGCCTGATCCGGGCACTCGAGCCGTTCGGTGCCAGCGAGCGGCTGGTCAGGACATCGGTGTTTCGCCTGGCCAGGGACCGCTGGCTCGACGTGGAGCAAGTCGGGCGCCGCAGTTATTACCGCCTGACGAGCGATGGCACGCGGCGCTTCGAGCAGGCCACGCACCGTATCTACGGTGAGCCGCGCCAGCGCTGGTCCGGCGACTGGATGCTGGCAATACTGGCGGCGCTCGATGCCGATACGAAAGAGCTGGTTCGCAAGGAACTTGCGTGGCTCGGTTTCGGCGCATTGTCGGGGAACGTCATGGTGCACCCGTCGGCGGACACTGACGATCTCGACGCCAGCCTGCGGGCGCTGGGACCGGAATTGCCGCTGATAACCCTGACCGCGAAAACCCTCGGCGATGGCCAGGACCTGCTGCTGTCCGACCTCGCACAGAAAAGCTGGAACCTTGTCGACATCGATGCCCGCTATGAGCGCTTCGTGCGCCGCTTTCGGCCGGTATTCGGCGCAGCACAGAAAACACGCCGCATGGCCCCGGATACGGCGTTTCAAATTCGTACGCTGCTGATCCAGGAATACCGCAAGATACTGTTGCGCGATCCGTTGCTGCCGTCCGAATTGCTGCCCGCCGGCTGGCACGGCACGCCGGCGTACCAGCTGTGCCGCAATCTTTATCGCAGGGTCTTTGCCGCGGCGGACGAGTATCTCGGCGTAGCGATGGAAACGGCAAACGGGCCGTTGCCGCCGCCGGACCCGCGCTTCTACGACCGCTTTGGGGGGTTGCGCTAGGATGCGCGGCTGTCATCGCGAGGAGCGCAGCGGCGGGGCGGACCCGGAAGGATGTGACTCTGCCCGAAAGTGCGGGGGCGCCCCGGCGCGGGGCTCCGCGCGGG
>CAZLNH010000184.1:0-5703 GCA_964560775.1 uncultured Woeseiaceae bacterium | reverse complement strand
GGCCGGGCTGCGCTTTGGTGGCGGCAAGGCTGTGATCATCAAGACGCCCGATTTTGTGCCTAGTGACACGCTGTATGAAAAGTTCGGTGAGTTTGTCGAGAAACTGAACGGCGATTATGTGACGGCGGAGGACGTCGGCATGAGCGTTGCCGTGATGGAGACTATCGCGCGAAAGACCCGCTTCGTATCGGGTCGCACTAAACGGGAAGGGCACGCGGGCGGCGATCCATCCCCGAAAACGGCATTCGGCATATTCAAGGGTATCGAAGCGGCTGTCCAATTCAAGTTGCAACGCGATTCCGTCGACGGATTGACGATTGCGATTCAGGGCGTCGGCAATGTCGGCTATTACCTGTCCGGCTATTTGTCCAATGCCGGTGCGAAACTCGTCGTTGCCGATATTGATTCGGCGCGCGTCGAGCGGGTCTGCAGCGAATTTGGTGCGGCGGCGGCCGGTCTTGATGACATCCTGTCGCAGGAGGCCGATGTCGTGGCGCCGTGTGCCATGGGCGCCATACTGAATGTACGCAGTATTCCGACGTTGCGCACGTCCATCGTTGCGGGAGGTGCGAATAATCAGCTCGAGACAGACGAGGACGGCCGGCGGCTGAGTGAGGCAGGCATCCTGTATGCGCCGGACTACGTCATCAACGGCGGCGGCATCATCAACGTCGCCAGCGAGTACTACGGTGATGTTGATGAAGACGAGGTTATGAACCGCGTCGCGGCCATCGGTCCCCGACTGACCGGGATATTCAGGGAAGCCGCCGAATCCGGCCGGCCGACGAACGAAATTGCTGATTCCCAGGCGCGCCGCATCATTTCGGGTGCCACTGGAGCCGCCCAGGCAAACAGTGTCTGAAACTCAACGCCCGCGGTTGTGGGGGGTGCCCATTACGTTACGCTTTCCTGGCCGGTAGTCAGCACGATTTTCCCCATGTGCGCGCCGCTTTCCATCAACTGGTGCGCCTTGCGCACGTCCGCCAGCGCAAAGGTTTCGTACACGACAGGTTTTACGCGGCCATCCCCGATCAGTGGCAGCACGCTCGCTTCGAGTTCCGCGGCGATTTTCGCTTTTTCCTCTACGCTCTGCGGCCGCAGCGTCGAACCGGTAATCGTCAGCCGATGCGTAACGATCCGGCGCAAATTAAGTTCGGCGTGCGGACCCAGAAGGAACGCGATGATGGCGTACCGGCCGTCCCGCTTCAGGACGTCAATGTTCTTTTGCGTATAATTGCCGGCAACCATGTCGAGGACGACATCGACGCCACCGTCTGCAGTCAGTTCCAACACCAGTTTTTGCCAGTCCTGGCGGTGATAATTGATGGCGCGTGCGCCGAGCTTCTCACAATAGCCGCATTTCTCATCAGTGCCGGCTGTCGCAATGACGTCGGCCCCGCGCGCTACGGCCAATTGAATAGCCATCGTGCCGATGCCGCTGGAACCGCCGTGCACAAGCAATGTTTCACCGGCCAGCAGTGACGCACGCATGAAGACGTTATACCAGACAGTAAATGCGGTCTCCGGGAAGGCGGCCGCTTCGACCAGGTTCAGGCCTTTTGGTACCGGCAGGCAATGCGAAGCATGTGCCAGGCAGTACTCGGCGTAGCCGCCACCGTGCGTCAGTGCCATTACGCGATCACCCGTGCGCCAGCGCTCCACGCCCGCGCCGCAAGCGACGACTTCACCGGCTACCTCCAGCCCCGGTAGCGGGCTCGCGTCGTCGGGCACCGGGTATTTGCCTTGCCGCTGCAATATATCGGGTCGATTTACGCCGGCGGCCGCAACGCGTATCAGCACCTCACCGTCACGTACGGCTGGTATCGCCTGTTCAGTCACTTCCAGCACGTCGGCGCTGCCCGGTTTTGTTATCGAAATTGCTTTCATTGTCGTGTTGCCGCTCATTGCATTGCGCCTGTTCTCGTGGGCGAGTGCCTGCTGCCGAGTATGCCGTTATGCCATTACCGGTCTCAAGCACCGGGTGGGATGACCCGTGCAGTTGCTGCATAATGCGCCGACCATGACGACGAGCAAAGCAATGGCCAATAATCCGGTGCTGTGGCGACCGGACCGCAAACGCATTGCGGCGACCGCGATGCACGATTTCATGCAACAGCGCCGATGTACCGACTACGCAGCCCTGCACCGATGGTCGATAGCCGAACGAGCGGCTTTCTGGGAAGCGCTTGCTGATTACTTCGATGTGCGGTTTCGGGCGTCCTTCGACGAAGTGCTCGCGCAGCCCGGCGATATGACGACCGCGCGCTTTTTTCCGGGCAGCAAGCTCAATTATGCCGAGCACCTGCTGCGCCATGAGACGAATGATGCGGCGATCATTTTCCGCGGCGAAAATGGCGCGCGGCGCGAGCTCGGGCATCGCGAGCTTCGGCAGGAAGTCGCGGCCGTTGCCGGTGCGTTGCGAAACGCCGGCGTCGTCGAGGGCGACCGGGTGGCGGCATTCATGCCGAATTGCCCGGAAACGATCATTGCAATGCTTGCGTCCAGCAGTATTGGCGCGATCTGGTCGTCCTGTTCCCCGGATTTCGGCGTCAACGGCGTTGTCGACCGCTTTGGCCAGATACAGCCGAAAGTGTTGTTTTGTGCCGATGGGTACTTTTACAACGGCAAGACCTTTGACTCGCTGGCTGCCGTCAGTGGCGTGCTCGAGCGGATACCGTGCATCGAGAAGACAGTCGTCGTACCGTTTTTAAGCGACGCACCGGTACTGCCCGCCGGCGGGCGCTACTGCCACTGGACGTCGTTCCGGGACGGCCAGTACGAATTGTCATTCGCGCCAGTACCCTTCGACCATCCGCTGTTCATCATGTACTCGTCCGGCACGACAGGTACACCAAAGTGCATAGTTCACGGGCACGGCGGTACACTCTTGCAGCATCTCAAGGAACATGTGCTGCATTGTGATATTGGTGCCAGTGACCGGGTTTTCTATTTCACGACTTGCGGCTGGATGATGTGGAACTGGCTTGCGAGTGTGCTGGCGACCGGCGCCTCGCTCATCCTGTACGACGGTGCGCCGTTCCACGAGGACGGCCGTATTCTATGGCGCATCGCCGACGAAGAGCGCATGACGGTCTTTGGCACCAGTGCCAAGTACCTGGCCGCCCAGGAGAAGGCAGGCATCCGGCCGCGCGATGACTTCGATCTGGCCGCACTGAAATCCGTGTTATCGACGGGTTCGCCACTTGCGCCGGCCGGTTTCGACTACGTCTACGATGCCATCGCAGCCGATGTGCAGCTGTCGTCGATCGCCGGCGGTACGGACATCATTTCGTGCTTCGCGGCCGGCAATCCGGTCCTGCCGGTACGGCGCGGTGAACTGCAATGTCTTGCGCTGGGCATGGCGGTCGACGTTTTTGACGAGAACGGGGAGTCCGTACGTGGTGAAAAGGGCGAGCTCGTTTGCACGGAGGCGTTTCCGTCGATGCCGGTCGGTTTCTGGAATGACCCGGGTGACAAGCGCTACCACGCCGCGTACTTCGAACGATTCCCCGGCGTGTGGGCGCATGGCGACCATGCTGAGATCACCGCCAGCGGCGGCATGATTATCCACGGGCGGTCTGATGCCGTGCTGAATCCGGGCGGTGTGCGCATCGGCACGGCAGAAATCTATCGGCAGGTAGAAAAGCTCGACGAGGTGATCGAAAGCATCGCAATCGGCCAGCAATGGGACGACGACGTCCGTGTTGTGCTGTTCGTCGTTCTTCGCGACGGTGTGCAGCTGGACGATGACCTCAGGGCAAAAATAAGAAAGGTTATTCGGGACAACACGACACCGCGGCATGTTCCGGCCAAGATTATCGACGTACCCGAAATTCCGCGCACGATCAGTGGCAAGATTGTCGAGCTCGCAGTGCGTGCTGTTGTGCACGGCGAGCCGGTAAAAAACACAGATGCAATGGCCAATCCACAGGCGCTGGAGCACTTCCGTGATATTGCGGCATTGGCCGAAGAATGACTGAACGTGACAAGATGTAACAGGGGAACGCATGAGTCTGGATAAACGCATCGGGCCGACCGTCACCGAGGGCGTCGTGCAACCGGAGTGGATCGACGTCAACGGCCACATGAACGTGGCCTATTACGTGCTGGCATTTGACCGGGCAGTCGACGATCTGTGGGCGCGCCTCGGTATAACCGATGACTACATCCGGGAGACGGCCGGCTCGACATTCGCCGTCGAGTGTCATGTGACGTGGCAGCGCGAACTCAAGGAAGCCGAGCCGTATATCGTCACGAGCCAGATTGCCGCCTACGATGCGAAACGCATTCACCAGTTCCAGCGCATGTACCACGCAACCGAACACTATCTTGCCGCGACGGCTGAGTGGATGAACCTGCACGTCGACCTGAGAACGCGGCGGGTCAGTGCTTGGCCCGCCGCAACGCTGGCGGCACTCGGCGAGTATGTCGAGGAGCAGGGGGGGTTCCGCCGGCCGGACGAGTTCGGCAAGAAAATGCTGGTTAGAAAGCCGATTTTCCATGGCGGGGACTACTTTAATGAGTGACCACCTGCTGGCGATCGACCAGGGCACGAGCAGCAGCCGTAGCATCGTATTTAATGACCGCGCGGCGGTCGTCAGTGCGTCGCAGCAGGAATTTCCACAGCACTACCCGAAACCCGGCTGGGTGGAACACGACCCGGAAGCGATCTGGTCGTCTGTCGTGGACGTGACGAAAAAAGCACTCGATGGCGCCGGCGACGCCGCGGCCAGCATCATTGCCCTCGGCATCACCAACCAGCGCGAAACTACGCTGGTCTGGGACCGCGACACCGGAAAATGCATCCACAACGCCATCGTCTGGCAGGATCGCCGTACGGCGTCGCATTGCGCCGCGCTGCGGAAGGACGGTGCCGAAGAGGCCCTGATTGCGAAAACCGGCCTGCGGCTCGACCCGTATTTCTCGGCGACGAAACTCGCCTGGCTGCTCGACAACGTCAGTAGTGCGCGGAAGCAGGCGGAAGCCGGCAAGCTCGCCTTCGGCACTATCGACTGCTTCCTGCTGTGGCGCCTTACCGGTGGCAAAGTGCATGCGACGGATGCCAGCAACGCCTCACGCACGATGCTGTTCAATATCCACACGCAGGAATGGGATGATGAACTGCTGCGTCTGTTTAATATTCCGAAGTCCCTGCTGCCCGAGGTACGGGACTGCGCCGCGGATTTCGGCAGCACCGACGCCGGTGTAATCGGCCGGTCGATCCCTATTCGCGCGATGCTGGGTGACCAGCAGGCGGCACTGGCGGGGCAGGCCGGCTTTACGCGCGGCATGATCAAGAGTACCTACGGCACCGGTTGCTTTGTCATTACCAATACTGGCAGCGACGCACTGACGTCGCAGCACCGGCTCCTGACAACGGTCGCGTGGCGCCTGGACGGCAAGGTCACGTATGCCCTCGAAGGCAGCCTGTTTGTTGCCGGTTCGGCCGTCCAGTGGTTGCGCGATGAACTGCGGCTGGTCGAATCGGCACCGGCCACGGAGACGATCGCGGAGCGCACCGGCGTTATTGATAATATACACGTCGTGCCGGCATTTGCCGGTCTCGGGGCGCCGTACTGGGATGCCGATGCGCGCGGCGCGATACTCGGACTGTCACGCGACAGTAGCGGGGATGAGATTGTCACGGCGACGCTGCAGGCCATCGCGTACCAGACACGTGACCTGATGGAAGCGATGGCGGCG
>CAZLNH010000183.1:0-3623 GCA_964560775.1 uncultured Woeseiaceae bacterium | reverse complement strand
AATTTTAATCCTGATTAAAATAATGCAGCACGCAAAATAACTCAAGGGCCGGGCAGATCGCGACCCGGCCAGGAACACGCCGGCCCACGGCCGTCAGACAGGGACTTAGCCGATGGCACAGACCGCCGAAGATACCCGCTTCGCCACGCAGCGGGACCGCTTGCTGAAAGCTGCCGCGCGATGCTTCAACGAGAAGGGGTACTGCGGGACGTCACTGAAGGACGTCGCCAACCACCTGGGCCTGACCGATGCGGCCATTTACTACTACGTCCGCAACAAGGAGCAGCTGGTCTTCCAGTGCTACCTGCGCGCGGCTGAACTCGGCCGGGAAGCCCTGGACGGCGCCCTCGCCGACGGCACGACCGGCTTCGAACAGGCCTATCTCTACATCCGCTACCACGTCGATATCATGGCCAGCGAACGAGGCCCTGTGGCGATCATGAGCGAAATCCCCTCACTGCAGCCGGACCACCGCAATGAAGTGCTCGCGATATCCCGCCGCCACAGCCGCGACTTCGAAGCCATCCTGAGCCGTGGCATCGATGACGGCAGTATCGCACCGTGCGACGTGCGCATGACCGGTAATGCAATCATGGGCGCGATCAACTGGATCCCGAAATGGTTTCATGGTGATGCCGACATGGCGGAACAGATCAGTAGAGGATTCCCGGAGATATTGACACGAGGCTTGCGGCCGGGCATGCCCGGCGCGGCTACATCCGCGTAGTCAATTTTCACACCGAAACTCAGATTTGTAGCAGCGGAACTCAAGGACCAGTGCCCAAATTTCGCCGCTTAGTCGAGGTCCAACCGGCGACCGCCCTGCACTTCTTCCTCAAGGCCCGACTCTGTCCGGGTAAATATGTCGGCGAAAGCGAGCAATAAGCCAATTCCGGGCAACGTCAGCAAAATCGACAGTACAAAAAACTGCGTCCACCCGATTTCCGTAACAATCCAGCCAGTCGGCGCTGTTAATACCGATCTCGGCAGGGCTGCAAGTGCCGTGAACAAGGCGAATTGCGTGGCCGTGAATCGGGGATTGGTAATATTGGCAATCAGCGCCATAAGCACCGTCGTACCCATGCCGAGTGCGAAGCTTTGCGCACTCATGATGATTGCTAACCACCACGTATCTTGCCCAATCACGGACAGGAGCGCCAATCCCATGATTGCGACCGCCTTGAGGACACCGGTAATCAGCAACGAGCGAAATTGTCCCACCTTTAGCTGCAGTGCCCCACCGACAAACACGCCGAGCAGATAGGGAGCGATGCCAAATAACGCGGTAAGGGTTCCGATCTCCGTGTTGGAAAAGCCAATCGCCAGATAGAAAGGGACTGTCAGGTGGCCGGAGAACTGAATTCCGAGGTTGTACAAGAGCACGAATGCCAGCAGGATAACTGCACTGCCCGCAGTTTCATAACGGCTGATAAATTCGAGAAACGGCCCCGCGTAGGCTTTACGCAGGGATCGGGGTTGCTCGAAGTCACCTGTTGGCTCGGGCGCCAATAGTGTGGCCGCAACCATCGAAATCATTACTGCGGCCATGATCAGGTAGACACCGTGGAAGCCGACCAGGTCAGCAAGAATCAAGCCGCCAGCACCGGCAAGCAATGTGCCGAAACGATATCCGTAAACGTACATCGACGCACCTGGACCTTGTTCCCGGTCCGACAGGGCTTCCCGCCGATACGCATCGATGACAACGTCCTGTGTAGCCGAAAATATCGCAACGAGGCAGGCTGCGGTGATCAGCGCCCCGAAGCTGTGTTCCGGATTCTGCATTGCCATTGCTGCGAGGCTTAACGCGAGACTGACCTGCGTAATGACCAGCCAGCTCCGTCGGCGACCAAGCGCCAACGGATTGAATCGATCCAGCAGCGGCGCCCAGAGAAACTTGACGTTGTAAGGCAAAGCTATCAAGGCGAGCAGACCAATGGTTGCGAGATTCACGCCTTCGTCCGTTAACCACGCTTGCAGGACTGTCAGCGTGAGTAGAATCGGCAGGCCGCTGGCAAAACCCATGACCGCCGTCAGCCACATACGGCCGGTCACGATGATGCGCCAAATCGATTCTTCGCCTACGTCTGTCATTGACCGGGGTCCGCGGCACCTCTGTTCTTTAACGGCGCGGCGAATGGAGTGACGGCGGTTCGTCGGCAAATTCCGGTGCCCGTTTTTCGCTGTTGGCCATGACCGCCTCAAGCTGGTTTGGCGAGCCCATCAGGAGCTGTTGCAAACGTGCCTCTTCAGCCAGCGCGTCCGCCGGCGAAAGATCGAATGCGTCTCTCAGCGATAACTTGCCGGCGCGGACAGCATCCGGCGACTTCGTGGCAATGTCTGCCGCCAGCCGATGCGCTTCCATGAGCGGATGCGCCGACAGCGCGGTGACGAGCCCGAGCCGCTCTGCTTCCAGCGCATCCACGATGCGTCCTGTGTATACGAGGTCCTTCAGCCTGTCGAGCCTGACCACGTGCCGTGCCGTCAGGCTCAAACCCATGTCCGGGATGATGCCCCAGCGTATCTCCATAACTGAGAATCGCGCCGTTTCCGATGCAATCCGGATATCGGCGCCCAGTGCAATCTGCAATCCGGCGCCGAACGCAACGCCCTGGACCGCCGCGATGACCGGCATCGGCAATTCGCGCCAAATGCACGCCGCGCGCTGAAAAAAGTTGGCTGGCGAATCGGCCATCGGTTCCATTTTGCCCTCGCCCGCGGCACCTATGCCCTCGCCTGCGAACACCGACGTATCTATGCCGGCGCAGAAGTTCTCTCCCGCGCCACGCAGCACGACGGCGCGGATACCTGTGCTGGCGGCAAGGTCGTGACCTACATCGATCAACGCGTCAAACATCTCCAGGTTGACGGCATTGTGCTTCTCCGGGCGATTCAATGTCACGACGGCAACGTGCGCGTCCGAGTCCAGTGTTACAACTGCAGTCATTTGAATTCCTTGAAGTGGGGGCCGGCTGCAAGCCAAAGTCTAGCAGCCGGGCTGGCGACGTGATATCAGGGGACGCGCATGTTCGCGGAGACCAAGCCAATGTATCGAACCTTCCGCCTGATCCGGACCGCGCGCGTCGCGGTCCTGCTGTCGTTTCCGCTGTACGCTGCCGAGCCGGATACAGTCCCTGCCGCCGGGAATTATCGAATAGACCCGACGGCCAGCGAGCTCCGGGTGCTCGTTTACCGCGGCGGGCTGCTGGGCGGCCTCGGGCACAACCATGTGGTATCGAGCAACGGCATCAATGGTTATGTGGATGTCGCCGAGACCCCCGGCGAATCACGCGTCAGCATGGAACTGGTCAAAGAGAGCCTCGTCGTTGATGATCCCGCGATACGAAAAGCCGAAGGCGAGAAATTTGCAGACATGCTATCCACGGACGACATCGCCGCAACGCGACGCAACCTGCTCGGCCCGGACCTGCTCGATGCATCCCGTGTAGCTGAAATCCGCGTCGATTCCTCGCGCGTCACGGGAGACTATCCGGACTTGACGATCACCGCCGACGTCAGCGTGTTGGGCGTTGCAAGGGAACTGACGTTCCCGGTGACTGTGCGCATGACGGACAACAATTTGTACGCGACCGGCGAGCTTTCTGTCACCCACAAAGAGTTGG
>CAZLNH010000182.1:0-4327 GCA_964560775.1 uncultured Woeseiaceae bacterium | reverse complement strand
AAACATTCCGAAGTACGTCGCCAAGGCGAAGGACAAGAACGATTCGTTCCGGCTGATGGGCTTCGGCCACCGCGTCTACAAGAACTTCGATCCGCGCGCGACGATCATCCGCGACATGTGCCACAAGGTCCTGAAGCAACTGGGCCGCACGAACTCACCGCTGCTCGAGCTGGCCCTCGAACTCGAGGAGGTGGCGCTGAAGGACGAGTACTTTATCGAGAAGAACCTGTACCCGAATGTGGATTTCTATTCCGGCATCATCTACCGCGCGCTGGGCATTCCGACGTCCATGTTTACCGTCATGTTTGCCATCGGCCGTACCGTCGGCTGGGTCGCGCACTGGCGCGAAATGATCACCGACCCGAACGGCCGCATCAGCCGCCCGCGGCAGCTCTACAGCGGCCCCACGCTCCGCGACTACCAGCCGCTCGCCAAACGCGGCTGACCAGCTCGGATTATTCATGAGCGGCACGGAGATCGGGGCGGAGGTGTGCCCCGGGGTGCGCCTCCGCCAACCACCGCAGCAGAACGCTCATGAATAATCCGAGCTAGAGTCGACACCGTCGATCAGGCGTCTCACCTTTTGCCGGTCGGCACGCTGCATCGGCTTGCCGTCGATCGGGCTGATAGGCGCCTGGCGTATGCCGTCCACGGGAAATACCGTGGCCTCCACGGCTGCTTCGTCGTGCAGGAACCGGTAGCCGGCGAAACTCTCGACGCGATCCCGCCGGCTTTTCAGGCGCCTCTCGTAGCTGCGCCAGGCGACATGACCTTCGTCGAGCGCGAAAGCGACCTGCTCCGGATTGTCGGCAAAGACGTGCAGGTTGACCGCCGACGTGGCGCCTGCCGTACCGCTCAGGACCGGCCCGACGAGCCGCGGCCGGAACGGCGCGAGCAGCTCCATCGCGGATACCGCTGCGCGCCTTAGCCCTTTTAGCATCGAATCGTGTGATTCGCCGCCGAACAGCAGCAGGTGCTCACCGACCGCGCGTTCGATCTCGGCATTACCCGGCAGCGACCCATGCTCGGTCATGCCGAGGCGCTCGGCCGCCTTGATCTTGGCGGTGCGATAATCCTCGATACCCTGTTCGCAAATGATGCGGGCCGCTTCCTGCGCCAGTACCTGGCGTGCACGGTCGTTAACGATGACGCTCTTTCTGCCCATACGCCCCCCATGCCGTCGTGCCGTAACAGAGTCTAATCCCGACCAGCCTCTGTTAACACTGAATTGAGTCGTCCTGCCGCCCCGTCTGCTGAACTATTACCAGCCCGTGGATCAGAACAATGGCTCCTCCTCCTCGAGGTCGTCCTCATCCTCATCTTCATCCTCATCCTCGCCCGCAACTTCGTCCCCGCCTTCACCGTCCTGCTCGCCGGCGCCGCTCGGGCCGTAGTCGTCGACGCCAAAGCGGAAGCCTTCGTCGTTGTTGAAGATGTCATCCGGTTCTTCCGCCTGCGCGCACTCGGGCACATGGTCTATGCGGAATACTTCAAACATCACATCGTCCAGCGGCACCTCCGCGCCCGCAGGGCAGCCGGTCGACTTCGAAATGCGTACGGTGACCATGCCGTCCGGCATCGGCGACTGGTGTGACGGGGTGCCAGCGAGTGCCACGCGCGCGAAGTCGATCCAGATCGGCAGCGCGGTGCGCGAGCCCTCCTCGCCGGGACCGAGCGGCTGGTCCTGGTCATAACCAACCCAGACGACGGCGGCCATGTCGCCATTGAAACCGCCGAACCAGGCGTCGCGGCGGTCGTTGGACGTGCCGGTTTTGCCCGACAAGTCGCTGCGACCGAGGACGCGAGCACGCACGCCGGTACCGCGCCGTATGACGTCACGCATCATGTCCGATATCAGGTAGGCGTTCTGTTCCGAAATGACGCGCGGCGCCAGTTTCATGCCACGGTACAGGGACGGGGCTGCCGTCGCGTCCGGGCGGTAGGTCTCGCCGATTTCGGCCATCTCCTCGAGCGACATGCCGAGCGGCTCGCCGTCGTCCGGGTTGTCATCGAGTTGCGTATCTTCGTCCGCGTACATGGCGATGGTCCCGGTGCTGTCATCGATATCGACATCGACCGGCTCACAGCGCTTGCAGACGACGGCCGGCTCGGCGCGGTACAGGTAGTTTTCCTCTGGCCCGAAGATGGAGTCGATAACGTAGGGGTCGACGGCGTAACCGCCGTTGGCGAAAACCGCGTAGCCCTGCGCCATGTCCAGGGGCGATGCGTTGCCGCCGCCGAGCGCGAGCGAACCGTTCCGGATCAGCGTGCTGTCGCTGAAGCCGAACGGCTCGAGATGGCGCACGGTGTTGCCGATGCCGGTGTGGTTCAGCAGCAGCCGCACCGAAGCAAGGTTCATCGAACGTACCAGTGCCTCGCGCAGCCGCTGTTCACCGTAAAAACGGCCGCTGTAATTGACCGGCCGCCAGACTGCTTCAAGCTGGGCCGAACTGATGACGACCGGTGCGTCGGTAACAATCGTCGCGGCCGTGTTGCCCTGTTCGAGTGCCGCCGAGTAAATGAACGGCTTGAACGACGAGCCCGGTTGCCGTGATGCCTGTGTCACGCGATTGTACTTGCTGAGCGAATAATCGAAGCCGCCCGCGAGGCTGGTAATGGCGCCGTCGTACGGATCGAGCGACACGACGGCAGCCTGCGCCAGCGGAACCTGTGCCAGCGCGTAACCGCCGGCCTGGATGCGCATGACATGAATCAGGTCGCCCGGCGCCAGCACATCGGAAACCGTCTCGGGTACCGGGCCGGTCGTCTCGACATCAATAAACCGCCGTGCCCACGAAATACCGTGCCACGGCAGCACAATCTCCGTGCCGTCCTGCAGCACCACTTTCGCGCTGTCGTCCTCGTGCAGTTCGGTTACCAGCGCTACGGCAAGGCCAGCCGGGCTGTTGTAGCTCTCCAGCGCCATGCGGACGTCCGCCGGCCAGTCGACGAGCGGGCCCGACAGCATGGCGGGATCAATATCGACATGGCTGACCGGTCCGCGATAGCCGCGGCGGCGGCTGAATGCGAGCAGGCCATTCCTCAGTGCGTAACTTGCGCCGCGCTGCATGCGGGAGTCGATGGTCGTGACAACCCGGTATCCGGCCGTGTAGGCGTCGTCCCCGTAACGCTCGAGCATTTCCTGGCGGACCATTTCAGCAACGTAGGGCGCGGACAGTTCAGTGGCGGTGCCATGCAGCTGCGACACCAGGGTTTTGTCCATTGCCTCTTCAAAGGCAGCCTGACCAATGTAGCCGAGTGCTTTCATGCGCCCGAGCACATAGTCTCGGCGCATGCGCGCATTCGCCGGGCTGCGCACCGGGTTGTAGTTGGATGGCGCCGGCAGCACGCCGGCGAGCGTTGCCGCCTCGGCAACATTGATGTCCTGCAGGGGCTTGCCGAAGTAGACCTGCGCGGCAGCGGCGACGCCATAAGCGCGCTGACCGAAGAACATCTTGTTCAGGAACAGCGCCATGATCTCTTCCTTGGTGAACGCCTGCTCGATCCTGTAGGCAAGAAATGCTTCGCGCAGCTTGCGGGTGAAGAGGCGTTCGCGGGTCAGGAAGTAATCCCGCGCCAGCTGTTGTGTGATCGTGCTGCCGCCCTGGCTGAGCTCGCCGGTACGCAGCGTGATGAGCAGCGCCCGCAGTATTCCCTGGTAGTCCACGCCCGGGTGCGTGAAAAACCGGCTGTCCTCCGCGGCGACGAAGGCGTCGACGACGAACGGCTGCAACTCGTCGTACTCGATGATAATGCGCCGGCGCTCGCCAACCTCTTCGATCAGGCGGCCGTCACGGCTGAAAATGCGCAGCGGAATCTGCAGCGGGATCTCGCGGATCGTCTCGGGCTCGGGCAGTCCTGGAGCCACGTACCGCCAGGCGCCGACAATGCCGGTGGTAAACAGCAATGCCGCGCACAGGCCGAGACCGGCCAGCAACCCGAACCAGCGCCGGGAGCGGCGCCAGAAACCGTGAACTGCGTGCTGTCGGTGGCGCGAAGTGTCTTGCATAGTCGGGGGCATAATGAGCCAAAAGCAGTGAAAAGAGGAGTAAAGTCTTGTCAGGGTACCAAGGCCGCAAAGGGTATACTCGGCCCGCAGCGCCTGCCATGGAGGGGGGTGACCGGCAGGTGTCCCGCGGCGAATAATAGCGAGCCAGGCGAACGTGCTGCAATGGCGGGAAGCCGCGAAGGTTCGACAGCATCGCCCAACTGAACCGCGCCGGGGGGGCGCCACGGTCGAATGCTTCACAAAATTGTACGGGGGGTTCTCAAGTCTTGCCGAGCATCGGCCGCCATCAGGCCGATGCGCCAACCAGTTCACGGAATT
>CAZLNH010000181.1:0-4593 GCA_964560775.1 uncultured Woeseiaceae bacterium | reverse complement strand
CCGGCAGGGGAAACCGGTGCTCCTCAGGGACCGATACCCCTTGCCTTACCGAAGTTACCGGAGCGGTGGGGTCACAGTTTTCGATCAAGGTCACCGACTTGACGTAAAACTGTGCCGCGATTCAAGGATTCCCGCGGTTTCAGTTGTCATGATCCGCGGTTGGGAATGCGTGTCACGCACCCCGATAGCTGGATTATGTAAAAAGGACTACCGTTGTCGGCACTGACTGCCTTATTTCGCAACAGCACGGAGAAATCGCCGGACAGCGATAAGCTGCTGCACCTGTACTGGAACCGCGCTGAGCTCAAGAAAGAGTTCGCGGGCATGCGTAAGGAACAGTATCGCCTCAAGGACCTGATCAAGCAGCAGGAAGGCGCGACCGCCCGGATGCAGCAAAAACTGGATCACCTGGAAGGCCTGCTGCTGGACCCGAAATGGGCGAGCAATGTCATCGTCTTCTATCAGTTACGCGGGCTCGCGCTGCGCTGTGAACGAAAGCTTGAGAAATTCGCGGAGCAGCTCAAGCAGCAGCGTGAACAAAAACAGCACAACAGTCTGCTCGTGCGCTGGAACGAGGAGCGAACGCACGAAGCCCGTGTGCTCGAGCGTAAGCAGGTGGAACAACGCGCCACTGTTACAGCGCTGCAGGACAAACTGGAATCAGAGCGCGACCGCATGGTCGCGATGAGCGGCTTTCTGAAAATCTTCCGCAAGCGCTCGATCACGGCAATTCTTGATGGCTTGCGCGAGCAAATTGCCAGTGCCGAAGCGGTCGAGGCCGAACTGCAGCAGAAGCTTGACGAAATCGGGCGCCGCAAGCCGCCTGAGAATCAGGGTCTCGATATTGCGACGAAACGGTCCATCAACTTCCTGATCCTGGCGTATGCCCAGCAGCTATTCATTCATTTCTCCGACGACGAGTTTGCGTCCATGGCGAAAGAGGCCAGCGACAAGAGTGTCGGCGCGATCAACTATGGGTCCCGGTCAGACTGCGATCACCTGCTGGCACGTGTTCAGAAACGGGTCGAGGCGATGGAAAGGAGCACGGACGTTGCCAGCGTCTTGCAACAACGTGCCAAGCTCATTGGAGAACTCGCAAAGTTTCGGGGCGATGACGACGCTGTGCCAGTTGCAACAAGTGTGACAACACTCTTCGAGATTGACGGCAATGGCCGGATTACCGAGGGCAAGGCGAATATTCTGGGCGACAATTACTGGGCAATCGCCAAAATCCTCAGCCGCTGACAGCGGCCGTCCTGCTACGCCGCGCGCTCAGATATCAGTGCGGTACATCTGCCGCTGAAACCGCGGAACGTAAAAATTGCTTCTTGCACCGGCAAGATCCGGTGCAGTCGCCGCAGGAGCTGTTTCGCTGGCGAGGGGGGAGGTTTTCTTCAGCGTCTCGTTGTCTTGACCGGTGTCATCCACAGCTGCGCCTGTTTCCGGCGCGGCCAGTACATCGGGGCCGAACACTTCACGCAATATTGTGGCAACTCTTGGCGTCAGTCGCAGAACAGGTGCAACCGGGTCGTTCTCAAGTGGCGTGTCGAGGTTGTCCTGGACATCGGTCGGCGCCGGATCGGTCATATCGAGTGACAACGACTCTGCCTCGACTTCCAGGCTGCGCAATTCGGCCACGATACGGTCGTTGTCCTCGATGGCGCTGGCCGCGGCTGCCGCCGTCTGCGGGCCGAAGCAGAGTGTTACAAGGGCTGCTCCGGCGAGCGCCGCACCCAGGATTCGCGATCCGGCAGTCCCTGTATATCTGTACGGCAGCTCCATGGCGATCTCCTGGCGGGCAGAATCGGCTAGATTGGTGTTGTAGATCAGTATAACAGCTGATCGTTACCGCGCAAGCGCTGCTTGTTGTGTGGCCGTCAGTCGTCTTGTTCGGGCCGCACCTGCGCTGTATGCGTTGGCTGGGACTTGACCTCCCTCATCTCGGCCAAGTCTGTAACAATTGCTGCGGCCTGGTCAAGCTGGACGTCGGGACCCTCGATTTTCTCCAGTTCCTCGTTGGTGGCGACCGGCTCGAGGCCGAGGGCCGCGCGCCGCGAGTTCTCGCGCTTCAGGCTACGGTCCAGGTTCTCCTCCCGCTCTTCGCGCCGCTTTTCGAGGTTCAGCGTTACCGTGGTCTGGGCGCGGGCGTCTTCGACGTCCCGGATGCCGTCCTTCAGATATTGCACGTCCGGATCCGACTGGCTGCGTTCAAGGTAGCTGCTGGACAACGCCGCGATCGTGGTGTCGAGCGGCTCGCCGGCACGGAACCGGGTCGTCCTGATCGTATCCCACGGTAACGCGCTGTCGCGCACGCTTTCACCGACCAGTTCCGCGTCGATCGGTGAAGGCAGGGCGATATCCGGGTCCACCCCGCGGTGCTGCGTGCTTTCGCCGGTAACGCGGTAGTACTTGCCAATGGTCAGGGTCAGCTGGCCAAGACCCTCATCCTCGGTGCTACGCACGTACTGGTCGAGCGAATAGAGATTCTGAACCGTGCCTTTACCAAAAGTCTGCTGGCCGATGATGATGCCACGCTTGTAATCCTGGATAGCCGCGGCAAAAATTTCCGAGGCCGAAGCACTGTAGCGATTGACGAGCACGGCCAGTGGGCCGTTATAGGCAACTCGCGGTACCGGATCCGGATCGTCCAGGCGGCTGATGCGGCCGTTTGAATTACGCAGCTGCACAACGGGTCCGTTGTCGATAAAAAGGCCCGACAATGCCGTTGCTTCCGTCAGGTGGCCACCGCCGTTGTTACGCAGGTCGATGATGATGCCGTCGATACCCTGCTCCTCGAGCTCGCCGATGAGCCGTTTGACGTCCTTGGTGGTGCTCTTGTAATCCTTGTCGCCGTTGCTTAAAGCCTGGTAATCGCGGTAGAAACTTGGCACCTCGATAACACCGACGGACCAGTCGCGCCCATCGCGCGGCACCGTAATTATCTCGCTTTTCGCGGCTTGCTCTTCCAGCTTGACCTGGTTCCGGACCAGCTGGATCTCCTTTTCCGACCCGCCCGGCAGCGCGCCGGCCGGCGTGATCTGCAGCCGTACGACGGTTTCGGCAGGGCCACGAATCAGCTGTACGACGTCGTCCAGGCGCCAGCCGATGACATCCACCATCTCGCCGTCCTCACCCTGGCCGACGGCGGTGATCCGGTCCTTGGGTTGCAGCTCGCCGTCGATAGCGGCCGGACCGCCGGGAATGACGTCGATGACTACAACGTAGTCGTCTTCGGTTTGCAACGATGCCCCGATCCCGAAATAGGACAGGCTCATCTGGATCCGGTATTCCTCGGAGTTGCGGGGCGACAGGTAATTCGAATGCGGGTCCAGCGTATGGGAAAACGCATTCATGAATGTTTCAAACACGTCGTCATTCTTGACCTGGTCCAGGCGTTTCAGGAACTGTGAATAACGCTTATCGAGTATCTCCTGAATTTCCGGCCATTCCTTGTCTGTCAGGCGCAGATTCAATGCATCATTCTTGACACGCTTGCGCCAGAGTTCGTCGAGTTCCGAAAGCGATTTAGCCCACGGGGCATCTTCGCGGTCAAAACGATACTCCTCGTCGACTGAAAAATCCGGCTCCGTTTCGATCAACTGCAGGGCGTAGTTCAACCGGTCGCGAGCCCGTGTCCGGTAGACCTCGAACATTTCAAACATCGGGTCGAGTGGTTCGGATCGCATCATGTCGTCGATGTGCGTGTTGTATTTTTCGAAGGCTGCTACATCGGAGTCGAGGAAGTAGACGCGGTTGCCATCCAGTGCCTTGATGTACCGATCGAGGACCAGTTCCGAGAGTTCGTCATCAACAGAAGCGTGCCGGTAGTGCGACTTCTGCACGAACTCCGTAACCATCTGGCCGATCTTTTCGTGCCGCGGTTCCGGAGCCAGTATTGTATCGTTGTCGCCGGCTGCAGCCGGCGCAATCATTGGCAGCGTGCCGAAGACGAAAATCGCCGCGGCAATTCGTGCATGGATGCCTGTTACTCGATGCATCAAGGCTTTCTCCGTTGGTGGCGCTGGTATTTCAGAAGTAGTTTCAGGCAAGCTAGGCTAGATGCCGCGCGCGTCCTGATCAAGAGTACAACCCGCAATTTAATCGTAATATGACAAAACTACAGCAACTTAACGACCCTGCATGCGCCCGTTAACCGTCATAACCGGTGTCGCACTGGGCTCCTGCTTTTCCGTCATGCTAAGCCTCGGCGCAGTGTTGATCATATTTCTGATCCTCGGGGACGATTATCCCCGTCTGCAACACGAATTCCGCGGCTTGCTCGTCAGTTTTGCGATCTTCCTCGGTATGACCGCGATAGCGGCTGTGAGTTTCTATTGGATGTTGGTGACCCATCCTGCACGGTTCGCCGCCCAGGCCGCAATGTGGGCCGGGTTGATGCTGGCTGGGTACTACTACTGGCCGTAAGGGCCGCCAGCCGGCCGGACTGGCCGCGCTGGGCGCATCGGCAGCCCGGACCCTCTTTTCAATAATTGACCGTGGCCGCCGCACCGGTACACCCTGCCGGGGGCCCTTTGACGGAATGGCTCCCTCGGTCCGCTTTATTTCCATCAAAGGGCCCCCGGCAGGGGTACC
>CAZLNH010000180.1:0-3316 GCA_964560775.1 uncultured Woeseiaceae bacterium | reverse complement strand
CGCGGCGGCCGACCCGGACTGTTCATGAACGATTTGGTGCAGTGGTTTTCGCGAAGGTGCACCCCGGGGAGGGCTTTTCAGGGACGCTGTAAATACGTCCCCAATAATTACAATGGCTCTGTGCCGGACGTCCCTGTCCAGGCTGGGCCCTGAAAAGCCCTCCCCGGGGTGCGCCTCCGCGCGGACCAACGTGCCGTTCATGAATAATCCGCGTCCGCAGGAGATGCGGGCGTTTTGCCCCTTATCAACACCGTAGCACGAGCCGCCTTGGTGCGTCCGGCGATCGGGTCATTCACCGGCCTCTATGCAGTCCGCGCTGTCGCTGAGACTGGCGAAGTGGCGGGCGTCGGCGGATTCGACGACTGGCTCGTCCCAGCTGCCGCCAATTGCATAGTAGACCTGTCCCATTTCCTGCAGCGGCTTCTTGAAGATCTGCGAAAAGATCAGCAGCGCCGCGGCGACCTGCGGTCCCGCCACCACCGCGCCGACCACCGGCAGTGTGTTGCCTACGTTCGGGCTGACGATGGCAGACTGGTCGTAGTCCTTCACGACGAGTCCGGCCCGCCCGACTATGCCTATGTCGGCCGCTGGCCCTTTGAGGGACAGGTCACAGGTGTAGGCATGACCGTCGTCAAGCTGAAACGTCCCGGTGATTTCGTCAAAGAGGAAGCCCCGGTCCAGGACATCGCGAAAATCGAGCGAAAGGCGCCGAGGCAATGCGACGACACTCATCAGGCCGAACATGCGCGCAGCTCCCGGTTCCACCTCGTTCAGCTGCCCGGTTCCGAGACGGACGACGACATTGCCGTCGAGGCTGTCCATGAAGTCCTCGCGTGGACCGCCGGACCAGCTGACGTCGAAACGAATTTCCATGTCTTCGCCATCAATTCCGGGCTCGGAATCCAGCGCCTGCATCGTTGCAGCCACATCGTTGCTGCTTAATACGGCGGTAACTTCTGTCCGCTGGCGAGCAGGTTCGCTGGATTCCACCTCCCAGCGCGCGGCTCCGTCAATCGTGAAAGATTCGCTGGCAGTGCGAAACCCGTCGGCGGCCAGGCCGCCAGGAGTGCGCTCGAACTCGGCATCTACGCGACCCAGCCTGCGTGCGCCCAACGCAAACTCTTCGACGCGCAACACTATCGGTGGCACTTCACGAGGGTCCGTTGCGATAGCAGTGCCGTCACCGACGTCGTCGCTGCCGGGCAGCACCAGCCGCTCCATATCAAGGATCAGCGGCGCTGAACCCGACAGGTCATAAGGAATCGTCAGGAGTCCTTCAGCTTCTGCACCGGACAGTCGCGCCATCCAGGCATTCGCACTGCGGTCAACAATGACCCGGTGCTCGCCGAAATGCTGGCCCAGCACATACAAGTCATCCACCATGAGATCGAGCGAACGCACTCGATCACCGATGCCCGCAGTGCCCGCGGCGGCATCACTGCGATTTCCCGTCGCCAGCGCCAGCCACTCACCGACGTGCAACTCCGGTGTTTCGCCGACGATATGCAAGCCCCGGGTGTCGGCGACCAAAGCCTCCGCGCCACCCGCCGCCAGGACACCACGATCAAAATCCCACCCATCGTCGCGCCGCTCAAATTTCAGGTTCCACTCGATATCGTCACCGTAACTGCCGCTCGCATCGATACGTCCGCCGGCGGGAAAATCAACCGTCAGCGACAGCGGCCGCGGCACGTCGGCAGGCTTGCCTAGCGGGGCTGGCAGATTCAGGCCCATGCCGTCCAGGTCCGTTTCCACAGCGAGGCTGAACGGTGCCGAATCAGGCATACCGCCGCGCGGAAACAGCAGGATGGCGCTAAACGGCGTTTCGCCGCCCGAGATATCATCAATGGGCAGCGAAAAACCCGTGGCGAGTCCGTCAGCCGAAAACGTACCTGCCAGCCGCGCGACGACATTGTACGATGGCAGCGTGTCACCGGCGCGTGCCAGTTCGATTGTGACCGGCGCATCAAAAATGCGACCAGACAGCGACTCAGCCTCGACGTCGTTTCGTGTCACACGGACGATGCCATTCAGTTCGGTTACCGGCGGTGCAAAACCGTCGACGCGCAGAGTGGCATCGCTGACCTGTATGCGCGTTGTGAAGTCGTACGCGCTGCGGTTTAGTATCGGGTAACGCAGCGACAGGTTGAATGGCGCGTCGCCTTCCACCGTCACGCGCTCTAGATGTCCGCCAAATACCTTGGCAATCGGGCTTTCACGGACAAAGCGGCGGATCGATGACATTGTGCCGGTTGCATATGCATCGATTGTCAGGACCGGCTCACGAAGATCCGCAATTTCAATTTCTGCATCAACGACCCTGTTCCCGGCATTGGTGGCGGTATTGCTTTCCGAGTAAAGCCGGGTCCGGTCGATGACCAGGTCGAGATTCAGGTTTTCTGCGGCCGGCCATAGCGGCGAATAGCGCAGTATCGAATCCGCCAATGTAGCCTCAATCCGGAATATGCCATCGTTGTCGTCAAACGGAAATCGGTCGAGCGGACCATTGAAGCGAACCGTGCCTTCGGTTACACGCCCGGCGACCAGAGCATCGGTAAGCCATCGGTACAGCGCAGGCCGGATCAGGTTGACCGGCAGGTACCGTGTCGCGGTGTTGATATCGCTCACACTGAAACGGCCTTCGAGATCAACGACCGGTGAGCTGCCGTCGGCCGGCAGGCTGATTTGCAGGCTGCTTCGACTCGAGAGATCGGGATTTTGCAATGCAATGTTATCGGACAATACGGTGATGCCGGTGTCGCTGCGCCGCCAGATGACGGTACCTTCGGCAACATCAAGCTGCACCGGTTCTGCGAGCCAGCGGGACAGGTCAAGCTGCATGTCGTCGGCATCAATCTGCAAGCGGCCACCGGAGCGGTTGGCGCGCAAGTTACCGGTAAATCCGCGCACACCGGGCCACAGCTCGCCCGCGGCCACACCGGCGCGTTCAAGCTCCATGCCGACATCGAAACGCGGTTCCGGCTGCTGCAGGTCTCCCAGCGCGACGTCAAGGTCACGCACGATGCCCGACGCATCGTAACGCCGCACCATTTCCTGCCGGCCGGAATTAAGCCACGGCATCGCATAGCGTATGGCCGACAGGTCCAGGTATGTCCCGGCGCCGGTGATCGAATCGATGCGGCCATCTGCGTCAAGGCCTGCCTGCAGGCGCAACGCGCTTTCCGGCCAGCTCCGCTCGGGCGTGTGCAGGCGGAAATCCTGCGCCGCAAGCAGCCAGCCGTCCTCGTCCTGCTGGAACTCGATGCGTCCGTCAGTACCTACCGGTTGCGGGAAATCCGCATGCTCCAGGTTACGG
>CAZLNH010000179.1:0-48092 GCA_964560775.1 uncultured Woeseiaceae bacterium | reverse complement strand
CTTTCCGCCAACCAGCTTCCAGGTCGTGCAGCTGGAAAGTTCGAGCGGCGCGCCGAACGTAACGCCATCGACGCTGAAAGCCCGCTTCAACTTCCGCTATTCGACGGAATGGGACTACCAGTCTCTGCAACAAAGCGTGGAGGCGCTGCTTGATAAGCACGATATCGATTACGACATCCGCTGGCACCTCTCCGGAGAGCCGTTCCTGACAACGCCCGGTCCGTTGTCGAATGCCGCCACCACGGCGGTGCGTGAGATCGCCGGCATAGAGCCGGAGCTTTCGACCGGCGGCGGCACATCTGACGGACGGTTCATTGCACCGGCGGGCGCCGACGTCATCGAACTGGGCCCGGTCAATGCCTCCATTCACAAGGTCAACGAACACGTCCGGCTCGCCGACGTGCCACAACTCACCCGCATGTACCGCCGTATTGCCGAGCTGCTGCTAACGTCCTAAAGACCTGAGTTGGCGGGCCGGCGCCGCGCCAGGTTGACCCAAAGGCCAAAAATGAACAAGCCGACGAACATAACGAGCACCCAGGCGGGCATCGTCAGCCCGAGAAACAGCCAGTCGATGTCGGCACACTCGCCCGATCCCGTAAACACCATGCCCAGGGCATCGGCAAGCGGAAAACTGTCCAGGATGTAGTCGAGACCCGGACCGCAGGTGGGCACCTCGTCAGCCGGCAGGTTTTGCAGCCAGACATGCCGACCGGCAACTGCCGCGCCGGCCGCGGCGGCAAGGCCGACCAAAACGGCGTAAACCTTGCGCCCCCATCCGGCCGGGTTGTGCGCGGCAGCCAGCAGGAAAAAGATGCCGAGCGCTATTGTCGCAACTCGCTGAAATATGCACAGCGGGCACGGTTCGAGCAGCAGGTAGTGCTCAACGTAGAGTGCATACGCCATCATTGCAGCACACACTGCGAAGCCCGCGGCATTGAGCATTCGCGCCCTGCGCGCGGCTATCGCCGTGTGCGCCCCAATGCTCAACTGTCACTTGCCTCTTCGTGCAGTTCTGTATGCCGCACGTCCCTGCCTTCGACCATGTAGATTACGTACTCGCAGATATTCTTGGCATGATCGCCAATTCGCTCGAGTGCGCGCGCCGCCCAGGTAACGTTCATGACACGTTTGATGCTGCGCGGGTCTTCCATCATGAACGTGATGCCCTGGCGTGCAATTGAATCGTATTCTTCATCAACAATCTCGTCTTCGCGCAGCACGGCGTGACAGGCTTTTACGTCAAGCCTGGCAAACGCGTTCATGGCATCACGCACCATCTGCAACACGTGATTGCCGAGATTCTTGACCTCGCGGTAAGAATTGGCCGGGCGGTCCATTGCAGCCAGTTGCGACGCCAGGAACCCAATCTTCTCTGCTTCGTCACCAATACGTTCAAGATCCGTAATCGTCTTGATGATAGCGACAATCAACCTGAGGTCGCTTGTGGCCGGTGCACGCGTCGCGAGTATGCGGCTGCACTCCTCATCGATACTGACTTCGAGCTGGTTGACCTTGTAATCATCGTTTGCGACTTTCAGGCCAAGCTCGCTGTCTCCGCTGACCATGGCGATTATCGCTTTTGACAATTGCGTTTCAACCAGCCCGCCCATCTTCAGGACATTACTCCGAAGATGTTCGAGGTCTTTGTTAAAGCGCTGGGAAATGTGATCGCTCAAATGCGATGTTGTCATGGTCATGTTCGCTCAAGTCCTGTACAGGCGGGACGATGACGCAATTCAAGGCGCAAGGCAAGGTGTCGCGACCGCAAATAACGACGGCGGCACCGTGAATGGCCGGGCATGCGTACCGGACAGAGGATCAGCCGCATGCGGTCACTCGAACGCCACGGCAATGTCGAGCATTACACGATCGTAGTCCAGCGTGCCAGCAGTGGAATCCAGTCGCCTGGACAGTATTGCCGTTGCGCCCAACGTTACGTTTTCATGAACGGCATAGGACAGGCCGAGCAAATGTCCTGAAGAAGCAGTTCGTCCACCGGCAAAATCGGAATCGTTAAATGTTGCAACGACCGCGTCCGCCTCTGTGTCCTGCCACGTGTACGCAAGTTGCACGTCACCCTGCGCCGCGGTACTCCCTATTTTTGCGCCCAGCGCGTAGGCCGTATTTCCGGTACCGATTGCCGTGTTCCGGACCCAAGCGCCGAACAGGGACGCCGGCAGGCTGCCCAATGCTGTCTTGTATTGTGCAAACAGTTCGAGCATCGCGTAATCATGCCGATAATTACCCGATGCGTCGGTGCTGTTGCCACCCGAACTGCCATTGTAAAAAGGCACATTGCCCGCGGTATCCGCATAGTCGTAGTAGCCGGCGCCGGCGATGAGCGATCGCGAATTTCCCAGGGGCAGATCCAGCCCGCCCTGCACCGTCAGCAATAACGAATCGTCACCAGCCGGGCCTGGTTCCATTCTTAACGCGGCCGCCGATCCGAACATCTGTCCCGTCCTGAACGTCGCGGCCAGCCCTTCGGGATTGAAGTCACTGTCCCACAGCAGGGCATTGCCCCCGCTACGAAACCACGGCGCCTTCAGTTTTCCAGCTTGCAGCTGCCAGCTGCTGTTGATGCGCCAATCGACATAGGCCCGGTCTATGCGAATGTTACTCGTGGAAAATCCGTCGTCGAAATTAAGATTGGTTGAGACCGGGCTGCCATCGCCGGTTGCCAAACGAACGACCAGGCGCACGGACTCGTGCAGTGGTACTGCGAGACCTAGCCGGCCCCGGTAGCGGCCACGTTCCTGGTCCGGGGCACCTTCGAGGCTGATCGTTTCATAACGCAACCGAACATCACCGGTCAGCGACACCTGCTCGTACCACGGAGCGGTACCAGCCGCGGTTGACGCTGGTGGCAACAGCAATGTCATCACGAGGGCTGCAAAAGAAAACAGGTAGTTGGGGGCAATCTTCATAAAACCGTCATCTAATTGCACGATCACCGCCGGATTCCGGGCGGGTCGTAATAAAAACGTCATGGTAGCGTGGCCGCAAGCTACAGGGCCAGTTTGTCAGCTACGTGACGTTTTTATTGCGGTTTTATTACAAACGCGTGGAAATCGGGCAGTTTGCTGCCAGAACTAGGAGGCCCCCGTCTGGCGCTTACGTTCGATCGGGATCGGTGCTTTCGTCTCGATGCGCCGGGCGGGGAAGTGGCAGCTGAAGGTCGAGCCTTCGCCGGGCACACTGGTGATTTGCAGTTCGGCATCGTGGCGGTTCAGGATGTGCTTGACGATGGCGAGGCCCAGGCCGACGCCGCCGTCATCCCGGCTGCGGCCGGAGTCGACCCGGAAAAATCGCTCGGTCAGGCGCGGAATGTACTCCTCATCGACGCCCTCGCCGGTATCGCTGACCGACAGGACCGCGCCCTGGTCATCACTGGTCCAGCTCAGCGTGATCGTGCCGGATGCCGGCGTGTGCCGGATCGCATTGGACAACAGGTTGCTGATCAGGGATTCGATATCGGTACCGGAGGCACGCAGTCGCGCACGGGAGAGTGTTTCGACCCGGATTTCAGCAATACCAGGCTGGTCAATGTATGCCTTGCGCGCACCCGCCAGCAGACCGGCCACATCGACGCTTTCATCGTCGACGCTGGTACCGGCGCTCTCCACACGCGACAACTCGAGCAGCTCCGCAACGATCTTGTTCATGCGATTCGCCTGCGTACGCATCTGCAGAACAGGCTTCGACCAGTGGGGCGACAAGTCCGGGTCCGACGCCAGTGAATCCAGGTAGCCGCTGATTACCGTCAACGGAGAACGCAGTTCATGGGAAGCATTGGCGATAAATTCGCGTCGCATTGTGTTCAGGCGAATGCGTTCGGTAATGTCGCGGATCAGCAGCAGCTGCTGGTCGCCGCCGTACGGCACCAGGCGGCATGACAACCAGTTGCCCTCTTTCAGCGCCGACGGGATTTCAACCGCGCCATCGTCGGCATTGGCCGAATGCAGGTAGCGCACAAACCCCGGGTCGCGCAGGATATTGTCGACACGCTGACCGCGATCCTGGCGCGCACGGATGCCGACCAGTTCCTCGGCTGCCGGGTTGCACATTAATATCTCAAAGTCACTGTTCAGGACGATACCGGCGTCGGGCATTGCATTGGTCGAATCCCGCACTTCCGTCAGCAGGCGCCGATAACGTCGTTTGTGTTTGCGGCCCCGTTGCTGCAGGTAGTTGACGCGCGCCAGCATCTGCGACCAGATATTGTCGCCGAAGCCGGGGTCCTGCAATGTCCGGCCGAGCAACGCCTTTTCAAAGCGAAAAAGTTGCCACGTGAAATAAGCCAGCGCCGCGAGTGCCGCCAACAGCAGCCCGGCAAGCGCTGCATCGTACAACCAGCCAATGACAAGGCCCGCCGCCAGCAGCAGCAACAGACGGGTCAGGAACTGGCGGCGCGTGCCCTGCATCAGCTGTCCCGGGTGGAGAACCGGTAGCCGGCACCGCGAACCGTCTGGATGTAACTGTCGGCGTCGTGATCGCCTAGCGCCTTGCGCAGGCGGCGCACGTGCACGTCAACAGTGCGCTCCTCGACGTAGACGTTGGCGCCCCAAACGCGGTCCAGCAGCTGTGCGCGGCTGTATACGCGTTCGGGATGCGTCAGCAGGAACTTGAGCAGGCGGAATTCCGTCGGACCGAGCTGCACTGAATCGCCGTCTGCCGTAACACGGTGGCCGGCCGAATCGAGATTGAGTTTGCCGGCGGAAACGACTGTCTGGCTGGACGACCGTGAACGCCGTAGCACCGCTTCAATTCGTGCCACCAGCTCTCGCGGTGAAAACGGTTTGGTGACGTAATCATCAGCGCCACCATCGAGCCCGGATACCTTGTCGTGCTCATCCGCGCGCGCCGTCAGCATGATAACGGCGAGATCTTCGTGCCCGGAATCACGTTTCAGTTGCCGGGTCAGTTCGAGCCCGCTCATGTCCGGAAGCATCCAGTCCACGAGTGCCAGGTCCGGCCGTTCGTCGGCCAGGACCTCGCGGGCCGAACGGCAATCGGCGGCTTCGAACGTATCGTAGCCCGCGCGCATCAAATGAAAGGCGATCATTTCGCGAATCGGGGTTTCATCTTCGACGATCAGTATTTTACTGGCTGTCATACCGGTATCGCTTTCCGCAGCGCCCGGGACGCCCGGGCTATCTGGTGCCGCATTACAGCAGCCGCACATTACAATTGTGTTACGGCCCATCACGAGCAAAAGCGCGAGCAACTACAGGTGCTGCAGCAGATATTACGACTTTATTACGGTGCAGAGGGTACCCGTTCGGCATCGCGCCGGGCCGGGGCTGCCACGTTATGACGAATGTAGGCAGGTTCCAGTAACGCAGGCGCCATAGTTTGACCTGCTGCGAGCGCCCGGCGGCCGAGCGGCAGGAGGCAAGTGGCTCGAGGGTACCGCGGTTCCAGCAATGCGCCCAGCTGGTCGCGATTTTGATCCCAAAGGTCGGGATAACGGTGCCAGCCGGCGCCGGCCGCAACTGCACCGGACGGCACGGTATCGATGCGGCCCGCGCGCTGCAGGCGCACCGTGCCCTCGTCGCCGGGCAGCCGGTCCTGGCCGGCCGTGAATGCCGCCAGGTAAACCTCGTGCATGTGGGCGTCCTGCGCAACGAGCACGGTGTCGGTGCGATGCAGGGCAAACACTTCGACCGCGACCGCCGCCAGTGACGAAACCGGGACGAGCGCCGCACCGGAGCCGTAACAAAGTCCCTGCGCGACGCTCGCCGCAATTCTCAGTCCGATAAAGGAACCCGGCCCATTGCCGAGTACCACCGCATCGAGTTCATCGACGGCAATTCCTGCCGCGGCAAGCACATCATTGATCATTGGCAGCAACAGGCGCGTGTGTTCCCGCGGGCGCAGTTCATGCCGGTCGTGAACGACCTCATTGGTCTGCAATGCCACGGAGCAGGCTTCCGTCGACGTATCGAGCGCCAGCAGGTTCATGCGGACTCCTGCAGATCCACATCCGCCTGTTCATGAGCTTCAAGGAAACGTGCGACGTCGTCGATTGACGAGGTCCGTGGTATCGGCGCGAGGCAATCAAGAAATACCCGCCCGTAGTTCTTGCCGAGTATGCGTGGATCACACAGGACGATGACGCCGTAATCGTCCTGGTCGCGTAGCAATCGGCCGGCGCCCTGCTTCAGTGCCAATGCTGCCTGCGGCAACTGGTGCTCGGCAAACCCGTTGCCACCCTGACGGCGAATGAACTCGAGGCGCGCCATCGTCAGCGGATCCGCTGGTGATGCAAACGGCAGCTTGTCGATGGCGACGACCGTGAGCGCCGACCCGCGCACATCGACACCTTCCCAGAAACTGCCGGTACCTAGCAGTATCGCATTGCCGTGGTCGCGGAAACGGCGCAACAGGTCATCGCGCGGCGCACTGCCCTGCACCAGCAACGGACGGCGACGAAGGCGGCGGCGATGCGACTTGCACCACGCCGCGGCGACATTCAGCGCACGATGGCTGGTAAACAGGCAAAACATGCCGCCGCCTGTCATATCGAGCAGCGGCACAACCGCATCAAGCATGCTCGCGGTATGACCGCTGTCGGAAGGCTGCGGCATCTTGTCCGGCAGGTAGATCAGGCCGTGCCGGTCCAGCGCATAAGGGCTCGGGAACGTAAGTCCCGTAACGTCGTCAAGTCCGAGCCGGCCGGTAAAGTGGCTGAAATCGTCGCCGATAGCCAGTGTCGCCGACGTCAGGATCCATGCCTGGTGTCCGGGACGCCACAGGCTGCGCATCGTGTCGGACACATCCAGCGGCGTCAGGTGCATGCGAATACTGCGCGCATTGACGTCCAGCCAGCGCAATCCATCCCAGGTGTCGTCGCTTGAGAGATAAGCGAGTCGTTCACCGGCATCGAGCAACTGCGCGGCAAGCTTTTCGATATCGAGTCGGGCATCGCCCAATCCGGCAAGCCCGTCGTGCAATTGCGAAATCGCCGTGCGCAAACTGTTCAGCGGTTCACGAAGATCCGCAAGTACGTTACTCATCTCGTAACGTCCCTCGCGGCGTGGCGCGGCGGCACGCAGTGCCTTGACGGCTGTCTGGGCAGCTCCAAGCCGGCGTTGCAATTCGGGCTGGCTGATACCGAGCGTGACGGCCTGAACTTCGTCGAGCATGCGCTCGAGCTCGCGACTGCCAAGGTTTGAGCCGAAAAACTGCGTCGCAAGATCAGGGATCTGGTGCGCTTCGTCGAGTATCACGGCATCCGCGCCGGGCAGGAACTCGACAAAACCCGATTCCTTCATCGCCAGGTCGGCCAGCAGCAGGTGATGATTGACGACGACCAGGTCGGCGTCCTGCGCCGCGCGTCGCGCCTTGACAACGTGACATTGCTGGTAGTGCGGGCATTGCTGCCCCAGGCAGTTGTCCGCGGTCGATGTGACCAGCGGCCAGATCGGCGAATCTTCCGGCACGTCCGCAAGCTCGGCCCGATCGCCGCTCCGCGTCCTGTGCCGCCATTCGGCCACGGCGGCGAGGTCGGCCACCTGCCCGGCCGCCGCTTCGGGCGCCACGTTTTCCAGCCGGTGCAGGCAAAGGTAGTTCGCGCGGCCTTTTAACAGCGCGGTCGTGACCGGACGGCCGAGCGCCTTCGACATCAACGGCAGGTCGCGATGATAAAGCTGGTCCTGCAGCGCCTTCGTGCCGGTCGAGATAATCGTCTTGCAGCCGGACAGCAGTGCCGGCAGCAGGTACGCGAACGTCTTGCCGGTACCGGTGCCCGCTTCCACCACGAGTTGACCGCGGCGCGCGATCGTATCGGCGACCGCCTGCGCCATCCAGGCCTGGCCGGTGCGCGGCCTGAAGCCCGGGAGGTGGGCCGCAAGCGGGCTGTCGGCGGCGAAAAAGTCTGTCAGCGGATCGTTCACAGCGGCACTATACAGCGCCATCGGATGGCTCACAGCGTGAAATTCGGGGGCCAAACGCCTGTTATCCCGGGGCTTGACACGGATCCTGAACGCCGTTATTGTGCACCGCAACAATGCTGCACTGCACCAAGGAGCCCGCAATGAACCCCCAGCTCGAAGCATCAATCGACCGTATCCAGCACCGCGCCCGCGGACGTTACCAGCGGTTGCTGGACGGCGCCCGTAGTCGAACCGAACAGGCCGCCGACCGCATCGGCGGTGGCAAGAAGCCACTGCACACGCTGTCGAACCTCGGTATCAAGCTTTCAGGCGTGTCCCACCGCACGACCGACACGCTGCTCAGGCACAACACCAAACTGCTCGAAAACCAGCTCGATGTGATTGCACTGCGTTTCAGCAAGGCGGCCGGCGCGCACTCGGTTCGTGACCTTATCGGGACACAGCTCGGCCTCGTGCCCGAGCAGGTTGGACGACTGGCCACTGACACTCGTGCATCACTTGGCATCGTCCTGAAAGCTGGCGGTGAAGCGCGCGAGTTGCTGAAAGGAACGGTATCGGAACTGCGCGGGGCGCGGGCCACGCAATCGCGCAAGTCCACGCGCGATCCAGCCCGCAAAAAAGCGGCGAAGAAGTCGACCGCCGGCAAGACACCGGCCAGGAAAGCTCGCAAGGTTCGCGGCACGCGCGCCCCGGCCACCTGAAGAAAGGGCGCCGTTGCGAGGCGCGAAGCGCCGTGGCAATCTCGTTCCGATTGGCAGAGTCATTGTCCGTGCGAGGTCGCCACGGCGCTTCGCGCCTCGCGATGACGCCAGTGGACGGCACCTTGCGATCGGGCAAGGTTTCTGCCACGTTGGGCCTTATAATCGCGCATTCCCGACGACCTCCGGCCTGGACAATACTTATGACGACATCTCTCGCGGCACTCAGGGATTGGGTGGACTCGATTGCCAGTCTCACCGAGCCGGACTCGGTTTACTGGTGCGACGGAAGCGAGGCGGAAAATCGCCGACTAATTGACCAGATGCGTACGTCGGGCGACCTTATTGATCTCGATCAGGCGAGCTACCCGAACTGCTACCTGCACCGCTCGAGCCCATCCGATGTGGCGCGTGTCGAACACCTGACGTTTGTCTGCACCGAAGATAAGGACGACGCCGGACCCAACAACAACTGGATGGCTCCGGAGGATGCGCATAAAAAGATAGACGCATTGTTCAAAGGCGCAATGCGCGGCCGGACCATGTATGTCATTCCTTACTGCATGGGCCCGATCGAGTCGCCGTACGCGCGCCTCGGCGTCGAGATAACCGACAGCCCGTACGTCGTCATTAACATGCGCATCATGACCCGGATGGGCAAGGCAGCGCTGAAACGCATCGAGCGCGAGGAAACGTTTGTCAAAGGACTGCATTCGACCGGAGACCTCGATCCCGACCGGCGCTTTATCATGCACTTCCCGGAAGAGCTGGCGATCAAGAGCATCGGCTCAGGCTACGGTGGCAATGCCCTGCTCGGCAAAAAATGCCATGCGCTTCGCATCGCGAGCTGGCAAGCACGGCAGGAAGGCTGGCTCGCCGAGCACATGCTTATTGTCGGCATACAGAGTCCGGAGGGTGAGACCCATTACCTGGCTTGCGCCTTCCCCTCCGCCTGCGGCAAAACCAACCTGGCAATGCTGATTCCGCCCAAGTCGCACCCGGGCTGGAAAATCTGGACGCTCGGTGACGACATCGCGTGGCTGCATCTCGGCCACGACGGGCAGCTGCGGGCCATCAACCCGGAGGCGGGCTATTTCGGCGTTGTGCCAGGCACGAATGCGAAGACCAACAAGAACGCTTTCGACATGATCACGAGCGACACCATTTTTACCAATGTCGCGATGACTGCCGACAACGAACCGTGGTGGGAAGACAAGAAGACCGGCGCGCCGGCGACGGACTGGAAGGGTGCACCGTACAAGGCAGGAAACGGGCCGGCGGCGCACCCGAACTCGCGCTTTACCGTATCGGCGCGCAAGAACCCATGTTATTCGGAACTTGCCGAAGCGCCCGAGGGCGTGCCGATTTCCGCACTGGTGTTCGGCGGCCGCCGCAAGGAACTGGCGCCGCTTGTCTATGAGGCAAAGAACTGGCGCCACGGCGTCCTGGTTGGCGCGGGCGTGGCCTCAGAGACGACTGCGGCAGCAACCGGCGAGGTCGGTGTCGTCCGGCGTGACCCGATGGCCATGCAGCCTTTCTGCGGCTACAACTTTGCCGACTACTGGCGCCACTGGCTGTCATTTGACAAGCGGTCCGACAAACTGCCACGCATCTTTCACGTTAACTGGTTCCGCCAGGACGAGAATGGTAAATTCCTGTGGCCCGGCTTCGGCGAGAACCTGCGCGTGCTGCGCTGGATAATCGACCGCTGTGAAAATCGCGTTGACGCGCACGAAACCGCTATCGGCTATTTGCCAAACCCGAACGATATCGATCTCTCAGGCCTCGACATCGATGCAGCAACACTGACAGCGCTGCTCGCCGTGGATGAGGAACAGTGGCAGGCGGAACTCGACGCAGTCGGCGACTACCTTTCAGGCTTTGGTGACCGGCTGCCTGAAGAGCTCTGGCAGGAACACGAATCCGTTATTGCCGAGCTCCGGCGTAATAACTAGCCCGGATATGTCGCTGATTCGCGGTGAGATATGTGGGCCAGGCGGCATCCGTCATCGCGAGAAGCGCAGCGACGTGGCGACCTTGTAACGCTTGAGACTCTGCCAATTGGTGCGAGATTGCCACGTCGCTGCGCTCCTCGCAAAGACGGATTGGTCGCTTACTTTTCCTGCAATGCAAAGTGGATTGCCAGCGGCGTGCCGGGCTTGGCGACTCGTCCGAGTCCAATGATGCCTTCGCCAAACAGCTCCGTGCTGTCTCGCCGGACAAACGTCTCTTCGCCGCGTACATTCTGCAGAAAGGTGCCGTTTGTGCTCTGGTCCACGAGTATGAACTTGCCGCGGCGCATTTCGACTCGCGCATGGATACGTGAGATCAGGTTGCCTTTGACGACCAGGTCATTGTCATCCGCGCGGCCGAGATTTGCGCTCTTTTTCCGGTCATTCAGGACGACCGTGCGGTCGCCCAACGTCAGCGTCAATGATGACGCTTTGCGTGCCTTGTGCTCCCATTCTATCGTTGGCAGCATGCTGGTCGCTTCGTCCGGCTGCCACAACACTTCGTATAGCGCGACCTCGTCGAGCCGACCTCGCACTGTCGCAACGTCTATCTGGCGGGTTTGTTTCTCCCACTCGGCGCTCAGGCGTTCGACGGTCGCTCCGGAGATGACGATCTGGCGTGCCTTGGCCTGGGATGTCATGCGGTTTGCCGTATGCACCGCGGCCCCGAAAATGTCGTTTTGTTCGCGGACGACAGGACCGAAATGACAACCGATACGAATCGACACCGGAATATGGTCGTCACCGCTGCCCGTATTGCCGCTGATCCGGTTTTGCATTTGGGTTGCCGCGCCCATTGCATCGTCGACGGTCGGAAACGTTGCCATCACCTCATCGCCGATGGTCTTGATGACAGTGCCGTCATGCTGGTGAGTCGCATCCTTCATCACGTCGAGGCACAGCGCCACGGTCTCACTGGCCTTGGCGTCGCCGAATTCGTCATACAGGCGCGTGCTGCCTACGACGTCGGCGAACAGAATTGCGACTTCCAGGTCTTTGGCCATCGAGACGATTACCCGGTTGGAACCAGCGGACGGCCCAAAAGCCGTAGCGAGCGGCGATTATAAGCACATAAAGGGGCCATTCCCAACGGCGAGGCGCCGTTTCCGGCACTTTGAGCTTTTCTTGGTTCCGCCGGCAAGTGGTTAAAACTGCGGCTATTTTTCAGCGACGATATACGCGATCCAGGCCAGGTCCGCCTCGCCCTTGTCATTCGGCGTAAACTCGCCGTTGCCCTCGCCGTCCTCGTCCTCGCCTTCCCAGTACAAGGTCGATTTCCGGAAGCCCGCCTCTTCAAGCAGCTCGCGCAATTCCGGCGCCGACCACAGGCGCCATTCGTAGGTAAACGCTTTCTTCAGCTTCGAGCCATCCTTGAACCTGAAATGAATATGGCAGCGCATGTAGTGGGTCACCGGGTGGAATTCCGCCTGGTCCCAGATGTAGGTAAAGCCCAGTTCCTTGAACTTTGTTTTCTCCCGCGTCTCTTCATGCGCCTCACCACCGCCGAACAGATCAATAAAGAAGAGTCCGTCGTCCGTGAGCGCCTCGCGCGCCCGTTTGAAATAGTTGCGCAGCGTGTCACGCGTATCAAAGATGAAATAGCTGAAATTGAAAGCAGCGAGCAGATCGACCGGCGGTGTCTCTACCGTCAGCACGTTGGATTCAATCAGGCTGACACGCGCGCGGTCCTCGGCCGGCAGCCGGCCAATGCGGTTGTTCCGGCCCCACTCCAGCACTGACGGATCAATGTCGACACCGATCGCCTTGAATTCGTCGCCTTGCCGCACCCACTGGCACGCCGCCGCGGCGGTACCACAGAAATCTTCCCGTAACAGGTGCGCGGTGCGTCCACGGAGTTCCTGAAACGTCGACTGCATAAACTCGACCTCGTGCTCGACATTCTGGACCGACTGCTCATACAGTTCGTGGATATCGGCCTGTTCGGCCATCGTCAGTTTCTTTTTGGACATTGCCGCATTCTTTCCGCTCATGATCTGAAGTTGACTCCGCAGTGGACAGGTGTGCCTGCATTGTATCGATACACCGCCCCGGATTCACACCCGCCTGCTCCTGAAAAACAAACCATTCTACCGCGGCGTATCCGCCATCCGCGTCAACGTGTCGATGTAGCTGCGAATACGTGCTGCATTGACGCCGAGGTCGCTGACGCCGACCCTGGAAACGGACCGCACGTCGACTCGGGAAACACCCGGGTCGTCAGCGACAATCCGTATGACGATATCGTCCCTGAAGCCAAACCACGCGGTGGTGTCCGTCGCCTCGACGCGGCCGGCGGTTGGATCGGCCGCTGCGATCTCCCAATCCATTTCGCGAGCGGCCTCCGCCGCCAGTTCGGCCGCGTCGACGGCCGGCAAATTCAATCGCAATGTCCGTAGGTCATCGTAAGCTGCCTTGTGATACGTACGCCAGCGCGCGGCCGGCGCCAGCGCCTCCATCGATTCGTCGCGCGCGGGAACAATAGCGTCCTCTTCCCCGGCGCGCGGGTTCAGCACGGCAAACGCTGGCGGGTTATCGAGATCCGTCGTTACGTCATGTATTGGCGGCACGGCACGCGCTGCCGCACGAAGCTCCAGCATCTGGAACACGAGCCCGCCGCACAGGAGCGCCGAGAGGCCGAAGACCGCCACGGCGCGCATGCGGCGCTTGACCAGAGACGCCAGCAAACCAGCGACCGACAATACGACGATACCGATAGCGGCATAAGTGCCCCACGGAAACACGATGCCGAAAACCGTACCAAGCGATACGGCGCCAAGCTGGTAGCCGGGCCCCATCAGTATGACCACGATAACCACGGCCAGCGCCAGGACCACGGCGTATTTGGCCAGCCGGTCGAGGCCCTGCCCTGCGGTTGATGCCATCATCGTATTGCCTCGCTTCCCCGGGTTGTCAGGAGTCAGCTACCTTGCTTTGCGCTACCGTTCACTGGACCTGGGCACGCTCGAGATAACGGAAGAAATCCGAATCTGCGCGCACCATGATGGTGCTGTTCTCACCCAGCGCCCGGTAACTTTCGAGCGTGCGGAAAAACGCGTAGAACTCGGGATCGGCCCCGAATGCCTCGCCATAGATTCGCGTTGCTTCCGCGTCGGCGTTACCCCTGATTTCCTCGGCTGTACGCGCGGCCTCGGATCGAATGCGTTGCAGTTCGCGCGACATTTCGCCGAGTATTTCCTGCGCACGGCCCTGGCCCTCGGCGCGGAACCGTTCCGCAATCGACTGGCGTTCGGCAATCATGCGGCTTTCGACCTGGCGCCGGACCGAATCTATATAGTTGACGCGCTTCACTCGCAGGTCGGCGAGTTCGATGCCAAGTTCCGGCATCAGGCGCCGTGCGCGGGTCAGGATTTCCTGCTCCAGCAACTCGCGGCCCAGTTTTGGCGTCTGCTGCAAGTCGATATCGCCGCGGTCAGCGAGCGCAGGATCCTCGAGAGCCTCGATATCCACTTCCCAGTCACGCGAACGGATGATCTCCTCAAGCTGGGTCGACGACACCATGTCGCGCACGACCGAATCAACAATGTCATCGAGACGTGTCCTGGCACCGCGTTCATCGCGGACGCTGCGCAGGAACTGCAACGGATCGGCGATGCGCCATCGTGCTGTGGTGTCGACCAGGATGAATTCCCGGCCCAGTGTCGGAATTTGCGTTACGTCGCCGTCCCAGCCAAGCAGACGCCTGTCAAAGAAGCGCACCTGTTGCCACGGCAGCTTGGCGTTGAGACCGGGTTCGGTGATCACATCACCGATGGGCTCGCCGAACTGCACGATGATCGCCTGCTCGGCCTCGTCCAGCACGAACAGCATTGTGTTTCCCGCCACAAACAGTACGACAGCGGCGATACCGGCGTATATCGGCTTCACTGGCCACCTCCGGCAGGCTGCAGCCGGCGATTGACGTCGAGCAAGGGCAGCGGGCCGACCTGTCCGTCCTGGATCACCAGTATCTGTCCAATATTCGGCAATATTTCGTTGAGCGTTTCGAGGTACAGCCGCGACCGGGTCACTTCCGGCGCCTCGCGGTACTCGGCAAGCACGGCTGAAAAGCGGACGCTTTCGCCCAGCGCACGATTGACACGCTCAGTGGCATAGCCCTCGGCTTCGGCAATCGCGCGTATCGCCTCGCCTTCGGCGCGCGGGATTTCCTGGTTTACGCGCTTCTGCGCCTCGTTGATCATGCGTTCGCGCTCCTGGCGCGCTTCGTTGACCTCGTTGAAGGCCGGCTGCACCGCCGGCGGCGGCACGACGTCCTGCAATTCAACCGTAATAATGTGTATTCCCGCCTCGTAGCTGTCCATAATTTCCTGGATCTCGTCGCGTCCCTTGGCCTGGATGTCGACGCGGCCGACAGTAAGTACGTCCGATCCAAGCCGGTTACCAACAACGCGCCGCATGACGGACTCGGACACGTCCCGCAGTGAGCGTGTCGGTTCCCGCATCTGATAAAGGAACTTGATTGGATCGTTGATACGATACTGCACGACCCATTCAACATTGATTATATTGAGGTCGCCGGTCAGCATCAGCGACTCATCCTCGAAATCGAGATCACTGTAGTCGGTGCGACTCGACGCTCTTACATCCTCCGTACGAAAACCGAATTCCTGCTTCAGTACACGCTCGGTGGCAACAAATTGCACCTCGTCGACACCAAACGGTACTTTGAAATGCAGGCCCGGATCGTTGATACCGATAACATTCCCGAAGCGCTTGACCACTGCGCGTTCCTCGGGCTGCACGGTATAGACGGACGAGAGCACGCCCCACACAGCAAGCAGTGCTACAGCGGCCCCGATTATCACCGGACCGCTGGGCCCGCCGCCGGTATTACCCATTAATTTACGCAAGTCGACCGGTGGGCCACGATCGCGGCCACCGGAATTTACAGATCGAATCATCGTGCGGGACTCCGGGAGAAACAGCGGCCCAGTGTAAAGCGTTTGGCACGAGGATTCAGAGGAATACGCCTCTCACTCGTGGCAAGCGGCAGCACGCTGCCGCTTTCATGCTGCCTGTGGCAGTTCGCCCAGTGCCTGGTCGATGACACCGATGCCCGCGCCCGGACGGAATGCGTGCTGGCTCAGGTAGCGCCGCCATGCGCGGGCACCGGGCTGGCCCGCAAACAGGCCGAGGATATGCCGGCTGATATGCTTGAGCTCGGTGCCGCCGGCAAGCTCTCGCTCAAGGTATGGCCGCATTGCGTCGATGACCGCACGCCGCGACCGGGGCAGTGTCGTCTCACCGAGCGCACGGTCGAGGTCAGCGAGGAACCACGGATCATGGTACGCCTGGCGCCCGATCATGATGCCGTCGACGTGGCGCAGGTGTTCGAGCGCGGTTTCGACCGAGGTAATGCCGCCGTTCAGGACCACTTCCAGATCCGGGTGGTCGCTTTTCAGGCGGTAGACTCGATCGTAGTCAAGTGGCGGCACAGACCGGTTTTCTTTCGGGCTCAAACCGCCCAGCACTGCGATACGTGCATGGACTATGAATGTCGTACAACCTGCCGCTGCGACAGTTTCGACGAAAGCCCGCAAAAACGCATAACTGTCCTGCTCGTCAATGCCGATGCGCGTCTTGACCGTCACCGGCAAGTCACAGGCTGCCTTCATTGCGGTGACACATTCAGCGACAACGCGGGGACTGGACATCAGGCACGCACCAAACTGGCCACTTTGTACCCGGTCACTCGGGCAGCCCACATTGATATTGATCTCGTCGTAGCCGAATGCTTCGCCCAGTCTCGCCGCCGCCGCCATCAGTACCGGGTCGGATCCGCCGAGCTGCAGTGCGACTGGCCGCTCCGCGGGATCGAACTGCAACAGGCGGTCCGGCTCGCCATGGTGCAGCGCCGCGGCCGTTACCATCTCGGTATACAGTCCGGCAGTCGCTGTGACCTGGCGAAGGAAATAGCGGCAATGACGATCCGTCCAGTCCATCATCGGGGCTACGGCCACTCTGGAATGTGGTTGTCTATGTCCAATTTCTCCACTTTTCATTTAACAAACCGTTAGATATTAAGTTCTCTTCTGTACCTGGGGCCGGTGGTTCAAATCCTCCCACCCCGACCAGGTTATGCAGGCATTTGCCGCTCGACCTGTCGGTAAAACTCATGGACTTCCTTGTCGTCACGAATTCCCTCGTGAACAATGAATTCGTCGAGCTGCTGCCAAGTATAAATGGAAATCGCTGCGCCCCCGAGAGCGTGGCAACGATGCCCTGCTGCTGAAGGGCATCGGAGACGATTCCCGCCAGCGTCCTTTCCCCTTGGGTGCGCCAGGGCACAGACGGGGCCAGTGCGATGCATACAGAGTCTGCACAATCGGGCGGCCAGCAAGACCTCTCCAAGTCGTGACTGGCTCCCGGCATCATCCCGAGGTAACACGCCTTGCAAGCCACGCTGACCGCACCAGGCACCAACAGCCTGATTGCCGCACTGCCGCTCAGCCAGCAGGCCCGATTGCTGCGAGCCTGTGAGCCGGCTGAAATAATGCCAGACGAAGTCCTGTGTGAAGCCGGGCAACCCTACCGCTACGCCTATTTCCCACAAAATGGCGTGATCTCCCAGATGTCGACATTGGACGGCCACAAGCCCCTCGAGATGAGACTGATCGGTTATGAGGGCATGCTTGCCGCGACGGTGTTGCTTGGCGTTCAAGAAGTACCGATGCCGGCAATCGTCCAGTGTGCGGGGATTGCCATGCGTATTTCGATCGCGAGGCTGCGGCGACTATTGCGCAATAGCCCGGAATTGCGGAAGGTCCTTGAGCGGTACCTGTTCCTGCAGCTGTTGGAACTCTCCGTGACCGCTGCCTGTACGCGTTTTCACTCGGTCGATCAGCGCCTCGCCCGGTTGCTCCTGCTGACCCATGATCGCACCCGGACCAAACATTTTCACCTCACTCATGAATCCCTGGCGGCCATGCTGGGAGCACGCCGCAGCAGCGTCACCATAGCCGCCGGGACGCTGAAGACAAACGGAGTCATCGATTATTTGCGGGGTGAGATCAGGATCCTCGATCGACCCGGCCTCGAATCCGCGTCTTGCGAATGCTATGCAAGGCTGAATGAGCGCCGGGACCTGCTTCAAACAAGCAAACTACCGATACCGGCGTGACCAGCATTTCGCACCGTACGGACTTTATCGTCCCCTCGCCTCGAGTCAGAGCCCGCCCTGCATTCCCACGGGTGCCCCGATGCGATCGAATTTCCCATCCTTGATCAATTGTCTTTGGCGCCGATGATCCATGAAACGCGATCGCGACGATTTAGGGGAGGGCCGCACCGAGACCGATGTAAGCCTCGGCATAGAGCGGGCCGCCGCTGACGAGGGCTTTACCCAGGCTGTGGCAAATGCGGCACGCCAGCTCGATACCCTCATCGCGCGGGATCGCGTGCTGGCAGACGAGGGAATGGCCAGGTTTCGCCAGAGCGCGGACGATCTCCTCGCCGGCGAACGATCCGCCTCCCCCGCGACATCGTCACAGATCGCTGAGGAGCGCGTCGCTGCCGACGACAGCAAGATGGCCGAGCGCTTCGTCATGGATGCGGCGCTCGAGCACGAGCGCCAGCGTGCGGACGAACGTGGCGAGACGCGGCGAGAGAAAGGAGCGCTGGCGCACGCCCAGCACGTGTCGCAGCGAGACAGTACGAACGAGCACCTGTCGGCAGAGCGCAGCGAAGCCGACGCTGTCGCCGCCGATCGTGACACAAGCGCGAGCGCTCTCGAGGTCGCGCTCAACGCCGAGGTGAACCGAGCCCGGGTGTTCGAGATGGTTACCCACGACCTCCGGAATCCGCTATGCGTCATCGTAGGCAATGCGGACATGATCGCGGAGGGCACGGACGGCACGTTGACACGGGAAGCGGCTGGCGACATCACGCGCGCAGCGGCGCACATGGGACGCCTGTTGACGGATCTGCTGGATGTTGCGCGCATTGACGCGGAAACATTCCCGTTGACCAAGCAAACACACGCCGTATCGGCGCTGTTGGCGGAGATGCGCCAGTCCTACCGGCCCGAGTTCGATCGCCGTGGTGTAACCCTGTCCGTCCATATGCCGCCGGTGGATGTCGTCGCCTCCTTCGACCACGACCGCGTCGTGCAAGTGTTGTCCAATCTGCTCGGCAACGCGATAAAGTTTACCCCCCGGGGCGGAAACGTTGATGTGCACGTAGAACACGACGCCGACGACCTGGCGTTCGTGGTCCGGGACGATGGCGTCGGCATCGAGCCGATCGACTTGCCGCACCTGTTCGAGCGGTTCTGGCAGCGCGACCACGACATGCGCCGGGGGCTCGGTCTGGGGCTATACCTCTGCCGCACCATTGCCAGGGCGCACGGGGGCGATATTTCGGTGCACAGCGAGGTCGGCGCGGGCTCGACATTCCGCGTCTCGCTTCCGATGCGCTGATCGACAATGTGGCCCCAGGCTGTGGCACCGCGGAACCGCATGTTGTGCGTTTTGCCCCATGGAGTATTGCATTTCAGGCCAGCTGCCTGTCGCACTTTACTCGCGGGATTTCAGTGAGTTTCCCAGTGCCCGCACAGCCCCGCGGATTCGTCTGCTCTGCATCATGATCTCCTCGGTGCTTGCGCCATGAATTTGTCTTTCAAGAGTATCGCAAAGTTCGGCAACGTGATTTCCGTCAACCAGCCGGGCAGCTGACTTCAACTTATGAGCTGCAGCGGCAACCTCCGTCGCGGAGCTGAGTCCAGAGGGCTGGCCGAATGCATGCAAATACTCGGGAATCGACTTGATAAACGTCCCGTTGATGCTGCGCATGATGGCAGAGTCAGTGAGCGTTGCAGGACAGGGCTCAGGCGCCGGCGGACGAACTGGTCCTGCCAAATCGGGTATGGAACCGGGTAACCAGCGTCCGATCGAACGATGCAGTTCAGCTGTTACCACCGGCTTGCGTATGAAGTCGTTTATTCCTGTGGCGGAACGGCCGTCGCAATCCGTGGTACGTCCGGTGATCGCGACAATGGGTACAAGGCTTGCAGGAGATCGGCCTGCGTTACGTATTTTCAATGCCAGCTCAAAACCATCCATCTGCGGCATGTTGCAGTCCGTTAGCACGAGGTCATAGTGATGATTTGACCACTGCTTGTAGCCTTCCTTGCCGTCGCGTGCGAGGTCCGCGGAAATACCCAAGGTAGCCAATTGCCGGTGAAGCAGTTTCCGGATGGCACGGTCGTCTTCGACGACCAGAACATGAAATTTCGCCTTCATCAGCCCGCGTAGCATGGAATTGTGCAAGCGAGCCGCATTATTGAAATTTTCACGACTGTGCTGTTTCCTCGACCTTTCGACGCAACAGGGCCTCGAGTTCATTCAACGGTGCGGGCTTTTTCAAAAGCGTCACCTTCTCCGGCAAGCTGCCAGCGCGCTTGATTTCCTGGTCGCTCATACCCGTAATTACAATCAACTCGAGCTCCGTCGAACTCTCCTCCAACGAACGGATCATCTGGAAACCATCCATGCCGGGCATATTGAGATCCGCGATCACTATCTGGGGGGATAACCTGCCAATCATCAGCAAGCCCTCGAAACCATCATTCGCAACAGCGACGACAGCCGGAAGGCGCCATGCAGCAATTTTGAGCTGGTAGAGCTCAAGATACACGGGATCGTCTTCCACGATGACTATGGTGAGTTTGCGGGCGTCGGGTGCCGGGCCGGCAGCCAGGTATTGTTCATGCCGGATTTTGTCGACTGATTCCGTCGAAATTCTGCGGTGGCCGCCAGCCGTCTTCCAGGCACTCAGCACCCCGCTCTCCACCCACAGCTGGACGGTGCGAAGCGAGATATTCAGCAGGTTCGCTGCCTGCCGCGTTGTCACGAACCGTTCCTGTTTCATTTAATCACTTGATTGGCCGGGCGAAGCGGTGAAATTGCGTTATTCTTCATTAAAATGAAATTATCACATTTTTCATTATTGCGAAACTTGATGCGCGTCTCGTTAAGACGAAGAGATAGTCCGTACCATGTCCGCATCATGCATACCAATCGTCAATTGCGGGGGCATCGCCCCAAACCGCGCCGGTGCCTGGCAGTCGTGGCGGCGGCACTCCTTCCATTAATTCCCATCGCCGATGCTGCTGCTCAGGCACAGTTGTTCGTCCATCCAACACTGGTCATGTTCTCCGGCACTCACCGAAATGACGTTGTTCATGTCGTCAACCAGGGCGACGCGACCGGTGTATTCGAGCTCGAGTGGCGGGATTCGGCCATGACGCCCGACGGCGGCCTCGCCGCAGCGGGCAGCGACGCCCCGTGGTCCCTGCAGCCGCTCGCGCGCTTCTCTCCCCGCCGCGTGACGTTAAGGCCGGGGGAAACCCAGCTGGTGAGGATTGCATTGCGACCCACTCGTGACGTTGCGGAGGGCGAGTACTACTCGCATTTGCGGGTCGTAACAATGGAAGACAACCTGGAGGCGGCACTTTCGGCCGGCAATACAGGCGACGAAGCGATCACGGTTAAAGCGCGTACGGCTATTGCGATTCCGGTTGTCTGGCGCAATAGTGATGCTCTGCCGCAAGCCACGATCGAATCCGCGAGTCTGGATCCGGGCCGCAACTTGCTGGTCGTTGAACTGCGACGGTTGGGCATGTTGTCTACCCGGGGATATTTGCACGTCGTCACTACGGAAGGGAATGGCGTTCGCGCTGTCACGGATCCGGTACCGATGGTTATATATCCGAGTGCAGAGCGAAGAACCGCCATCATACCTTTGGTAGTGGCAGAAGGCGGCACCACCGCCCGTATGCAGGTGATATATACAGCCGACCCGGAAATGGACAGCACGAGTTCCGCTTACTCCACATTCACTATCAGGCGATGACTGTGCCGCTCAATCGCAGGCATTGTCTTCTTGCTTGCGTCAGCCTGGCCACTATCCTGTACCCACTGGCAGCCACCTCTTCCCTGACCCTTACACAGTCCGCCGAGCCAAGGTTCGGCCTCATCGTCAGCGGCAGCAGTGGGCGGCAATTCGTGCTGAACACCAACGACACTATTTCCGGAACCCACGCCGGCGATCACATCAGTGGAGCGATGACTGGCCGCTTTACCATGGAAGATTCCAACAGCCCCGCAAGTGTGAACATCGCGGTGACGGTTCTCGGCACCTTTGGCGGCCTGACTGTCAACGAAACACTGTGCAGCTACGGCGGCGGCATACAGCAATCCTGCGGCGGGAGCGGATTTACGGTGATCAGTGCCCCGAGCGCGGTTTTGAAGCTGGGGCTGGACATATCGACCAGCGCGGCGCACCGCGGCGGCGATGCGGCCTCTGTAACCGTCGAGCTTGCAGTCACCTATCTTTAGCGATTCCCCAATCAGTTCCAGTAGATAAACATCGGGGACAGTGCCAAATAGCCGGCCTCTCCATTAAACGAGAACCACTGCCTTTGCACATCCGCTTGTGCGGCGGCAGTGTCGACAACCACTTCATAGTTGCCCGCTGCTATCCCGTGGAAGCTGTAATATCCGTCGAATTCCGAGTGCGTGGTTGCAACCACTTCGCCGCCAGCGCCATACAGCACGACCGTCAGGCCGACGACTCCAGCCCTCGTACCCGGAACCGGATGCAGCTGCCCCTCCACATCTCCGGTCATCACCACGGGAATGTCTGCGTGCAGACGGCTACCCGGATGCGTGTAGATTTCGTATACGTCATCGCGGGGCACGAGAAACGGATCATTGAAGCGAAAATCCTCGCTCTCAAGGCGTAACGGCACATGCGCCGGTACGCCAGCAAATTTGATTGACCCTGGAGTACTTTCCGATATCTCGTGACCTTTGTATGCAGCCCAATCGAGAGATGACTCATCAAGGTCTTGAACGCCGTTGTTGTTGGCATCCAGGAACAGGTTCAGCGTAGCCCGGCCGGTGTGAGCAAGAGCGCCTTGATAGCCAGCGAAGCCTTCCGCCCCTTCATAACCGAAGCGCGTGCCCAGCGCCAATCCCACGGACCAGTGATCATCGGAGTCCGTGCTGACCGACAACGACACGTCCGACTTGCCAACACGTGTTGTGACTGTACTGTCCAGTTGGAATGCCCGGCCGTTCTGCAAATTCTGGTACGCACTAACCGAGTAATGAGTTTGCTTGCTCGCACTCCACCGCAGCATTGTGGAGACCTGAATCAGGGGATCGGGACTTGCCGGGTCGTAGTCCAGCTGAGTTCTCAGGCTCATCTGCTTCCAGCGGCCGGTGATGTGCAGCCTGCCGAGCAAGAATTCCTCGCCGCTGCTGACACGAAGGTAATCCAGTTCATTACTCAGGTTTGCAGGGCCCCAACTCGCCCCAAGCCGGCTGAATATCCTGAAATCCGCAAGGCCGTCGGCACGGTCCTGATGGGTAAGTCGAAACGCGTACCCGTTCAGTCCCGCCACGTCCATGGGACCGGACAGCATGAGCTGGCTCTGTGCGTCTGTTTCGACACGCCGAACTGTGTAAGGGCTTTCGAAGTCACGAAACTCCTGTCGCGAGATGGACAGGCTATGGCTGCCGAGACCCGTCAGATACTGCATCGACCAGGCGCTGCCACGCTCTTTTTGCCGGACAAGCTCAGTCAGAATCAGGCCTTTGCCGATATTGAGCCGCCCGTCAACCGTGAGATATTCACTGACAGCGAAGGCGTCATCCGGCGTGCGTGATCCCACGCTGGCACGCGTGTAGCCCGCGCCAAGCTGCAGGTCAGGTGACAGCGCTCGGGCGTAATGAAGGCTCGTTGTTTCTTCCGCCGGTAACGTGCTGGTATCAGTCGCGACCCTGCCGCCAATAAGTCGCCGCGTGAAATCAACATGACTGATGCTAACGCTGTGATCGCCCTGCTTGAGGTCGATGCCGCCGCCCCAGTAGGACTGCGCTTGTTCCCGGATCTGTCCCTGCGGCCCGTGCAGCTTCACGACAAAGAGATTTTGTCCGTAACCGGTTTCCTGGTCGGGAAAAGAATACAACCCGTCTCCGCTTACCGAGCCAAACGCGATGAGCAGATTGTTACGGTACAGTTCCGCCTCCCACCCGGGCGGCCCATCGCCGTTGATCGTCACGCGGCTTTGACTGCCGTGGTTCCCGCGGCTGCGCCGCTTGATGCTGAAACCGGCACCGAGGCCGCCGCCATTTACCAGGTTGGACCCGTCATCAAACACGTCGCCCAGGGCATAGCTGTCGACGCCCGGTGCAAGCGTACCGCCGGCGACCGGCGCGCTGCGTGATATTGTGAGCCGATGTCCGCTCTCCGAAGCGATGCTGCCCGAATACAGCAGAGAATGTTTGAGCAAATCCATGCTCATTGTCAGCGAACTTTGCGTATCGCTGTGAGTTTCGCCGCCGCCCCCGCGAAGATCGTACCGCGTGGACAGGTCGATCAGCGGCCTGGTTGCCCACTGGTACTGATCCGGAACGCGTACGTCGGCTTCGTCGGCCAGGTGAGGCCTGAAGCGGTTTCTCGCCGATTCTCTTGCGTCCCGGCGCTGAAACGGTAGCAGGTCGGCAGACGCAACAGCGATTGTCTGGGTGCGGGGCTCTGGTCTCAGGTCGAGATCGAACCAGCCCTCCAGGGCGTCGAGCGAAACAAACGTGCCCTCATCCGATTCAACAGACGGTGCCGAGGGACTCGTTGGCGCGACACTGCCAATTTGCACCTCTGACGTTTCCGTGTCCCACATGAAGCGGGTTTCCTCATTACGAAACCAGCCGGTCCAGACGCTGCCTTGCCGATGTATCGAAAATTCAACTGCTTCGAGGAATGATGCAAAGTGGATGAAATACGTGTCGTCCCGTTTGTAGGTATATACGCCCTCTGCCAACAGGTAGCCGTCAGCAGTAAGGTCCATCAGATAGAAATCGAGGACATCTGCTTCGAGTGTTGCTGCTATTGGGGTGACCGGCATCAATGACAGAGTCAGCACCAGCGCGAGAAACCGCTGGTGAATGCGTGCAAAAGCCACAGCGGTCAAAGATCGGTAGAAGATTGTGTTGCGAAGGAAATGAAGGTGCCGCGCCCCTGAATGGTGGCGCGGCACGCTTCCGATGCCCGAAAGTTCACGCCGTGAGCTTCCGGTGCCGAGCGGCTACAGGTAGGTAACGGTAACGTCGAAGCTGCCGTTGGCTGCACCCACGGCTGACAAACCGTCGCCCGTCAGTGTCGCGCCAATCAATAGCGTCGCAGTGGCCGCCGACGTTGCGCTCAATCCGCCGCCGCCGCAGGCGCCGCTTGCTGCCGCGGTGTTGTAGTCGCAGGTGAAACCGCTGAGCGCATACCCGGTACCATTGACGATGTTGTCGACGAGAATCGTGATAGATTCCGCTGCGGTCGCAGTTACGGTGAGATTGGCTGCGGCCTGTGTCCCACCCTGCACGCGGCCAGCTGCATCCGTGACTGTGCCGTTCGTGCCGATGATGACCGTTTCCAAGCTCGCCAGGTTTCGGTCCAGAAGGCCGTACTGCAGAGCATTGTTTTCGGTGACCGTGATCGGGTCGACGAACTCGACCTCTGCTGTAACCGACTCCGGATTTGCTGCGCCGGCAGTGCCCATGACAAGCAGCATGGCGACCGCGGACGCTACGGCGCCCTTCCTTCCCTGAATATACTTTGTAGACATTTCTCACTCCATGATGGGCTGGGATGTACGGGGGCCATACTGGCGCAAAAGCCTCATCGATAAAATGAACAACGTCACAAAATCAGCAAAAATGAAACCTCCTCAGCGGGATTGAAGTTGGCCTGAGCCGCCAGAATTAGCGACTGGACAGCCTGCCTTGCAGGGACAACATCAGTGCGCTGGCGAGGTGGACGACGCGGCAAGATGATAAACGACCGCCGTAGTGCGGCGCCCGTCGCACGCCTGCGGTTTGGCGCTGTGAATCAGGCCGGACTGATCGGCCATGATCAACACATCAACCTCCTATAACTCCAGTCTTCGGCGGTGCGCGAGGTTTCCGGCCCGCCCGGCGCAGTAAAGTTTCTCGGAATCGGTAAAGACTACTTGTCAGCAGGAACTCTTGCCGCCGCGCCGGTCCGTCGGGCCGGTCCCTGCGCCACCAACGCCGTGCCGATGGGGAGGCTATGGCCGCCACACTGGCATATGAATTGCAAGAGATACGTAATGACCGTTGTCATGAGTCAGCATCCTCGCGGAACACCAAATGAATTTATTGCTGCTGGAAGACAATCACGATGCTGCCAGATCGATTGCGGAGGGACTTTACATCCTCGACAACCGATATACGTTCCGGTTGGCGTCATCCCTGCAGGAGGCCCTGGACATACTCCGCAAGGAAGCCTTTGATATTGCCCTCGTCGATACCAATTCCCCGGATATAAGGGAGGGCGAGGCTCCGATCGTCCTGCGCAGATGCGCGCCCAACCTTCCGGTCGTTGCCATCTCCGCGGTCAAATTCGAACAGGCGGCCGTCGAACTCGCCAAACACGGTGTCCAGGATTTCCTCCAGAAGGGCAGCGCGTCGATTCAACGCATACACCAGTCCCTGCAGCTTGCCGTGGTCAGGCACGCACGGGAGGCCAGCCTGCGAGACAGTGCGGCGTGTGATCCCCTGACCGGGGCGGCCAGCCGCAACGGGATCGAGAGTCAGGTTGCCAAGGCGATCAGTCATGCGGAACGAAGCGGTCTTTGCGCCGCCCTGCTGCTGCTGGACATAGACAACTTCAAGGCAGTCAATGACACATTCGGCCATCCGGTCGGCGACGCCGTGCTGCAGGATTTCGTCGTCAGGCTGAACGCAGCCACAAGAAACGGCGACACAGTAGGACGCCTGGGAGGCGATGAGTTTGTTCTGATTTGCGAAGGATTGTCCGCTCCGGATGACGTACAACCGATCGCGAAGAGGGTCAGGGAGCACGCTCGCTTCGACTTCCGCGTACAGAATCAGGTGGTTGCCGTGTCCGCGACTCTCGGTGCCGCCGTATTTCCCGTGGACTCCGACAATTTCAACGGCCTCGTCGAACACGCTGACCGCGCGAAATACGCCGCCAAACAACGCCGCGGCGCCACAAGCTTCCCCATGGCAAACAACCTCCAGAATTAACCGGTTTCCCGGCGCATGCGCAGCGCTCGCGATCGAAAGTTGCCCGCCGCCATCGAGTAAGTGCGTTAGCGTACAGACATGTGCTCTATCCGGAGTGCAACCTGTCTCTTTAGACAACCAGCGAAAACAAACCAGCGCACCGGGAGTCAGGTAATTGATCACCGAGCTGTTGGGGACCGCCGCTGAGTGAGTATGCGGAGCATACAGGTGAACGTCGGGTTCCTGGACGACGTTCTGTCAGATCAACGTAAATCATGACCCGAGCAGTTCCTGTCGACAACGACGCGGGGTTGGGAAAGAAGAAAATGAGGCTGAATATTCCGTCAATTGTAGGTAATTCCGGGCCCATCATTGCGCTGCGTGCGTTGATAAACGAGTACGGACCCACCGATGCCCCTGTGCTCATCGAGGGCGAAAGTGGAACCGGGAAAGAACTCGTGGCCCGCGCGCTGCACGATGTGCACCGGCCGAACGCACGGTTTGTGCCGGTAAACTGTGGCGCGATACCGAAGGATTTGATTGCGAGCGAACTCTTCGGTCACGAAAAAGGGTCGTTCACTGGCGCCAGCAGTCGCCATGAAGGTGTCTTTGAAAGGGCTGGCGATGGCACGGTGCTACTCGACGAGATCGGGGAGCTGCCGTCAGAACACCAGGTCTCATTGCTCCGGGTCCTTGAATCCCGCCGCGTTCAGCGCGTCGGAGGATCCCGCGAAATACCGATCAAGGCGCGTGTTCTTTCGGCCTCCAACAAGTACCTGGCCGACCGGGTTCGTGAAGGCGCATTTCGGGAGGACCTTTTCTATCGCCTGGCAGTCCTCCCTATAAAGGTCCCGCCATTGCGGGAGCGGCGGGACGACATTCCGTTGCTGGCTCATCATTTCCTTGATAGTTATGCCATCGAATATGCAACGCCGCAGGATATCTCCGCAGATGTTCTCCGGGAGCTCCAGGCCTTCATGTGGCCGGGCAACGTACGGGAACTGAAGCACGCACTGCTGCGCGCCGGGCTCCTGTGTCGCGGACGGAACAGCGTCGACAGCCTGCCGGGCACGATCAGGAGCCCATCGGTGCGCTCGAATCCTGCGGCATTACTCGAGGCAGGAACGTCGATACGCGAAGCAGAGCGAATACTGATTCGCCGCACGCTCAGTCACTATGACGGCAAACGCAAGCCTTCAGCCGAAGCCCTCGGCATAAGCCTGAAGACTCTCTACAACCGGCTCAAAGAGTATGAGATCGACGGCTCGACGACCTGACCCGGACGGATTATTCACCGCCCTCATGTCCCTGGTCCGAATCCAGTAATTCGTAGCCGATCGGCCGCCTGGGGTCCACCTTGCCGGAGAAGAAGCCGCGAATCATGGCTATCGCCGTCACCTGCCAGACGACCTGGCCGAACAGCGCGTCGACTACGGATCGCGCGCGCAGATAGCGGATCAGGATCAGGATACCGGCGGCGAGCAACGTCAGCATGAGCAATAAAGGCGTTGCGACCAACATGGCGATGCCTGCGAAAAAGCCAGCCCAGATCAGCAATGCGACAACGAGGTGCCGCACGCTTGACAATGCCCGCCAGAAATAGGGCCTGCCGAGCGACACACGCAGCAACTCGCCGGCCCCGTCGAGATACCGGGAACGCCAGCGCCCGAGCAGCAGACTCCAGCTCCCTTCGCTGCGACCGCGGTGCCGCACGCCCCGCACCGGCAGCCGGCGCATTTCCCAACCGGCCGCGGAAAGCCGGAGTCCGAGTTCCAGCTCCTCGTAGGCATGGAGGTTGCGGTTCGAGAAATAGCCCACGTCCTCCAGCGCGTTCCGCCGGTACAACCCCCCCATCTCGAGCGCACGCGCGATTCCGGGGCGGGACTCAGCATTCCGTTGCTTGCGGCCGCGGAACTGGTAGCTCGCTTCGCTGCACTCTTCCACCATCCCGGCGACTCCGCCCAGGCGCGGATTTTCATCCATCGCCTCCAGCGCATGCGGCAGAAAAGCGGGATCCAGTTCCATGTCGCCATCCAGAATATAGACGTAGCGACCGTCCGCCACCTGGTAGCCCAATTGGGGCCCGATGCCGCAACGGCGCTCTTCAACATCGCGCAGCCGCACGATCCTGACCGGATAGCGACGGGCAATGGCCACGGTCGCATCCGACGACCCGCTGTCAGCGAGTATTACTTCACCACCGACGACCCTTACAGCCTCGAGGGCGGAGCGAATCGCCTGTTCTATATGCCGCTCTTCATTCAGTGCTTTTATGACGACTGAAACGATCACCGGGTTCGGACTCTCCGACACCTCGCCGCTGTCCAGGGTGTTTATCGCTGAAGCGGCCATCAGTAGCGGTTTGCCCGGCGCTGGGTACGCGACACCCAGGGCTTGATCAGTATCACGTGCCAGGGCCGCTCGATCCGGCCGCGCAGTTTCAGGACAATCTCGCGCAAGTACTGCCGCACCATGTCCCCGGTCGACCATAGCCATCGCTTGAACGGATGCGGGTCGTAATCGCCGCCGGCCGTTTGCATCTCGTACCCCAGCCGCCGCAGCATGGCACCGCCGATCCGCTCCAGCCTGGCCACCTTCGAGGCGCTGAAAGTCCTCTGCCAGTTGCCCGTGTTTGGCCTGAGTCCACCACCTGCTACCGGCCGGCCGTCGGTCTGCAGATAGGGCTGGGACGATTCCAGTACGGCGCTATCGAAGGGGATGCAGAGGAACTCGCAAAGCCGGCGTAACCACTGTTCCGGCTCGCCGGTAATATCTTCGTATCGCACCTCGATATAGCGCTCTTTTCCAATCAAGGCGCCCTGACGCAGTCCCTCGGCTACGACCTTCTTCCAGCGGTATACCGAGAGTTCCGGCGTTCGTCCCCAGCGTCGTTTAAACGATGCAGCACAGTCGCGGCCATCGCGGATGACATGGATGAACGAGGCCTGCGGAAATGCGTCAGCGAGGCAGCCGATGTGCTGCACGTGCTGCGGTGTTTTCTCGCACCAGCGCCGCTTGCCCTCGCGGTCGGCGAAAAAAAGAAAGATCCGATCAAGCACTGACGCCGCGGAGCGCGGGCACTGTCTCCAGTCCGCTGGCAGCGGCGGCGGCCGCGAGCCGTATACATAAACAAAGGCCGGCAGGTTTCGCGCCGCATCCCACAGCGCCCGGAAGTTGTCATCGTCACGAAGATTGCCGAAACGTTGGGTATCAATTAACAGGTGGGGTATCAGGCGGGTTTCGCGCGGGAATGCATAAAGCTCCCGGTGACGTCCGAGACTGTCCAGCAACATTGTGGTGCCGGAGCCGTTCATCCCGACCACGAAGACCGGCCCGTCTTGCCCTTTTGATTCTGTCACGCGGCTATACCTCCAGGCTTTAACATTTCGTCGTACACGGACGCCACACCCGCGGCCATGGCGCGAGTGGAGTAGACGGATTGCTGGCGGCAACGCGCCGCATCTCCCATCCGGCCGGCGTCGACGTCGCCATTGCCTATCCGGGCAATCGCGCTGGCCAGTTGCGAAGCGCTGCCCGGCGCGACCAACAGCCCCTCCTGGCCGTCGTGTATGACCTCCGGGATGCCTTCAACCCGGGTGCTTACCACCGGCAGGCCGGCCGCCATCGCTTCGAGTACGACCATGGGCATCCCTTCGCCGAACAGGCTCGGCAAAACAAATACGTGCATCTGCTGGAAATGCGACGCGACCGCCTGCGTAAAGCCCACGAAAGTTACATTGTCGTCGAGGCCGTCCCGTTGCAGCTTGAGTCTCACGGAGGCCTCGTATTCCTTCGTTTCGAAAGGCCCGATCGCCAGCAAGCGAACGTCCATGCCGGTCTTGCGCAGATGGCCGAGAGCATCCAGCAACACCTCGAGCCCCTTGCGCGGCCTGAACAGCGCAACGGTGCCCAACGTCAGTGTCTCACCCCGGCACAGCGGTGCCCTCGATTTCTCGAGCATCGGCACCCCGTTGCACACGACCCGTATACGCTTTTCGCCATAGCCTCGGGAGAGGAGATAGTGCCTCAGGCTGTCCGAGACCGTAATAAGGCGCCTCGCCCGCACAAGACTCGCCCTCTCCACAAAAGCATTTCGATGATTTCGCCAGGTACTTTCCGTATCCCTGGCCGAAGGACTATGCACGTGATGGACCATCGGAACTCCCGTCAGCGTTGCCGCCACCTGGCCTACCATCGCACCGCGCACCGTGTGCGTATGGATGAGCCGGTAGTTTTCCTTATGCACCAGTCGTGCCAGTTCCAGCACGACCCGGAAATCCCTGCCGGAACTCATCGGCAGCGCATAGAGCGGCGCACGCGTGCTATGACGCTTGTCGGGGAATATGCCTGGTTTAAGGCATGCGAAACCAACCTCATAGCCGTGCTGCGGAAGTTCGTCCGCCAGCAGATCCTGCACACGCTCGGCTCCCGCGTAATACTCGCCATTGATCACATGCAGCACCCGCTCGCGCTGTTCCCGATCGTTACCGTTCACAGTTCATCGCTCCGGGATGGTCCGGCGGTCACGGTCGTCGTGTCATGGATATTTTCGCGGTGGTAACTGCCGCGCGCAGCGACGGACAGCAGACGCCCGGACCGGCGACCGGCCACTTTGCCGACCAGTTCCGCCTCGGTCGCCGTGAACGGCCTGAGGATGATCATGGCGGTGGCGAACACCGCAATCGCGGCAGCAGCCGCTGCGAACGGGTAGCCGGTTTCACGGGCGGCAAGGGCGGCTCCGATGCCGGTCAGGCCGGCAGCGCTTATCGCAGTCAGGCCGGCGAAATCGATCGACAACGGACTTCCGCGCCGGATGATGAGCATGGCTACGCCATTCGAGAGCACGCTGCCGGCGATCATTATGCCGATCGCGACATTCAGGCCGAGGTAGCCGAACTGCCACACACCCAGCAGCGCGAGCGGCGCGAATCCGGCGGTCCAGCGCAGCGCATTCGTCTGTCCGCCGATCTGCATCATCATCTCCACTACGGAGCGTTGTGAGACGGAGGCGAGACCCAGGAAAAGGAGTAGCAGCGTATCGCCTGCTTGAGTAAATTTGCCGCCACTCAGAACGGCGACCAGCCCGTTTCCGCCGGCGGCAATCAGCACACAGCCGGCCATTGCCACTGCCAGGTTGAGCTTCAGCAGCAATGCGCTGCCCGATTGCACCGTCTGCATGCCCTGTGGTCGCAGCGAGCGCGCGAACAGCACTGGACGCACGAGCCCACGCAGCAGAACGCCGGGAAGGTATCGTCCGGCCAGGCGCTGCAGACTTTGCAGGAAGGCAAACAGCGCGGCGCCAGCTACGCCGAGTGATGACCCGACCGCGGCCCGGATTGCCCCCGGGGATGCCGTGGCGGCAAGCAGGTCTACTGCTGCCATGTGCCAGGCGAATCGCAGCATGGAGCGCACCGGCAACCGCACTTCCGCCCGGGTTTCAGGCCTTGATGCAATGCTGCCGACAAGGAAATACCAGGTAAGGACCAGGCAAAAAACTGTTACGCCGACGTCGACGAGGATCACCTCGCCGAGAGTCAATGTGTCGCCCTGCACGAGCATGAGGCTCGCCAGTACCGCGACGCGGCCGCCCGGCATGATTGCCCTGGCGGTTTGCGCCCTGCCTTGCTCCAGCAATGCATCGAGCATGTCGACGCCGAGGCGGAACGCGGGCACGAGCAGAAAGAGCAGAACCCCCGGGACTGTTGCCGCCGCCTGCACTGGTCCAATGCCGAGGTGCGGTACCAGGCGCTCCCAGTACGTATACAGTGCGAAGACGGCCACGCTCAGTACGCAGAGCTGGATGCTGACGATCATGGCGATGAAACGGCGTTGCGCCCGACGATCGCCGGATGTAACGAGTTCCGGCAAAAAACGGTAGCCAACCGGCACGATGCCGAAAGAGAACAACTGCAAAGCCGCTTCCGACAAGCCGACAACCAGCATGTAGGCCCCGTAGTCCTCGACCGGGAGGATACGGACGAGCAGCAATACCAGGGCGGCACGGGCCAGCGCCTGCACGGCCCGGCCACCAATGAAGTGCCCTAGCGCACGACGGAAGCGGCCAAGTCCGTACGGCCCTGCGACCGCGTTTTTATTCCGCAGTGACATCATTGCGACCGACGATTTGCAGGCGATAGACCATAAGGAAGCCCAGTACGAGCAGCACCAGGGTCTGGTAAGGCATGTGATAGATGTAGAAGTCCTTGTGTGCGAGGCTCAGTGCCAGCACCGCAATCGCCGCACGGAGACCATCAAACAGGCCCGCCCTGGCCGGATCCCGTCCACGGTAGTGCGCACTGATCCATCCCGCGCTACGGAACGCACTCAGGAACAGACCGAGCGTCAGCACGAGGCCCACGATGCCGGTGTCCCAGAGCAATGCCGAGATGGCCGTGTAACCAATCTGCAAACCGTTGTAGCGCTGCTTGGCGAGTGAATCGACCGCACCGCTGAGCCCTTCTTCCTGCACCCTGGACGCGCCCGGGCCATGGCCGATGAGTGTTACTACCGGATTTGCGCGCGAATGTTCTTCGGCCCAGAAGGTCAGCGCGGTCCAGCGAGTCAATTCGCTGAACTGGCCCGATCGTTCCCGGATGGTGGTCTGCTGGCTCTCCACCGTGAAGTCGACAAGCCCTCTCCAGCTGCGCTCCTCGAGGTGCCCATGGGTCATGATCATGGCCGTCATCAGCACGGCCAACAGGCCGGTCATGCTAATGGCGGCGAGAACGAACGTGCCCGGCTTCTTCACGACATCCCGGAAAAACAGCACGACGAAAATCAACAGCAGGTACAGAACCGAAACCTTCGTCTGATTCAAAAGCAACGGAGAAATGGTCACGAGCGAAAGCGCAACGGCGCGCAGCGTCGTTAGCGCACCGTGCTTCCAAAGGCCGGCGAAGCACGCCAGCGCCATCATCATGAATGCAGCCAGTACTGCGTTTGCGCCTCCGCCGTAAAGATGCGCGCCAAAAGTCCCGGCAACGATGTCGACAGGCTGGAAGCCGACCGGCGCAGTGCCGAGACCGTAGCGTAACGGTACGAGGAACACGTACTGGTGCACCACGAACGGCAGCTGCAACAGCACGATCAGCAACATCGCGCGTGGAATCGTGCGGATGACTCCCGGAGACCAGCGGACGAGTACCAGGCCAAGCAGAAATGGCCACATCTGGAAGTAGGTTTTGAGGCCCATTACAGCCGCATCGAGCGACGAGAAATTCACCAGGAGCGACAGCACGGTTATGCCGAAAAACCCGGCGGCCCAGGGCCAAATCGCCGGTCCGGCCACAGCCCGGTTGTCCGGCTCTCGCGCAAACAAATCGAGTATGCCATGCAGGACAAGGCCGCAGCCGACCAGCGGAAATACGTAGCGCACGTACCTCGTTTCCGGCCAGTAGAGCTGCAGCACCCCGACAACGACCATGCCGCCAAAGATCGCGAACCAGAGTAGCGCGGCCCGCGAGACCAGCATGACGGCCGCCGCGACCAGCGCCACCAGCGTAATGTACATATTCACATTGCCGGTCGCGCCCACGACGCCGCCCAATGCCGCGATGCAGAGCGCCGCCACGATGAGTGTCAACGGCTGTCCGGGCGCACCTCGCCCCGGTATAACGGCGCCCCTGCCGGTAAGCCGGGTCACAGCCAGTGCTCCAGGGATCGCCCGATCATCCTCGACAATCCCTGCACCTCCGGCGTGAACGTCTCCCTGAGACCTGCGATCGTACTCTCCTTCGGTGCGGGTATCGCGTCCGAGCTTGCCACGACGTTCAATCGCCGGTAGGCGGCACGAGCCCCGACCCTCACCCCGGTCGCCCAGAGCCAGTTCAGTGACGGCCTGCGTGTCATTCCGTACATGCGGTCTTTCACCGCGGACAACGTACGATGACGGTTGGCAAAGCTGCGGTTGGGGCGCTCCTCCAGACTGTCCGGACGGTGGGCCGGATCGACGTCCAGAAATCCATAGACACGGGCTGCCACGGCGGCGGAATCGTCACGGATGTCATCCATCAGCACCGTGAGCACCTGGCTTTCAGGGAAACAGTCGAGCCAGCGCCGGAGGTGCGTGGCGTAACGTCCCTGATCCACATAGGTTGGGTTGTTCTCGAGACCGGTCTCCAGGCTCAGATCCGGGCCCGGCAGATGGCCCACACGTACTTCGTGCCGATGATTCGACAGCGTCCGCTCGACCGGGTCCCGGAAGATCGCCACAATCTTTACATCCGGCACGAACCTGGCGACACGTCCGGGGACGGCCGGCTCATAGAAATACGACGGCGAGACTTCGCCGACCGCCTGCTGTCGACACCCTTCAAACCAGCGCTCGTACCAGGCGTAACCGTGGTCGTAGTGACGGGAGAAGAAGTCAATCTCCTTGCGGGCGGGGACGCCGATGTCGGGGTGCTCATCGAGAATCCGATGCAGCCAGGTTGTGGCGCATTTCTGCACGCCCACACCTATGAAGGTTGGCCTTACGATGACTCCACCTCCCCCGTTTCAAGGTAACCAAACTGCGCCAGCAACGGCGCCGCCTCCGAATTCACCAATGACCGGTCGCGCTCCGACCAGCCGGATGGGCCGCCCGGTGAGCGCCGGCGCAATGCGAGTGCAGTCACGGCCGCGGACATCGCGTGACCGAGCTCGAGCCCCAGAAATCCGAGGACATTGCCGAGCACAGGTATCGGTCGCTCCAGCAGGTCCTCGTAGTGAATTTCGAGCACACGGGTCCTGTCCACGCCGGCAAGGCCACGCTGGATGGCTTCAACCTCCGCCACCCAGTTGCGTGCGCAGACGGCGAGCCGCGGCTCCCCCGCTTTCTCCATTTCCCCGGCGGTACGGCCATCCCACCAGACGACGTGCCTGTTCCACCAGTCCACCCTGGACAAAGAGTTCGCTACGTCGCGACCATCCCGAATGAGATGAATGTAACGGCTGCCCGGCATCGCGGCATCGAGGGACCCGATAAAGCGGTTAATCGCGGTACGCTTGCACAGCGTGACCGGCGTTCCGGCACCCGCGCCGATCCGCTCGAGCCGGCGCCGAAGTTCTGCGAGAGCAGCTGGAGCGATCGCGCCGTCCGCTCCCGCGGCACCCGAAATGCCGCAGGCCCGGAACAGCTGTTCCCCTTCGACCGGGCTTGGCACAAGCTTCATCAAAGCGCGCCGGCGTACCATGTAGGCTGCGCCCGAGCGTCCGAACCAGGCGGCGAGCTTGGCGCGGTACGCGTGGCGGAACACACGCTGCATCAGCGCCGGGGCGAGACCGCTGAGCCGGTTGTCGTAATTGCTGATGAAACCGACCCCGGGATGCAGACAGAGCAGCTTGTAGAGCAATGTCGTACCCGAGCGGCCGGCGCCGACGATAAATGCGTTATGGCTGCCGGAATGCGGCAACTTGTCGACGTTGTGGCGCATGGCAGTACCCGTCAGACCGCCGCCCGCCAGGACGACGGGACGCTGCGGCCGAGCAATTCAGAGAGCGCGCCGTTGGACGACGCGTAGTAAGCCTGCAGGCTGCGCCGTACATCGTCTGCCATCGGCGCGTAGCCTTCACCGGCCTGGTTCAGGCGCTTGTACAGCGCCAACAGCTCCTTTTTCAGACGTGGCATGCGCCGCAGGTACGGCTCGGCATTCTTGTTGATGGTGAGTGCAAGACGATGGAGGATCTTGTTGCCGGCCGAGAACGTGACGTTTTCCCGCCGGAACTCGAAGTTATCCCAATAGGTGGCATCGATACCGAGAAAGTCGCTCAGCTCGCGCATGAAATGCTGCGGGTTGTCTTTCAGGCAATCGAAGAACATCACCCGGATGTTTGCGGCGGGAAAGGCTGAGAGATAGACCTTCAGGAAATCGCTGTACCGGCCGTAGCGCAGCACATTGAGGTACCACGGATCGAGTCCGAGCTCCGCCGCACCGGCTGCGCCGCTGTCATAGGCGAGACACTTGTCCACATAGGCACGGAACGAAACCGACTCATCGATATTCAGCCGACCGACATGAAAATGATAGGAGGAGAGCAAGCGCTCCACCGGGTCTCGGAGTATGAAGAGCAGCTGCGCGTCCGGCAGCGCTGATGCCATTCTCGGCGCCACGGTCTGCGCCTCACCCAGGTAGGCGGGCGAGGCCTCCATGCGAATGGGCTTTGTATCTGCGCAATGGGCAAAGCGCTGCTCGTAGCCTTCGAGAGGCAATGAACCGTCGATGCCCGGCTGGCGAAAGAAGTCGGTTTCCTTGCGCTCCGATGCACAGACCTCGGGATGCGCCGCGAGATACGAAAACACTGACGTAGTGCCCGCCTTCTCGGTGCCTGCAATAATGAAGTACCTGCGTTGCGTCATTCTCAATCGTGCTCCTGCGATGCGTTCTCCGCGTGCCGCGCTGCCGGGAATGCGGTGCCGCCCGCGCGAGCACGGATGACACGAGCGAGGAACTCCGGGTTCCCCTTCAGGTAACGCCCTGCAAGCCGCCGGGGCTCGCGCAGCAGGCGATAGGCCCACTCCATTCGCATACGCCTCACCAGCATTGGCGCTCTGGGAATACTTCCCGAATAGAAATCAAAGAGCGCCCCCACGCCGATGATCACCGGAATGTCGAGATGAGGCGCATAACGGTCGATCCACTTTTCCTGGTGCGGCACTCCCTTGGCAACGAGCAGGATCCGGGCGCCGCTGGCATTCAGGCCGGGCAACTGATTTGTCTCTTCGTCTTCTGACAGAAAGCCGTGCCGCACCCAGCGTATGTTGAGTCCCGGGTAGAGCACCCTGAGGCGACTTGCGCAGGCGATGGCAGTGCCTGGCCGGGCGCCGAGCAAAGCCATCGGGACCCCCCGAAGGGCGGCCCGGCGGCATAGTTCCGGCAGAAGGTCCGTACCATTTACGTTGTTCGTCAGCGGGCGACCCAGCAGTCGTCCGGCGATCGCCATGCCAACGCCGTCCGCAAATACGAACGGCGCGCGCTGCAGTATCGCCCCATAGGCCGGGTCGCGTGCCGCAACGTTCACGCAGTGCGCGTTTACGAAATAGCACTGAAACCGTTCGCGCTCGAGTGCGCGTGCGATCAGCGTGTCGGCCACCTCCGGAAGAGAATCGTCGCGTATCCTGAGGCCGAGCAGACTCACAAGCCGATCCCGCGCGGCCGACCCTGCCGCCGCGCCGTCCGGGCTCCCGGTATTGAGCTGCAATGCGCTCTCCTGCTTGTTTGCTGCCTGTGAAACCATCCGCAATTCCCGACGGCGGCCGCGTTTATCGCTCATAAACCGCCTTTGCTATCAATGTCATCCGACTGCCAAAGTCGGCGCCCGCACAGGATGTTGCAACATGCGTGCCACTTCGATCCGGGGAGAGCGGGACCTAAATTGTCCAGTTACGAGATATCTTTGGTAATAACTTCGCGTGCCGGTAATTCTTACGAAGCGTGTTCAGCCAGTCAGTACCCGGCTGCGGGCGGACGCCCGCATCTGTATCCAGGCCCGGCGCGGATTGACAAGCAGCACGCCCGCCGCGTGCCATGGATAGGTCAGCCGGTGCCACCATTCGGCAAGCTGACCCGAACCGCGGGCGTCGGTCTCGGGGACGTAGTCGTATCGGTCCAGCAAGGGCGCCGTCAGCCGTTCGGCTATGGCGATCTCCGAACTGGACAGATTGCCGCGCCAGCGGCTGATGGCCGACGGCTCCAGGCCGCTCCGGCCACTCCTGGCGCCGGCGGTGGCACCATAGGAAGAATTGATACGGCTTACGTCGAGCATCGAGGGTTCGAAGGGTATACCGAGCCACTCGGAGAGTTCCGCTACTGCCGTCTCCGGCCTGCCGACCAGATCCTCGAAGCGGAGTACCCTGAATCGAGGATGCTCCTCCATCCGGGCCGCCTCGGCGCTCGCCTTTGCCCACAGTTTTGCCATCGTGTAGGGGTGATAATTCATCCAGACTCGCAACGACTCCAGCACGGGAAAACGCCTCGAGTCGGCAACGAGCTGCCGGCGTCGCCACCGCCACTTTTGCGAGGCCATCACCGCGCGCGGGTCCCGCATCATGTGTATCACTCGTGCATCCGGGAACACGCTGAGCAGTGTTTGCGCATAAAAAATATTGCGCGGTGTTTGCTCACACGGAATCCTCTTCCCTGCCCGTCGGGCAAGCACGCCTACCGTCGCGGCGAAGACACCGGCGCCCGTCCTGGCTGATTCCGGCAGGGCCGCCACCACTCGCTCGGCATCGTCGTAGTCCTGCCCTTCCGCACCGGCCGTGAAGACGCCATCTCTCTGCCTGGCGAATATGCTTGCCGCCGCGGCAACAAGGCGCGCCTGCGGCTGTGTCGATTCGAGCCGGTCCGACGCAAATTGCACGCCAAAATAATTGAGTTCCTTCAATCCAAAAATCGCACTGTGGTTCCGCAGCACGAAACTGAGCAACGTGGTCCCCGACCGCGAAGCGCCGGTTATGAAAATGAGCTTGCCCTGCATGTCAAGAGTCCCTGGCGGCGACTGGAAGAAAAAAGAAAGTAGTCAAAATGTCGTCATCACCGAACCGACCACCTGCGCGTTCATGGCTTCCAGTGATTTGACGAGCGCTTTTGCATCGGCCAGATAGGTCCGCCCCTGCTGCAGAACAATCAGTGCGTTGCCGCATACGCGCGCGACCATCTCCGCACTGGTATCCGTCCCATAGGCAGGCGTATCGAAGATGATGATATCGAATGCATTGCGCAAACTGACGACGAGGTCCGACCAATCCTGGTTAACCAGGAGATCGCCGGGATTTGGTGGCAGCGTACCTGCCGGCAGTATAGACAAATTGCGAAAGTCGGCCACCCGATGGACGGCATCCTTGAGCCCGGCACGACGCATCAGCATCTCGGAAAGACCAACCCGGTGATTCGCCCGGAAGAACTGGCGTTGAGCCGCCCTGCGCATGTCACAGTCAACGAGGAGCGTCGCGCTCCCGCTCTGAGAGCAGGCCACCGCGAGGTTGGCAGCGATCACGCTGCTGTTCGTCGGGTCGTCCGGACTCAGCACCGCCAGCGTCTTCTGGTCGGCATTTTTCCAGTGCAGGAGTAGCTGGGCCCGGAGATTGCGGAGCTTCTCACCAGTCGGCGAAAAAGGCTCGTAGGCCGTGACGAGTTGTTTCGAATGTCCGCCCTCGCCCTTGGACAGGTACGGGTAGTCGAATTGCTCGGCAATTGCGTGCTGTATGTCGGTCCGTGTAACGAGCCTTAACTTCATCGCCGCCTCACCGAACCTGAGCTGCTTGCGCTCGGCATAATTGAGGACGCGTTCGCAATCCCGCGGCTTCAACTTGCCGCGACGAACGAGGATCGCTCCGAGGCGACTGGAACTGTAGCGCTTCGGCTCATAGGTTCCTTCGTGCACGACGCTGGGCGCGCTCGCACGGGTTCCCATGGCTGTGGCTGTTGCGGTGACCGTGACTCCGGTGTCTGACGTCATATTTACTATCCCAATCGCTGGATCGCTGTTGGCAGGTCATTCGGAACGGGCCTTGATCGTATGGCCGCGTCCCGCGTTATTTCCAAATGTCCGGGCATCACACCGTCTCCAGCAGTCGTGTACCGAGCAATTTCTCGATATCTTCGTCGGACCGGATCTTTCGCTTGGACATTTCGAGCCCGAATAAAAGCGCGATCGGCAGCGTCAGTCCGAGCAGGCCCGCTCCGGCCAGGTTCAGCGCCAGGTTCGGGCTCGACGGTTCGTCCGGCGGCAGCGCCGCACTGAGAATGCTGATATTGGTCTGGTTGAACTGGCTCTCGAGACTGATCCGGTAATAATTCTGCAGGGTGGCTTCGTAGTTGCTCTTTTCGTTTTCCACCTCCCGGGCCAGCGCACCGAGTGTATCCATCTGCTCCATCAGAGACAGGATCCTCTGCTTCTGTTCGTCAACGGATTGCTGCAGGGATCGTTCACGATCCACTGCGCGTCGGTACTCCGGGTGATTGGTTCCCAGCTGTCGGGACTGCACGTCATAAAGATTCGACTGCGCCTCCACGAGGCCAGTGGACAATTCTCTGAGTCGTTCGGTTTCCGTATTGAGCTTCTCGTCCAGCGCAACGATTCCCTGCTCCTGCTGGAACTCGGTCAGCTGGGACTCGGCGGTCCGCAGCCGGCGGCGGAGCACCTGGATTTGCTCATCGAACCAGGCGGCATTCTGCTGCAGCGGCTCGCGACTCAGCTCCAACGCCGTAGCGATATAGGCAGCGGCGAACGCGTTGGCAATCCGCGACGCCGTTTCCGGGTCCCTGGCGGTATAACCGATCTTGATCATCTGGCTGTTGTCATAGCCGGCAGACACATCCAGGTTCTGTTTCAGTTGGGCAAGCAATTCTTCACGTTGTTCGGCGGCACCCGCCGTCGCTGCGGGCGACGCGTCATCGGCCAGTTCCGGGCTCCGCGCGATGCCGACTTGCTCGAGGACGCGCACAGCAACCTTGTCGCTCCTGATGATATCGAGCTGGGTCGCCATATAGCTCCCCGATGATCTGGGCGAGATGGAGGAGTTGTCGAACGGGTTCTCAGCCTGGTAGTCCACGATTACGGAAGCCACCGCCTCATAGCGCTCATCCTGCGCGCTGGTCAGCAGCACCGCGGTAAAAATTGCGACTCCGAGACTGGCCAGTATCAGAAACCAGTGGGAACGCAGTATCGTTAATATCAGTGCGACACTCATGAATTCAGTACCTCGTAGCTAATGACTGCCGCGCTCAAAAGCGGCGTTCCTCGACGTAAAGGACGTCGTTCGGCTGCAGAAGATCGGTAAGACTGACCTTCAGTTCTCTGCTGCCTTGCGGGGTTTTACGCCTTAAGCGTATGCCATCTTCCTTGCCAATCCGCGTCACGCCGCTGGCGACTGACAAGGCCTGCATGACCGTCAGATCCCTCTTGAGCGGGTACTGTCCCGGATTCTCCACGTGCCCGTATATGTAGAAGACGTCCGTCTCCGGCACGAGGATCACGTCTCCCTGGCGCAGCTCGACGTCGGCACTGAGATCGCCATTCTGCAAAAGTTGCACGAGGTCGATCGTCATGCGCTCCTGGGCGTCCGCGGTTTGCCGAATCAGAAACACCCGGTCGGCAGCCACATCCGTGGTGCCGCCGGCGACCGCAAGCAGCTCCACAACGCTTCGCACCCCCGCGAAGGAAACGCTTTGCAGCGGATACTTTCCGGGCCGCTCCACCTCGCCAAGGATGGTCGCCTGGTCCGTCAGGCCCAGGCTCTTCTCCTCGAGGAACATGTTCACCTGGGCATTCTTCACATACCCGCCGGATCGCAGGCGGTCGGCGATCAGGCGCTCCGCCTCAGCCGTCGATCGGCCCGCTATATTGACCGCCCCGACGAGAGGGAAGCTGACGGATCCGTCTTCGTGGATCCTGGTGACTGTCGTGAGATCCGGCTGGCCGAATACGGTTATCCGGACGACATCGCCCGATTCCAGCCGCAGGCCGGTGCCAGTCTCTTGCGCAGCCAGCCCGAGAGGCACCAGCATCAGGCACCCCAGAAATGCAGCACACCACTTTCGATTCGGTTTCAATTCAACCTCCTGTCCATTTACCAGCGTTGCGGCGCTCGGCCGCAGGAAAGACATACCAGGGAAGAATGCAAGAACCAGGCCATTTCATCGTCCGGGCACGATGGCACCAAAATTGCTTGTCCTTACGTGAAATTTATACAGGCACATCGATATCACGCGACTTGAAACTCGCGGGGGATAATTATGAGCATTTGCAATTTCAGGGCCGACAACTCACGCACAACCCGCCCGGAACCTGACTTCCCAGGGTCCCTGTCAATCCTTTGGATTTTGCTCTGGGCAGCCGTTCTGTACGGCGCGATCCCGGCGCCGCCGGCTGCCGCCCAGGCATCCGAGGAATTACCGCCATCATCGTTCGATCCGTACGCGCTGGTGGGTCTGACATACGATTCGAACCCGCTGCGCGTCAGCTCGGCCGACGAAATCCGCGGCAGTGACGACGAGTCCGACATGATCACCACGCTGGAAGCCGGGCTGGATTCGTACATGGCAATTAGCCGGCAGACACTGACTTTAAAGGGTCGTATCTTCCGCAACCAATATGAGGAGTTCGACCAGATAGACCATACCGGCGGCAATGCCCTCGGTGAGTGGCAATGGGTATGGGGTTCTGCCTGGTCCGGCGATCTCGGCTACCTCTTCACCCGCCAGCTCCGTGACCTGGCCAACCAGTCGAGGGCTGCCAGGGACATTCGCGAGGAAAGCCGGTTCTTCGGCTCGGTTGAGAGGGGCATTGGCGCAGGCCTGAGGGCCGTCCTCGCGGCCAGCTCGGCCGACATTGAATTTGAGGAAAACGAACGACTGAGCCTGACCCGCGACACCGGACAGGTCGGTATCTACTACGAGTCCGCACTGGATCGCTCAGTCGGTTTAGAGGGAAAATTTACCGACGGTCAGTACGAGCTGGACTCCGATCGCGATTACGACGAAACCTCGCTGCAGGCCGTGTTCGACTGGCCGTTCAGCGAGAAGACCCGACTCGCGGCGAAGGCGGGCGTCACTTCCCGGGACTACAACGGTGAGGATCGCCCGGATTTCAGCGGCGTCACGGGCCTGGTCTCGCTGGTCCGGACCAATGCCAGGGGCGGCCTGCTGACTGTCTCTATCTATCGGGAGCCCAGCACGCTGGGCGACGAAATAGCCAATTACGCCATCGTCGAAGGAATCACCATCTCGCCCGAATGGCCTGTTGGCATTGCGATCAACCTGCGGCTGGATCTCAATTACGAACGGCGCGACTTCCGCGGCGTGCGCGATCTAACCATACCGGACCCGGATGACCTGGAATCGAGGGAAGACGACGTCGTTTCGGCTGCTCTCTGGCTCGACTGGGACGTTACACGAATCTTCCGCGTCTCCTTCGGCCTGGCAGCGGGGGAACGCAGCTCCACGCTCCCCGATGAGGAATATGACTACCAGAGCGCCCGGATCCAGTTCCGCGCGGGCTTTTGATCTCATTCGCACCCGGGGCGCGGACATGAAGTCACTAATTGCGGCGGCGATGCTCGTGCTTGCCGCCCTGCCCGCCGCTGCCGGCCACGCCGGGAAAACAATGGATGTGCCCGCGGCCGATTGCAACAAATCGCCGAGGCCCGGCCATTACATTGCGCTGGGCAAGTCTGACGGCCGGAGCATCATCAGCGAAGCGCTGCAGCCAGGCGTGATGGGCGTGCAGATCCGCTACGACTGGAACGAGCTGGAATCAGCCGAGGGCGAGTATGACTTCACTGCCATACGCGCGGACCTCGAAGCGGTCAGCGGGCGGGACGGCCGGCTGGTCGTCTTTGTCGAGGACAAGACTTTCGACGGCGATCGTCCCACACCCGACTACCTGGCGGAGCTCACGCTCCCGAACCAGCGCAATGGCTACACGGCGATGCGCTGGGATCCGCGGGTCATAGAGCGGTTCTCCGCGCTGCTCGTCGCGATCGGACGAGCGTTCGACTGTCATCCGGGCTTCGAGGGAATCGCCATACAGGAGACCGCACTCGGTCTGTCCGACGAGCTGCTCGAGCGCCACGGATACACACCGCCCAGGTACCGCGACGGCCTGGTGACAGTACTGCTGGCTACTGCCGCTTCGATGCCGAATTCGAGAGTATTCTGGTACCTGAACTTCCTGTCCGGCGGGCAGAAGTATCTCGCAACGGTAGCGGCCGCGGTTGCTCCGGCGGGCGTCGCCATGGGAGGGCCGGACGTACTGCCGGACAACCCGCCCCTGCAGAAGCTGGTCTACCCGCTCTTCGACCGCTTCGACGGCGAACTCCCGTTATTCAGCTCGATCCAGCACAACAGTTACGCCCACCGGCGGACGGATGGCCGCGCTGACCCGCCTTACTGGACGCTGGAGGAATTATTCCTGTTTGCACGGGATGAATTGCATGTCGACTACCTGTTCTGGAACCGAAAGACCTGGCGCAAACCCGGCGATTCCTACGACTGGACCGATGCACTGCCCGTAATCCGCAAACACGCCGATTTCGCCGACTGAGGGTTGCCGCGCCGTACTGCAACTTTTACCGGCTTCCGCAGGTATTACCGTGCCGGATGCCGCGCGGACACTCGCTCCCAGGCCCTGCAGGCTGTCTGGAAGGTCATGCGGGACCCGGCTGCGCAGTCTGGCACGGCTATTGCAACTACTGGTTCACCAAAGGAATCAGGCTGCAATGGAACCGAACAATTACTTCAAGGGAGTCGCGGGAAGCAGTCTCGCCGTGCTGGAAGCATTGTTGCCTCCATTGATCACTGTGTTCTGTCTGCTTGTAGCCGTCATGCTGCTGGGTCGTCACTTCGGCTCCGCGTACATTATCCTCGCCGTCCTGTCCGCCCTGCTCACCTACATACTCGTCAGCAAGCAAAATCACGCTCTGCGCAATGCGACGAACGACATTCTGTCCCTGGCCTGGCGTGTGCTGATCTCGTGGGCGGGTGTCGTCGCAATACTGCTGTTCATCGGTTTTCTGACCAAGTCCTCCGAAGAATTCTCGCGGCTGGTGCTCTCGGCATGGCTCGTCATCACACCGCTGTCGATCGTCGCCGCACTCCATTTGAGCCGCGTGCTGATGCTCCGGTACTGCCTCAGTAACGGTCACTCCCGTTCCGTGGTCATCCTGGGTTTCAACGCAACCAGCAAGCGACTTGCCGAGAGCATAGAGGGGTCGAAAGGGCTCGGCATGAAACTTTGCGGCTTCTTCGACGACCGCAATCCCAAGCGCCTGGATTGCGAAGGGCGTGAGATCATCGGCAAGCTCGACGACGTGAAGTCTTTCGTCACCCGCAATGGAATCGATGTCGTATTCATTGCCCTGCCCATCCATGCTCTCCGCATCATCCGGCAATTGCAGGACACGACAGTCTCCCTGTTCTTCGTGCCGGACATATTTTTCCTCGATCTCATCCAGTCGCGACAACACAATATCCGCAGCGTTCCGGTCATCTCGCTTTTCGATTCGCCCTTCAACGGCCGTAATTTCTTCACCAAGAGAGTGATCGATGTCATCGGGGCGATGATGCTGCTTTTGCTGCTCAGCCCGTTGCTTGCAACCCTCGCGCTCGCGATAAAGATGACTTCGCCCGGCCCGGTATTGTTCAAGCAGCGCCGCTACGGCCTGGATGGACGCGAGTTTCTCGTATGGAAATTTCGCAGCATGACCGTCATGGAAGACGGCGGCCATCTGACTCAGGCACACAAAGACGATCCGCGGGTTACCCGGGTCGGGCGTTACTTGCGCCAGTATTCACTCGATGAGTTGCCGCAACTCGTCAATGTCCTTCGCGGCGATATGAGCCTGGTAGGACCACGCCCGCACGCCGTTGCGCACAATGAGGAGTATCGCAAACTCATCAACGGCTACATGATGCGGCACATGGCGTTGCCCGGCATGACCGGGTTAGCCCAGATCCATGGCTTTCGCGGCGAAACCCGGCAGCTCGAAGCCATGGAAGGCCGGGTCCACTATGACCTGGAGTACCTGCGCAACTGGTCACCCATGCTCGACCTGAAGATCCTTGCGCGTACCTGCGTCGTTGTGCTTCGCGGCGACAATGCGTACTGACGCCGCTTGCAAGCAACGGCGCTCACACTTAGTCGGATCGAATCGGGATCTGGCGCGTCTTGATGACATCAAGGGCGTCCAGCCAGTCATGAGAGTCGGCGGGATTGGCGCTCCCTACCCGGTTCCAGAACAGGTAGTCCACGTGGAGTTGGTCCCGGGCGAACCGGAACAGGTCCAGCATCGACCAGTATTTCGTCCCGCTGTCGGGATCCGCCTGAAGATGCCGGTAACTGTCGAACTGCATGGAATTGAACAGGACCATGCGGCTGGCAAATTCCGGGTAGTAGGGATAAACGAGACGTTGCAGTGGGTCCGAATCCGGCAGTACGTCAGGCCCGCCCATCGAGACTCCGAGCTCGGCGGCCCGATTCGCGATCTCCGCGATGTAGTTCTGGCCTCGCGGCAGGTAATTCATGTACCAGAATACCTGGGACGTGGGCAGGCTCTCCCGGGCGGCAGTGATGGCGTCGATCAGCGCATCCCGGTACCGCTCCGGTGTGTAGTCATGGGCATCCAGCAAACCATCCCCGAGACTCAATGCGGACTCCTGCAAGGCAATACCCTCAAACGCCGGATGGGTATCGAATTCCGTGCCAAGTGCCGCAATCAGTCGTCGGAAGCGCTCCAGCACATAAGGGTGCCAACGCAGCGCCGTGTAGCCGCCGTTATGGTTAGCGAGCGTGTGATCGGCATGCAGATAGACCGGTGTCGGATAGCGGCCGTCGAACGACTTGTCTTCAACGAAGACGACCAGGCGCATACCCTGCCCGGCCAGCAAATCCAGGTCCGAGCGCAGGTCGGCGAACTCGTAGCGGTCAAACGCCGGTTCGAGTTCAGCCCAGGTATAGCGCTTTTGCAGGCCGGTCACTCCTGGCCGGATCGCGTTGATCATGGCGGCCTGGTCGTCGTACCGGTTCATCGCTATGTAGTGGCCGGGATGTTTCTCAATTACCGGCACCGGGTCGGAATCGGCCACAGGCTCCTCGACGGTTATGGTAAACGGCCCGACGGAGGCCTTCCTTGCACCGTCGGACACGTCGATGACGATATCCATGTGGGGACCGATGTCCGCCGATGTTGGCAGCCCCGAGAGACGGCCAAGTGCAGCGTCCCACCGCAGCCAGCCCGGACGATTGAGAATGGAATAGGAGAGCTCGTCTCCTTCGGGGTCTTCGGCCTCGACCTGGAACACATACTGGCTACCGGACACGGCGAATTGCGCCGGGCTGTTATTGACGACAGGCGGGCCGTTATTGGATTCAGGCGCGTCCGGCACACTCTCACCGGCCTCTCCCGAATTACAGCCGCCAAGAATTACGAAACAGAAGACGGTGGCCAGGGTTCCGGCGATCCGCGTGCAAAAACGTACAGGAATTGGTCGCATGGCGAGCTACCTCGACAGTCAGGGATGGACTCTGTCCTGCAAGGTGCTCGTCGACCTGGCTGTACCAACGTTAATGCAAGTGCGTCAGTGGCCATGTCGATTCGCCTGCGTTTCGGCGGCCCCACGATCGTAGGTGATAACACCCTTAGACTGGTAGCTTTGCGTCGCCGGCTTTCACCGGGTTTGCCCTTGTCAAGACGCTATTGCGCGCTCGCGAAAACCCGGGCCTCATTACCGCCAACAGCGGTTATGACACGCTTTTCAGCTTGCCCGAGAGTTCATTCACGCACGCGCCTAGAATACTTTCTTGTAAAAAAAATGCCGTGAATGAGCGCACATTTTTTCCAATAACTTTAAACGCATTGCCAACACGCGATGCAGCGGGAGGGCCAATGTTCATCAGCATTGTCATCACCAATCATAATTATGTCGAATACCTCGGGGACGC
>CAZLNH010000178.1:0-11912 GCA_964560775.1 uncultured Woeseiaceae bacterium | reverse complement strand
GTGTGTTCCCAGCTGAGATCGATATCCTGCCGCCCGAAATGGCCGTACGCAGCCGTCGGTTTGTATATTGGCCTGACGAGGTCGAGCATTTTCAGAATGCCGTAAGGCCGCAGGTCGAAATGCTCGCGTATCAGCGACGTCAGCCGTTCCTCGCTGATCTTGCCGGTGCCGAACGTCTGTACGCTGATTGATGTCGGTTCGGCGACGCCAATGGCGTAAGAGACCTGGATCTCGCAACGGTCCGCGAGGCCGGCGGCAACGATATTCTTGGCCACGTACCGGCAGGCATAGGCAGCGGATCGATCGACCTTGGACGGGTCCTTGCCCGAAAATGCGCCACCGCCATGCCGGGCCGAGCCGCCATAAGTATCGACAATAATCTTGCGCCCGGTCAGGCCGCAATCGCCCATCGGGCCGCCGATTTCAAACCGGCCGGTCGGGTTGATGTGATATTGCGTCGACCTCTTGAGCCACTCCGCCGGCAGTACCGGTTTGATGATCTCTTCCATGACGCCTTCGCGCAGGTCGGCCAGGCTGACGTCGGCGTGATGCTGGGAAGACAGCACCACCGCGTCGATCGCGACCGGGCGGTCGTTCTCATAGACAAACGTTACCTGGCTCTTCGCATCCGGGCGCAGCCACGGCAACGTGCCGTTCTTGCGTACCTCGGCCTGGCGACGAACGAGCAGGTGCGCGTAAGTAATCGGCGCCGGCATGAGTACATCGGTCTCGTTGGTTGCGTAGCCGAACATCAGTCCCTGGTCGCCGGCGCCCTGGTCTTCGGCGTCGCCACGATCCACGCCTTGAGCAATGTCAGGTGATTGTTTGCCGAGGGCGTTGATGACGGCGCACGATGCGCCGTCGAAACCCATCGACGAGTCGTTGTAACCGATGTCGAGGACGGTCTTGCGAACGAGCTCCTCGATGTCGACCCAGGCAGAAGTTGTGACCTCTCCGGCCACCAGCACCATGCCGGTCTTGACAAGCGTTTCGCAGGCGACACGGGCATTTCTATCCTGCTCGAGTATTGCATCGAGCACGGCATCGGAAATCTGGTCGGAAATCTTGTCAGGATGCCCTTCGGACACCGATTCGGACGTGAACAGGTAGGAATGCGTCATGAATATAATAATTGGTTGCTGTGACAGCCGCGCATTGTACCCCAGCCCGGATGCGCTGCACCATGCGCCGGTTGTAACCGGCTGTATCGTCATCCGGCGTCATCCGGTGGGGCATGCCTTGCGGCTACCGGGTTAAACAGGGAAAATGCGCGGGCCCGCACCCCCGCTTACACTCCGATTAACCATAAGACCGGCCGCCACGCCGGAAGCAGAGCGTCATGTCACAGCCATCAAGCCGCAATACCGCCGCTGCCCCCGCCCGGCGGAAGCTCGCCAATGCCATTCGCGCACTCAGCATGGACGCCGTCCAGGCCGCAAATTCCGGCCACCCCGGCATGCCGATGGGCATGGCCGATATCGCCGAAGTGCTGTGGAACGATTATCTGAAGCACAATCCCGCCAATCCTGAGTGGCCGGACCGCGACCGCTTCGTGCTGTCGAACGGGCATGGCTCGATGCTGCTGTACAGCCTGCTGCACCTGAGCGGCTATCCGCTCGAGCTCGACGAACTGCGGAATTTCCGGCAGTTCGGCTCGCGCACGGCCGGGCACCCGGAGCGCGAGTCAGACATCGGTATAGAGACGACAACCGGTCCGCTGGGGCAGGGTTTAAGCAACGCTGTCGGCTTGGCGCTGGCGGAAAAAATGCTGGCGGCTAACTTCAATCGGCCGTCCTTCGACATCGTCGATCATCGCACCTGGGTGTTCGTTGGTGACGGCTGCCTGATGGAAGGCATTTCGCATGAAGCCTGCTCGCTCGCCGGCACGCTCAAGCTCGGCAAGCTGATTTGTATATACGATGACAACAGTATTTCGATCGACGGCAGTACCGAAGGCTGGTTTACCGACGATACCCCCGCCCGGTTTCGCGCCTACGGCTGGCAGGTCATCGACGACGTGGACGGCCACGACGCCGCGACCGTGTCCGATGCCATCGAAGCGGCTCTGCAGAACACGGACCAGCCAACGCTCATCTGCTGCAAGACCGTCATCGGCTTCGGTGCGCCGAACAAGAAAGGCACGGCAGGCGTGCACGGTGCGCCGCTCGGTGATGACGAAATCGCGGCAACGCGTCAGTGGCTCGGCTGGGAGCACGCACCGTTCGACATTCCGGATGAAATTCGCAATGGCTGGGATGCACGCGGTGCCGGCGCAGCCCGCGAGCAGGAATGGAATGAGCGGTTCGCCGCCTACCAGGCGAAGTATCCGGATCTGGCGGCCGAGTTCCTGCGCCGCAGTGAGCGCCGGTTGCCCGGGAACTGGCCCCAGTTTGCAGCCGATGCAATCCGGAAAATTGATGCGGATGCCGCGACAATGGCGACACGCAAGGCATCGCTCGTTGCACTGAATGCATTTGCGCCGGCCTTGCCGGAGCTTGCCGGTGGCTCGGCCGACCTGACCGGGTCGAACCTGACACTGCACGGCCGCTCGCAAACCGTCACTGGTGATGATGCGACGGGTAACTACATTTACTTCGGGGTGCGGGAATTCGGCATGACGGCCATCTGCAACGGCATGGGGCTGCACGGCGGTCTGATTCCGTATGCCGGCACGTTCCTGACGTTTTCCGACTATGCGCGCAACGCGGTACGCATGGCGGCGCTGATGCAGGTCCAGAATATCCTGGTCTATACGCATGACTCGATCGGCCTTGGCGAGGACGGACCGACACACCAGCCGGTCGAGCATGTAGCCAGTCTCCGCATGATCCCCAACATGCGGGTCTGGCGGCCGTGCGATACCGTTGAAACCGCTGTTGCATGGCGTGACGCGATCGAGCGGCAGGATGGCCCGACCGGCCTCGTGCTGACCCGGCAGGGCCTACCGCACCAGCCGCGCACTCCGGAGCAGATCGACAATATCGCGAAGGGCGGCTATGTACTGAGTGACTCGGATTCGGCGCCTGCCCTGATCATTATTGCGACCGGCTCTGAGGTGCAGCTGGCCGCGAGCGCGGCCGACGAACTGCGCAATGACGGCATTGCGGTGCGAGTAGTGTCGATGCCGTGCACGGATCTGTTTGATAGCCAGTCCGCTTCCTATCGCGACGCGGTTTTGCCCCCCGGCGTATCGGCGCGTGTCGCTGTTGAGGCCGGTGTTCGTGAAGGCTGGTGGCGCTACGTCGGGAACAAAGGCGCTATCGTCGGCATGGATGAATTCGGCCTGTCGGCGCCCGCGGACAAACTGTTCGAGCACTTCGGTTTTACGACCGGAAACGTTGTGTCTGTCGCGCGTAGTACGCTCGCAGCCTAGGTCCGACAGGCTGCCATGGAAGTAATGAAGTTTATGGCCGGCCCCGTGCCGGCACGCAATCAATCAGGAGATGGAAATGAGTATCAGGATCGGCATTAACGGATACGGCCGCATCGGCCGGAATGTGTTGCGGGCTTTATACGAGGGTGACCTCCACTCGCAGATTGAGATCGTTGCCGTTAATGACCTGGGCGATGCCAACACCAATGCGCACCTGACCCGGCGCGATACAGCGCATGGCCGCTTTCCCGGCACGGTCGAGGTCGACGGCGATTCAATGATCGTCAACGGCGACCGAATCAAGGTACTGGCGGAACGTGATCCGGCCAAACTGCCCTGGGGTGATCTCAACGTCGACATCGTGCTGGAGTGTACCGGCCTGTTCGCGAACAAGGAGAAGGCATCGGCACACCTGAAGGGCGGCGCAAACAAGGTCATTATCTCGGCGCCGGCAGGCAATGACATCGACGCGACCATCGTATACGGCGTCAATCACAACGTCTTGAGCAGCAAGCACAAGGTTATCTCCAATGCGTCTTGCACAACGAACTGCCTCGCGCCGCTGGTGTTGCCTCTGCATGAAAAGATTGGTGTCAAGCACGGCCTGATGACAACGATTCATGCTTACACGAATGACCAGGTACTGACAGACGTATTCCACAAGGATCTGCGCCGTGCCCGCTCGGCAACAATGTCGCAGATACCGACCAAGACCGGCGCGGCTGCCGCGGTGGGCCTAGTGCTGCCCGACCTTGCCGGGCGCCTGGACGGTTACGCGATGCGCGTACCCACCATTAATGTCTCGGCCGTTGACCTGACCTTTGTTGCCGAACGCGAAACCACCGTTGACGAAATCAACAAGATCATGAAGGAAGCCAGTAGCGGCGCGCTGAAAGGCGTGCTGGCCTACAACGATGAGCCGCTGGTGTCGATAGACTTCAACCATGATCCGGTGTCGTCAACTTACGACGCGGGCCTTACGAAGGTTATGGAAGGCACATTGGTCAAAGTTCTGGCCTGGTACGACAATGAGTGGGGCTTTTCGAATCGCATGCTCGATGTGGCACTGGCATTCGCAAGGGCGAAGTGACCAGGGAACTCCGATGACGATGCTTAAAATGGTGGATCTCGACCTTGTCGGCAAGCGGCTGCTGATCCGGGAAGACCTGAATGTGCCGATAGCCGACGGAGTCGTGACCAGTGATGCTCGTATTCGAGCAGCATTGCCAACGATCCGCAGAGCTCTCGATGCAGGTGCAGCTGTCATCCTGATGTCGCATCGTGGCAGACCTGAAGAAGGCCGTCATGACAACGACCTGACGCTCGAGCCCGTGGCTGCCAGCTTGTCCGCGCTGCTGGGCGCTGACGTACCGCTGGTTCGGGACTGGAGCGACGGCGTCGATGTATCGGCGGGCCGTGCGGTACTGCTTGAAAATATCCGCTTCGAGGCTGGCGAGAAGGCGTGCGATGTCGCCTTGTCAAAGCGCCTCGCGTCACTGTGCGACATATTTGTCATGGACGCTTTTGGCACGGCCCATCGCGCCCAGGCCAGTACAGTCGGCGTCGCGCGTTTTGCCCCGGTAAGCTGTGCCGGACCATTATTGATAGCTGAGCTCGATGCATTGAGCCGGGCGCTGGACAATCCGGCACGGCCTTTTGTTGCGATTGTTGGCGGCGCGAAGGTATCGACCAAGCTGACCGTGCTCGACACGCTGGCGGGTATTGTTGACACGCTTGTAGTCGGCGGCGGTATCGCCAATACGTTCCTGGCAGCAGCGGGTCACCCGGTAGGCAAATCGCTGCACGAGCCGGACATGCTGCATACGGCACGCGAACTGGCATCCGGCGGCAAGGGACGGGCAGCGATACCGTTGCCGGTCGACGTCGTCGTCGCGACGGAATTTAAAGAATCGGCCAGGGCCACCGTAAAAGATGTCACGGAAGTCAAGGACGACGAACTGATCCTCGACATAGGCCCGCAAACAGCGGCGCAGTTTGCCGATATCCTGAAGTCGGCAGGCACGATTATCTGGAACGGGCCGGTTGGTGTGTTCGAATTTGATGCATTCAGCGCCGGCACCCGGGAACTCGCCGAAGCAGTCGTCGCGAGCGAGGCATTTTCCGTTGCCGGCGGCGGCGATACACTTGCTGCCATCGACAAGTTCGGCATAGCGGACGGGGTTTCCTACATCTCGACAGGCGGCGGTGCCTTTCTCGAATTTGTCGAAGGGAAAACGCTGCCGGCGGTTGCCGTACTCGAGGAACGGGCGGCGTCCTGACCGCCTGTCGTCGAAGTACGCGCGGGCGCCTCCCGGCTAACAGATAATTTTTTTGCACCGGTTGTGATAGAAGCCAACGGTTCGTGGCGCACTGTGCAATAATCGGCGCCATGTTACGCAGAACCAAGATAGTCGGCACCCTCGGCCCGTCCACCGACGGCGACGAGCAATTACAACGCCTCATTCGTGCGGGCCTGGACGTTGCGAGAATCAATTTTTCCCATAGCAGCGACGACGATCACCGGCGGCGCACCGCGGAGGTACGGGCGGCAGCGCAGTCACGCAACCGTGACATTGCGATCATGGGCGATCTGCAGGGACCGAAAATACGCATCGGGAGATTCGCCAATGGTCCGGTCGAGATATACGACGGCGACCCGTTCTTCCTTGATTCAGCATTGGGCGAGAAAGAGGGCGACAATACCGGCGTCGGCGTAGCTTATAAACGCTTGCACAAGGATGTCGCGGCGGGCGATGTGCTGTTGCTGAATGACGGGCAGATCACCCTGAATGTGGATCGCGTCGAAGGGACACGGGTTTTCACGACAATCGCATTCGGTGGTGAACTGTCGGATCAAAAGGGCATCAACCGGCAGGGTGGCGGGCTGTCCGCGGCCGCGCTGACCGAGAGCGACCGGCGCCATATTCGCCTCGCCGCGGAGCTTGGGCTTGATTTCCTGGCCGTGTCGTTTGTGCGCTCGGCCGATGATGTGAACGAGGCGCGTGAACTGCTGCGCCAGGCAGGCGGCCACGCGCTGATCGTCGCAAAGATCGAGCGGACCGAAGCGGTAGCGCAGATCGATTCAATCATCGAGGCTGCCGACGTAATCATGGTCGCCCGGGGTGATCTTGGCGTAGAAATCGGTTACGCCGAGCTGCCGGGCCTGCAAAAACGCATCATTCGCCAGACCCGGCACATGAACAAGGTCGTGATTACGGCGACACAGATGATGGAGTCGATGATTGCCAATGCGATTCCGACTCGCGCGGAGGTGTCCGATGTTGCGAATGCGGTCATGGACGGATCCGACGCCGTAATGTTGTCCGCGGAAACGGCTGTCGGCGACTATCCCGAGGAGGCCATTCTGGCGATGGCAAACGTCTGTCTGGGTGCGGAAAAGTATGTGCTGGCGCGCGGGCGTACGTCACATCGGATGGACGACGAGTTCCACGCCGTTGACGAGGCTATCGCGATGGCCGTGATGTATACCGCCAATCATTTGAAGGTGAAGGCGATCATCGCGCTGACCGAGTCCGGCTCGACCACGTTATGGATGTCGCGTATCCGTTCCGATATTCCGATCTACGCGTTTACACCGCACGACACAACCAGCCGGCGGGTTACGATGTACCGCGGTGTGTACCCTGTGGTATTCAAGGTCGATCACGCAGATTCGAACAGGCTGTACGAGGAAGTTTTTGCGACCCTGCTGTCGCGCGAGCTGGTCGAAGAAGGTGACCTCGTCATCTTCACCAAGGGTGACCTGAGCAATGTGTCAGGCAGCACCAACGCGATGAAGATTATTCGTGTGACATCGTCGCTTGCCCTGGAGGCCGATCCGTCAACCTGACGACATGCCGGACGTGACGGTGAAGGACGGCGCTGACAGAAGAACTCATCGTTGATGGTGAAATTTCTTTCCCGCCTCATGAAACGCGTAGTTGCCGGAGTATTGATTCTTGCGGCGGTTGCTGCAGTATTGGGCTGGCTGATACTTCGGGCCAGCTTGCCGCAGTTAAGCGGTGAGCAGGTAGCTCCTGGTCTCCGGGAAGCCGTCAGCATAGCTCGCGATGCCGCGGGCATACCGGTACTGACGGCGCAAAACCGCCGCGACCTGGCCTATGCTACCGGCTACGTGCACGGGCAGGATCGTTATTTCCAGATGGACCTGAGCCGCCGCCAGGCTGCCGGCGAACTTGCGGCCCTCGTCGGCCCTGCGGCACTGCCGCTGGACCGCTATCATCGCCTGCACCGGTTTCGCACCCGCGCAAAAGACGCCATGCAGTCGCTCGGTCCCCGGGAATCGGAAGTACTCGAGGCGTACGCCGACGGTGCGAATGCGGCACTCGAAAGTCTGGCCGGCAGACCTTTCGAATACGTCGTGCTGCGCTCCACCCCGGAGCCATGGCGCGCCGAGGACTCGCTGCTGGTGCTTTATGCGATGTTCTTCGAACTCAACGATGAGCGCGCGGACCGGGATGTCGGGCGCGGACTGGCGGCCCGCATCCTGCCGCCGGACGTTTTCGATTTCCTGTATCCCCCCGGCACCCGTTGGGATGCGCCGCTTACGGGCGAACCGTTAACAGGGCAGCCGATACCCGGTCCGCACATATACGACCTGCGCCGTACGACGGCGCTACGAGGTGCGGTGGCGGGACCGGAACAGAACCTGATGCCGGGCAGCAACAACTGGGCGGTTGCCGGTGACAATACGCGTAGCGGTCGCGCGATCGTTGCCAACGACATGCATCTAGGGTTGACCGTGCCGAATGTGTTTTACCGTGCAAGTTTCGTCGTGGACGGTGCCGACGCAATCGATGTCAGCGGCGTCACTCTTCCCGGCACGCCTGTTATTGTTACCGGCAGCAACGGGCACGTCGCCTGGGCTTTCACAAACAGCTACGGTGACTGGTCGGATGCCGTACTGCTGCAACCCGGCCACGCGCCTGGTACTTACCGGACGCCGGAAGGCGAGCGAAGTTTTGTCGAGTATGGTGAACGCATCGAAGTCAGGGGCGCGCCCGCGGAGGAGCTTGTCGTCCGCGAAACGATATGGGGACCGGTTCGTGACGACATTCAATACCCGGACGGAGAGATAGCAATACGCTGGATCGCGCACGATACGCAAGCGGTCAACATGGTGCAGCTTGAGCTCGAGTCCGTGCGTACCGTGCAAGAGGCAGTTGACGTTGCCAATCGCGTCGGCATTCCACCGCAAAACTTTGTCTGTGGGGATGCTGATGGCAGCATCGCGTGGACAATAGCTGGCCAGATACCCGAACGGGGCGACTTCAATCCCTTGTTGCCTGCCGACTGGAGCAGTGCCGGCGGCTGGTCAGGCTGGTATCAGCCGAACGCCTATCCACGCCTGGTCAACCCGATTGACGGCCGCCTTTGGACCGCCAATGCGCGCGTGACCGAAGGCGCAGACCTCGCGAAGATCGGTGATGGCGGCTATGCGCTCGGCGCGCGGGCACGGCAGATTCGCGACCTGCTGCGCGCCCGCGATCGTTTTGCGCCGGATGACATGTTGGCCATCCAGCTCGATGACCGCGCACTGTTCCTGCAGCGCTGGCGCGACCTGTTGCTGAGTGTCCTGGATGCGGCTGCGATCGACGGCGACGAGGGGCGTGCCGAATACCGCAGGCTGGTGGAAGACTGGATTCCTCGCGCGGCAACCGATTCCGCCGGCTACCGGCTGGTCCGGGCGTTTCACGCCGAAGTGGAAAAGACAGTCTTTGAAATGCTGATGACTCCGGTGCGCGATGCGTACGAAGAACCGGTGACGCTACGCATCAGCCGGCAGTTCGAGGGACCGCTGTGGTCGCTGGTCAACGAGCGGCCGGCGCATCTTCTGACTGCGGATTATCCGGACTGGCGTGAGCTGCTGCTGGCAGTCGTCGACCGCAACCTGGCCGCGTTTGCGGAAATTGGCGATGGACCGTTGAGCGATCGAACGTGGGGCGAGCGCAATACGGCCGCTATCCGGCATCCGTTGAGCCCGGCATTGCCGATGTTTGCGCGCTGGCTGAATATGCCGCGGGACCCATTGCCCGGCGACTCGAAACTGCCGCGCGCGCAAGGACCGTCGTTCGGGGCCGCCGAGCGTTTTGCCGTGTCGCCGGGTGACGAAGGAGGCGGCTACATGCACATGCCGGCCGGGCAAAGCGGGCACCCGCTGTCGCCGTATTATCGCCGCGGCCACACGGACTGGGTCGAAGGACGTCGTACCCCGTTCCTGCCCGGACCTGCCTCGCATACCCTGGTACTGCGGCCCGCCAGCGCACCGGAATAAGCGCCGGCCCCGCCGGCTTGTACGTGTTACCCGTAGCAGGGATACTGTGTGCCGCATTGCAACAGGACCCGGAAGTCGCATGGCAAAGCAAAAATTCACTGGCACAAGCTCCTACGTCGCAACCGATGATTTGATGATGGCTGTCAATGCGGCGGTCACGCTGGAGCGGCCGATCCTGATCAAGGGCGAGCCTGGCACCGGCAAGACACAACTCGCGCTCGAAGTAGCGGCGGCTCTCGACCGGCCGCTACTCGAGTGGCACATAAAATCAACAACCAAGGCACAGCAAGGCCTTTACGATTACGATGCCGTAAGCCGCTTGCGCGATTCACAGCTCGGCGACGAGCGCGTGCACGATATCGCCAATTACATCGTTCGCGGCAAGGTCTGGGAGGCGTTTGAATCCGATGTGCAGCCCGTGCTGCTGATAGATGAGATCGACAAGGCGGACATTGAATTTCCGAACGACCTGTTGCAGGAACTGGACCGCATGGAATTCTATGTCTATGAAACCCGGCAACTGGTCAAAGCCAGGCACCGGCCCATTATCATTATTACGAGCAATAACGAGAAAGAACTTCCGGATGCCTTTCTGCGGCGCTGCTTTTTTCATTACATCAAGTTTCCTGACAAGAGCACGATGGAGCAAATCGTCGACGTGCACTTTCCCAACCTGAAGAAATCCCTGCTCAAGGAAGCGCTTGATGCGTTCTACAAGATACGCGACGTGCCGGGGCTAAAGAAGAAACCATCAACCTCCGAGCTGCTCGACTGGATAAAATTGCTGCTGGCCGAGGATATCCCGCCCGAAGCCCTGCGAGCGGAAGACAACCGCAAGGCAATCCCGCCGCTTTACGGCGCGCTGCTGAAAAACGAGCAGGACGTGCACCTGTTCGAGCAACTGGTTTTTCTGGATCGCCGGTCGCGTCCGCAGTAACGGTTCAACCATGCTGACACGGTTTTTCTACATGCTGCGTGAGGGCGGCCTGAAGCCGTCGATTACTGAACTGCTGACGTTGCTGGAAGCGATGCAGGCTGGGGTCGCTGGCCACGGTGTCGAGAACTTCTACTATCTGGCGCGTGCCGCACTGGTCAAGGACGAGTCGAAGTTTGACCTGTTCGACCGGGTCTTTGCCGCGCATTTCCAGGGTATCGAAGACGCCTTTCGGGACCTGCAAAAGGATGTGCCGGAAGACTGGTTGCAGAAGCAGGCGGAATTGATGCTGACGGACGAGGAGCGCGCGGAGATCGAGGCCCTGGGCGGTTTCGACAAGCTGATGGAAGCGTTGCGGGAGCGCCTCGACGAGCAAAACGAACGGCATGAGGGCGGGAGCAAATGGATAGGTACCGCCGGTACTTCACCGTTCGGTGCCTACGGCTATAACCCCGAGGGTGTGCGCATCGGCCAGCAGGGCTCCCGTCATCGCCGGGCAGTTAAAGTGTGGGACCGGCGCGAGTACCGCAACCTCGACGACAAGGTCGAGCTGGGCACCCGCAATATCAAGATTGCCCTGCGCAAGCTGCGCAAGTTTGCACGTGAAGGCGCGGCGGATCAGCTCGACCTCGACGACACCATTGACAAGACGGCCCGCAATGCGGGGTTACTCGATCTGCGAATGGTTCCGGAACGTCACAATGCAATCAAGGTGTTGCTGTGCCTCGATGTTGGCGGATCCATGGACGATCACGTGCGCGTTTGCGAGGAGATGTTTTCAGCAGCCCGCAGTGAATTCAAGCATCTCGAGTATTTCTATTTTCACAACTTTATCTACGAGAGCCTGTGGAAAGACAATCGCAGGCGCCACGGAGAGCGGATACCGACGGCGCAGATCACGCACAAGTACGGTTCCGACTACAAATTGGTATTTGTCGGCGATGCGACAATGAGTCCCTACGAAATCGTCTATCCGGGCGGCAGCGTCGAGCATTGGAACGAAGAACCCGGCGCCGTCTGGATCAAGCGGCTCCTCCAGACCTATCCGAAAGCGATCTGGCTCAATCCGGAGCCGGTGCAGCGCTGGGAGTACACGCCATCAATCAAGCTGACACGCGAACTGTTGGACGACCGCATGTACCCGTTGACGGTCAGTGGCCTGGATGACGGCATTCGCAAATTGCACTGAGACTCCGAGCAGTTTCCTGAAGATGATGCTGGTGCTGAGATTCCCTGGCGCCGATTATTGATGAACGGCACGGAGGGCGGGGGGGCGGTGGGCCCCGGGGTGCGCCTCCGCCGACACCACC
>CAZLNH010000177.1:0-5010 GCA_964560775.1 uncultured Woeseiaceae bacterium | reverse complement strand
CGAAAACAAGTCCGAGTGGCCCGTCAGGCTTTCCGCACCCAGCTGTTCCGGCGACATGTACATGGGCGTGCCCAGCACGATACCGGTCTTGGTGCGGTTAGTGTCCGTGAGCCGGGCGACCCCGAAATCGCTGATTTTCAGCAAGTCGTGTTTTGGGTTGTAGAGCAGGTTTGCAGGCTTGATATCGCGGTGTATGACCCCCTGATTGTGCGCATAGTCTAGCGCATCGGCGACACGCGCACAGAGTTCCAGTGCCTTCCGCGGCGGTAACAGCCGTTTTGGGTCCTTGAAGTGCATCAGTGAAGTGCCTTCGAGGTACTCCATGGCAATGTAGGCAAGATGCTGGTCCTCACCACAATCGAAAACCGTGATGATGTTCGGGTGTGCCAGGCGGCCGGCGGATTCCGCTTCGCGGAAGAATCGCTCGCGTGCCTCAGCCAGCTCCTCGTCCTCGAATTCCTTCTCGATGGGAATTACCTTCAACGCAACCGCCCGGTTGATGCGGGGGTCGCGCGCCAGGTAGACGGCGCCCATCGCGCCGCGGCCCAGCTTCTTCTCGATGACGTAGCGCCCAAGGCGGCGCGGCGTGCCGTCGGTGCTTTTCACGTCGACTTCGCTGCTCTTGGCTGGCGGCTGGGTTTGCTTCATCCAGGTCAGCACCGCCTCGGCCCGTTCCGGCTTCGCCTGCTGCTCGAACGCCAGCGACAGTTTGTAAAGGACATTGGCAAGCGCATCGTTAGGCGCGCAGCGGCGGAATTCGGCGAATGCCGGTTCCAGCCGTCCGGCCACCAGGAAGTCATTGCCGCGCTTGAAGGCGTCACCGGTGGAACGGGTCGACATGCCGGCGAGTGCGGCGGTAACCGCTGATGCACCGAGAAATACAAGGATCGGACGGCCGAAATCAAAGCGCAGGTGCGCTACTGCAAGCAGCAGGACTTCGGCCGCAATCATCAGCACTATCGTGCCGGCCGTGATCATCGCAATTTCCCGGCGGCTTCTGCCGGGCAGCAGCAGTACGGCAAGGACCGCGAGAATTGCCGGAGCGAGTACCTCCATGACACCGGCCCATGCCGGCGCGGTAATGGCCCGGCCGGCCTCGATGTCGGCGAGCATGGCCGCGGAGACTTCCGACGGTGTCACGTACTGGCCGGACGGCAACTGCCCGATCGCCGCTACCAGCGGCAGGTCGGCATCGACGAATACGGTTTTCCCCGTAAATCGGTCCGGCATCAGCGCGTTGTCCAGCACATCGGCAGCGGCGAGCCGTGGTAACGGATCGTAACGGGTCAGGTACATTGCCGCGTCGTTACGCGCGATATTGGCGGCAGGCAGATTCCGTTCGTCGAACAGTGCAACGGCAAGCGCCAACGATGGCGACATGACACCACCATTTAAATACCACAGGTTTGAGCGGCGCAGGATGCCGTCCCTGTCCGGGTGCAGATCGACGTAGCCGGATCGGCCCGTTGCCGCGGCAAGCGGGTGCCGGCTGGGTACAAATACGGGCGGGCCCGCGCGAACATTCCCGGCCCATTCGGGCAGCGGTTCGTCCGGAGCCATCGGCGGCGGTTTCGGCATCACGATGCGTTTCGCATCCTGCGCTCTCAGGATTGCGAGCAGCCGCCCATAATCGTTGCTGACACCGGAAGCATCGCGTTCCGAGGCATCGATAGTGATAATCACACTGTCGCTCAACGACGCGGCCGGCAATCTCGATGCCAGCTGGTCGTACAGGAAGCGGTCGGCACCGACAAAATACTGCATGGCCGGACCGTAGATGATCATCATCAACAGGCTGACGACGCCCAGGGCGATCAGGCGGTCTTTTCGTTCTTTGGCTTCGTTATCCAAGGTCGGCTTCTCTACATAAGGCCGCGAGTATAGAAAATAACAAAGGATATTAGTGAGATAGGGTTGGCACTTTTCATGGTGCGCTGTAGATCGAGGCGTGCCGCCATAGTCCCCCACGGCACTCCTTTTACAGCCAAATGCCGGTACCATCGTGGCGCCGGCGCCGCTACCATACGCCGCTCGTGATATTTCCGGTAGACACCGCATGGCCCGAAGCAAAACCGCGTATGTGTGCAGTGAATGCGGTGCCCACAGCGTCAAATGGCAGGGCCAATGCCCGGACTGTGAGGCCTGGAACACGCTGAACGAAGCCGTACTGAATGTGGCCACCCGGGAGCAGCCCGCGCCCCGCGCGCCGGCCAGCCTCGACGAGCTGGCGGCCGAGCCTGAGCAGCGCCACCCGACCGGCTTTTCCGAATTTGACCGGGTGCTCGGTGGCGGCCTCGTGCCCGGTTCCGTGGTCCTGCTCGGCGGTGATCCCGGTGTCGGGAAATCGACCCTGCTGCAGCAAGTGGCGGCCCGGCTCCCGGCCGAGCTGCGTACCTGTTATGCGACCGGCGAGGAATCGCTGCGGCAGGTGGCTGAACGGGCGCGTCGCCTCGGGCTCGAGCGCACCGGTCTGAGCCTGCTGGCCGACACATCACTCGACAATGTACTTGAACAGGCTGGCGTCGGTGGCGCAGAGGTGCTGGTCATCGATTCGATCCAGACGATGGTCAATGAATCACTTTCATCGGCGCCCGGTTCAGTGGCGCAGCTCAAGGATTGTGTCGGCCGTATCGTGCAGTTCGCCAAGCAGCGCGGCGTATCGGTGTTCCTGATCGGCCACGTAACGAAGGAAGGCGCAATTGCCGGGCCGCGTGTCGTCGAGCATATGGTCGATACCGTGCTCTATTTTGAAAGTGATCCGGCCAGCCGCTACACAATCGTGCGCGCGGTAAAGAACCGCTTCGGTGCGGCCAGCGAGATGGGTGTATTTGCGATGACCGAAACCGGCTTCAAAGAGGTCAGGAATCCGTCGGCTATCTTCCTGAGCAGTGACGACCAGGCAAATGCCGGCAGCGTCGTGTCCGTCGCCTGGGAGGGCAGCCGGCCGTTGCTGGTCGAAATCCAGGCGCTTGTTGCCGATGGCATCAGCAACTACCCGAAGCGTGTCGCACAGGGCGTGGACCAGAGCAGGCTGGCGCTGCTCGTTGCCGTGCTGCAACGGCATGCGGGAATCTCGCTCGCCGGTGATGATATTTTTGTCAATGTCGTTGGCGGACTGCGAATCGGCGAGACTGCCGCCGACCTGCCCGTGGTCCTGGCCGTCGTCTCCAGCCTGCGCGACCGGCCATGTGCACGACAGCAGGTCAGCTTCGGCGAAGTCGGTCTTGCCGGGGAGGTACGCCCGGTGCGTTTCGGCACCGAGCGTATCGCAGAGGCGGCCAAGCAGGGATTCACTCGGGCGATCGTGCCGCGCGCCAATGTGCCGAAGCGCGCGCCAAAGGGAATTGAAATTGTTTCGGTCAGCCGGGTTGGTGATGCACTGGATGCGGCATTCGGCGGCTCATGAGCCTGCGGAGCGACCGCTCGCCCGTTTGGGATCGGCTCGGGCATGGATGCGGGCCGTCAATACCCGGTTCTCATCCGATTCGACAATTTCAATCGGATAACCGCCGATTTTTAGGCCGGTCCCGGTTTCGGGAATGGTCTCGAGGTATTCAAGAATAAGGCCGTTCAGCGTTTTCGGGCCCTCAGTCGGCAGGTTCCAGTCCATGACACGGTTCATGTCACGAATGTTTGCCGATCCGCTGACAAGGTAACGGTCAGCCGCTTCGCGTACGATGTGTTCATCGGTGGTGGTGGCCGGGTCGGTCGTAAACTCGCCGACGATCTCCTCAAGTATGTCCTCCAGCGTAACAATACCCTGTATGTCACCGTACTCGTCGACGACCAGCGCGAATCGCTGGCGGCTTTTCTGGAATTGCACAAGCTGGGTACTGAGCGGCGTACCTTCCGGAACGAAATAGGGATCGACGACAGCCGCTTCGATGTCTGATTTATGAAATGTCGTGTTTGTTGCGACGTTGGCCAGCCGCCGCAGGTGCAGCAGGCCGACAACGTTGTCCAGGTCGTCGCGATAGACCGGTAGCCGGGTGTGTTCACTGTTGCGGACGACTTCCGCGATTTCCTCCATCGTGTCATTTAGATTGATGCCGACGATTTCATTGTGCGGCACCATGACGTCGTCAACGGTCACTTTCTCAAGATCCAGGATGTTGATCAGCATGTTGCGGTACTTGTGCGAGATCAGCGAGCCTGCTTCAAAGACGACGGTACGGAGTTCTTCATTCGTCAACGAGTGCATCTTCGCATCGCCTGACCGCACGCCCAGCAGCCACAGCACTCCGTTCGACATCAGGTTGACGGTCCAGACGATCGGAAAGGTGACGATGAGCAGCGGGTAATAGACAAACGCCGCCGGGTACGCAAGCCGCTCCGGATGCAGTGCCGCCAGGGTCTTCGGCGCCGCTTCGGAAAAAATCAGGACGACAATCGTCAGCAAGACTGTGCCGAGCGCGACAGCAGCTTCGCCGCCGATCTGCAACGCGATCAGCGTAACCAGTGCCACAGCCGTGAAGTTGACGAGGTTGTTGCCGAGGAGTATCAGGCCGATCAGCCGGTCCGGACGCTTCAGCAGCTGTTCGGCAAGCTGTGCGCCGCGGTGTCCGCTGCGCGCCTTGTGGCGCATACGATATCGGTTCAGGCTCATCAATGCCGTCTCGGAGCCCGAGAAAAATGCGGACAGCACCAGCAGCACGGCAAGCAGCCCGAACAGGGCACCTAACGGGACGTCATCGCCCAAAGAATAAGCACCTCTTTATTATAAGCATGCTGGAAGTTCAGCAGCCGGGTCCCCGGCTGTCAAGAAAGGCATGCAATCCTCATGCTTTTCACTGAGTGACCGCACCCGCCGCTCTGGCATCCTTTGTGTTCAGATTTCTTTTTGCTAAAGGACCGCGCCCGCCGCACCGGTACCCCCTGCCGGGAGCCCTTTGACGGAATGGCTCCCTTCGGTCCGCTTTATTTCCATCAAAGGGCTCCCGGCAGGGGGTACCGGTGCTCTTCTATGCCATACGGATACTTCGGCACGTGCGGCTGGCACGATCGAGGGTT
>CAZLNH010000176.1:0-3039 GCA_964560775.1 uncultured Woeseiaceae bacterium | reverse complement strand
GAATAGCCCTCGTGCCATTGGCACTCACCGCAGTATCCGTTGAGCATGGAGGAGCACCGGTACCCCCTGCCGGGAGCCCGTTGATGGAAATAAAGCGGACCCAAGGGAGCCATTCCGTCAAAGGGCTCCCGGCAGGGGGTGCCGGTGCGGCGGCCGCGGTCCATTTGTGAAAAGAAGTCGGACCGAAGGGCGCTATTCCTTCAAAGGGCCCCCGGCAGGGGGGTACCGGTGCGGCGGCTGCGGTCCATTTGTGAACGGCGTGACAGTTGACAGCGATGATCATTCCGATCAGTGTTTTGTCATGAAGACGTACATGTGCCTGATCTGCGGTTATCTCTTCGACGAGGAGGAGGGCGATCCCGAGTCGGGCATACCGGCTGGTACGCGCTGGGATGATGTGCCGCTGTCATGGCGGTGTCCGGACTGCGGGGCGGGCAAGGAAGATTTCGCAATGGTCGAAGTCTGAGGCGGACGTTATTGTGCGGGTAACTGGCGCAATTGCACAGGTGTTTTGCCGCGGGCGCGCAGCATTTCCGGTATGCCGTATCAGTGGTGGGATTGCCGGGCTGCCGGCAGCCAGACCAGCTCCGAGTCGATACTGCCATCGCCACGAAGCAGGACGCGGCGATAGGCGGGTGGGCGGTCATCAAGTGCAAACTCGTCGCTCTGTGGCTTGAACTGCCGGCACGTCGATGGCGTGCCGATGATATGCAGGCCGTGCACGACGCGATCGTATTCCTGATGTGCGTGTCCGAACAGGCACCCGCGGACCGTGCCGAGTGACGCCAGTTCGCGCAAAAAGCTGTCGCCGTCTTCCAGGCCGACCTGGTCCAGCCAGCGGCTGCCCATTGTCAACGGCGGGTGATGCAGGCAAACAAGCACATGAGCGGCATCGCTGGCATCGACCGTGGCTTTAAGTCGTTCCCGTTCGTTCGCACTGATGCCGCCGCCGGCACTGTTCTCGACACAGCTGTCGATGCCGACGATAAGCCAGTCCCGCTGCTCCCAGGTGGCGCAATAGTAAAAGGGCGGTTCGGACAGCGCATCCCGCATCAGGGCGCGTACATCATGATTGCCAGGAACACAATGGACGGGCAGGCCGAGTGTGCCGAGCAATTCGCGAAAATTGGCGTAGGCGCCGGCGCTGTCGTCCTGGATCACGTCACCGGTCATGGCCACGAAGTCGGCTGGCCAGCCGGCCCCTTCTATATGCTCAAGGACGGACTGCAATGACGCATGAGTAGCAGTGCCGCGCAGACTCGCGTCCGGGTCGGCAAACAGGTGCGGATCCGTAAGGTGCAGAATCCGCACAGAAATCGATGCTGTCGTGGTAACGGCGGACCTCGATCATCTCGGCCTTGAGTATCGGCCGGATGATAGCCTGTTGCGGCTGGGACGCCAATCGAACCACTGCCGGCCGCCAACCCGGGTAAAGGATGGACAGCCGGCCGCGGTGCGGCAGAGCGGCGGGCGCTCAGTAGCGGTAATGTTCCGGCTTGTAGGGACCGTCCTTGCTCATGCTGACGTATCGTGCCTGTTCGTCGCTCATCTCGGTCAGGCGTGCGCCAATGCGATCAAGGTGCAGCCGTGCAACCTTCTCGTCGAGATGCTTCGGCAGCACGAACACCGAGTTTTCATAGTTGTCGCCGTTGTTCCACAGCTCCATTTGCGCAAGCACCTGGTTCGTAAACGACGCGGACATGACGAAGCTCGGGTGGCCTGTTCCACAACCCAGGTTTACCAGGCGCCCCTCGGCCAGCAGGATCAGCCGCTTGCCGTCCGGGAAAATAATATGGTCGACCTGCGGCTTGATGTTCTCCCATTCGTACTTTTTCAGGTAGGCGACATCGATCTCGTTGTCGAAATGGCCGATATTGCAGACGATTGCCTGGTTCTTCATGCGCTCCATGTGCTCGCCACTCACGACATGGTAGTTGCCGGTTGCGGTCACGACGATGTCGACCTTGTCGCATACGTCGTCGAGCTTGACGACGCGAAACCCTTCCATCGCCGCCTGCAGCGCGCAGATCGGGTCAATCTCGGTGATCCAGACGGTTGCGCCCAGGCCGCGCAATGACTGAGCCGATCCCTTGCCGACATCGCCGTATCCACAAACGAGGGCAATCTTGCCGGCGATCATGACATCGGTTGCCCGCTTGATCCCGTCGACCAGTGACTCACGGCAGCCATACAGATTGTCGAACTTCGACTTGGTGACCGAGTCGTTGACGTTGAAGGCGGGGCACTTCAGCGTGCCTGCCTTCTGCATTTCGTACAGCCGCTTGACGCCCGTGGTCGTCTCCTCCGACAGTCCGCGAATACCGGCCATCAGCTCCGGGTACTTGTCGTGCATGAACTGCGTAAGGTCGCCGCCGTCATCAAGGATCATGTTCGGCTTCCACCCGTCCGGACCGGCGATCGTCTGCTCGATGCACCACCAGTATTCCTCTTCGGTTTCGCCTTTCCACGCGAACACGGGCACACCGGAAGCGGCCATCGCTGCCGCGGCATGGTCCTGGGTCGAAAAGATATTGCAGGATGACCAGCGTACTTCCGCGCCGAGCGCAGTCAGCGTTTCGATCAGCACCGCGGTCTGGATGGTCATATGCAGGCATCCGACCACGCGTGCACCAGCCAGTGGCTGCTCGTCGCCAAATTCCTCGCGCAGCGCCATCAGGCCCGGCATTTCGGTTTCGGCGATGGCGATTTCCTTGCGGCCCCAGGCCGCGAGGGATATGTCAGCGACCTTGTAGTCGTGCTTCTGAATCGCAACGGCTTCGCTGCTCATGATTGTCTCCTGAACTGTCTGGTTTAAGTCTTGAAAAATGGTAAACGGCCGGGATATTGCTCGAACTGTTTCAGGCCGCGGCCGCGCCCCTGAGGGCCTCGGCCCGGTCTGTGTGTTCCCAGCTGAGATCGATATCCTGCCGCCCGAAATGGCCGTACGCAGCCGTCGGTTTGTATATTGGCCTGACGAGGTCGAGCATTTTCAGAATGCCGTAAGGCCGCAGGTCGAAATGCTCGCGTATCAGCGACGTC
>CAZLNH010000175.1:0-3985 GCA_964560775.1 uncultured Woeseiaceae bacterium | reverse complement strand
ATTAACAGTCAACCGCTCTACCAACTGAGCTACCGAGGAATGGTGATCTGGCAGATTTGTCAGGGCCGCGATTCTGGTGCAGCGGGCATGGCAAGTCAAGGCCGCGGCCCGTAACCCGACCATTGCATCGGGGCCTGCCGCTCGCCCTTTTTATATCAAAGCCTTACGCATTCGTGCAACCGCGTCTGCGAGCTGATCCAGCGAGCAGGCAAATGAGATTCGCAGGTAGCCGGGCGCACCAAAGGCACTGCCCGGTACCGTTGCAACGTCGGCTTTCTGTAGCAGCAATTCCACAAGGTCGGCGTCACTTTTCAGATTGTGCTGCTTCATTGCCCCCGTGACCCGCGGAAACGCGTAAAAAGCGCCTTCGCCGGCGCGGCATTCGAAGCCGGGGAGACCGTTCAGCGCCTCGACGATATAGTCGCTGCGTTCCCGGTAGGCCCGGGTCATTTCCGCGACACAGGCCTGGTCGCCTTCCAGCGCGGCAACCGAGGCCGCCTGGGAGATGCTGCAGGGGTTCGATGTGCTCTGGCTCTGAAGGGTCTTCATCGCTGAGATTACGTTCGGGGGACCACCCGCATAGCCAATGCGCCAGCCGGTCATCGCGTAGCATTTCGAAACACCATTGATCGTCACGGTCCGGTCGGCCAGCCTGGGGCAGGCCTGCGCAAAGCTGTTGTACGGCGAATCGGCCCAGTAAATATGTTCGTAAATCTCATCGGACGCGATGACAATGCGCGGGTGGTGCTCAAGTACCTCGCCTAGTTCGGCGAATTGTTCGGCCGAGTAGCAGGCACCAGTCGGATTGGACGGACTGTTAATGAACATCAGGCGGGTGTTGTCCGTAATGGCGCTTTCAAGCTGTTCGGGCGTTACGCGAAAATCGTTGTCCAGCCCCGTGTTGAGAAATACCGGCTCGGCATCCGCCAGCCGCACCATATCCGGGTACGAGACCCAGTAAGGGGAAGGAACAATGGCTTCGTCGCCGGGTCCCAAGACCGCCAGGCAGACGTTGTAACAGGTCTGCTTGGCGCCGCTCGAGACCAGTATCTGCGAGGCTTCATAGTGCAGGTCGTTGTCGCGGGCAAATTTCCGCCGAATTGCATTCTTCAATTCCGGTGTGCCGTCAACCTGGGTATAGCGCGTCTGGCCATTTCGTATCGCGTCGATTGCAGCTTCCTGGACAGGTTCCGGCGTATCGAAATCAGGCTCGCCGGCGCCGAGACTGATGATGTCACGGCCCGCGGCACGCAGTTCGGCTGCGAGGGATAGCACCGCGCCGGTCGGCGAGGGCCGGATGCGCTGCATGCGTTTTGAAACTGCTACACTCATTTAATTCTCTCCGCGAAGTTGCGCGTATGTTACGTGAATCCACCAGTCTGCCCAAGAAGTCCGATGCGGATGAACGGACACGCCTGACACTGGTATCCGCGTACCAGCCCGCCGGTGACCAGGAAACGGCGATCGCCGGTTTGGTCGAAGGACTGAAGGATGGGTTGGCGCGGCAGACATTGTTGGGCGTCACCGGTTCCGGCAAGACGTTCACGATGGCGAGCGTAATAGCCTCGGTGCAGCGACCCGCGATCATCCTTGCACCCAACAAGACGCTGGCGGCCCAGCTTTACGGTGAGATGCGTGAGTATTTTCCGCACAACGCCGTTGAGTACTTCGTGTCGTACTACGACTATTACCAGCCGGAAGCTTACGTCCCGAGTTCCGATACGTATATCGAGAAAGACGCATCGATCAACCAGCACATCGAACAGATGCGGCTGTCGGCTACCAAGGCCCTCATCGAGCGGCCGGACACCATTATCGTGGCCACTGTTTCGGCCATTTACGGCCTCGGCGACCCGGAAGCCTACTTCAGCATGGTCCTGCACCTCACGCGCGGCGAACGAGTGGACCAGCGTGCAATCCTGCGGCGGCTGGCGGAGATGCAATACAAGCGCAACGAACTCGATTTGTCGCAAGGAAACTATCGCGTGCGTGGCGATGTCATTGATATTTTCCCGGCCGAGTCGGATCGTGATGCCGTTCGTATAGAACTGTTCGACGACGAAATTGAATCTCTATCGTATTTTGACCCGTTGACGGGGGAGGTCGTACGGCGTGTGCCGCGCTTGACGATCTTCCCGAAGACTCACTATGTAACGCCGCGCGAGAAACTGCTCGGCGCCATCGATCAGATAAAGGAAGAGCTGAAGGAGAGGCTTGCCTACCTGCGCGAGCACAACAAATTGCTCGAAGCGCAGCGTCTTGAGCAACGCACGATGTTCGATATCGAAATGATTCGCGAACTGGGTTACTGCCAGGGCATTGAAAACTATTCCCGCTACCTTTCCGGCCGGGATCCGGGCGAGCCGCCGCCGTGCCTGTTTGATTACGTGCCGACAAATGCGCTGCTGATTGTCGACGAAAGCCATGTGACGGTGCCGCAGCTCGGCGGCATGTATCGTGGCGATCGTTCGCGCAAGGAGACACTGGTTGAGTACGGCTTTCGACTGCCATCCGCACTCGATAACCGGCCGCTGCGTTACGATGAATTTGAACGGCTGTCGCCGCAAACCGTATATGTGTCGGCGACACCGGGCGACTACGAGGGCGAGCATTCAGACAACACGGTCGAACAACTGGTGCGACCCACCGGTCTCGTCGACCCGCAGATCGAAGTGCGTCCTGCGAAGACGCAGGTCGATGACGTGTTGAGCGAGATTCATGCCCGGACGGCCGCGGACGAGCGTGTGCTGATCACCACGTTGACAAAGCGCATGGCCGAGGACCTGACCGATTACCTGCAGGAACACAATATCCGCGTGCGTTACCTGCATTCAGACATCGGTACCGTCGAGCGGACCGAGATCATTCGCGACCTGCGGCTCGGCGCCTTTGACGTGCTGGTCGGCATCAACCTGCTGCGCGAGGGCCTGGACATGCCGGAGGTATCGCTCGTGGCAATACTCGATGCCGACAAGGAAGGCTTCCTGCGCTCGGAACGCTCGCTGATCCAGACTATCGGCCGCGCCGCGCGCAACCTGAACGGCAAGGCTTTGCTTTATGCCGACAAAGTCACCGGTTCAATGCAACGGGCAATCGACGAGACCACCCGGCGCCGCGAGCGCCAGGTCGAGCACAACCAGCGGCACGGCATCACGCCGATGACAATCGTCAAGAAAGTGGCGGACGTCATGGAAGCGTCCTACCCGGTACCGGGCCGCGGACGGCGCCGTGCCGGGGAAGAGCCGGCGCCGTATGCGGCCCTGTCGCCCGAGGAATTGCTGAAAAAGGCGCAAAAGCTCGAAAAGCAGATGCTCAAGCACGCACGGGATCTCGAATTCGAGGAAGCGGCGCGCTTGCGGGACGAGATCCGCCGGGTGCGGGAGCTCGCGCTCGGTTTGACAGACCGCCTGGCAGGCTAGCTGTGAATTCCATGAATGTTTTGCATTGGTGGTACGCGGAGGCGCACCCCGGGGAGGGCTTTTCAGGGACGCTGTGAATACGTCCCTGTACGCTCTGTGCCGGACGTCCCTGTCCGGCACAGCCCTGAAAAGCCCTCCCCGGGGCACACCTCCGCCCCGGCCATCGTGCCGTTCATGGAATTCACAGCCAGCCTGCCAGGCTCTCCGCAACCCCGTCGGCTGCAGCCGCGCGACAACGCTTGCGTGTGGCCATGGGCTTGCGTATCTTTGTGCGCCGCTCGGGCGAGCGGGCCGGTTTCGACCGGGCGATTAGCTCAGGGGTAGAGCGCCACGTTGACATCGTGGAGGTCGGTGGTTCGAAACCACCATCGCCCACCATCTGCCGGATTGGTACCATGTGAGGTTACGACCCCGACAAACTCTGATCGAGGCGCCACGCTGGAGGCAGGTGAGTTAATACGGGCGTGGTTCGAGACCACCATCGCCCACCATCCAAAAGACTTCGTGCAATATCAGGCATTTCCGGGCTTGTGTCTGGGCGAGCGCCGCTTTAAAATTCGCGTCCC
>CAZLNH010000174.1:0-4389 GCA_964560775.1 uncultured Woeseiaceae bacterium | reverse complement strand
GAGAACATAAACAAGGAGCGGGAAGTCGGCACGCGGCAGCGCGAGAGCTTTACGCGGGCCGTCGAGGCGGGCGCCCGCATGGTGTTCGCGACAGACGCCGGTGTTTATCCACACGGCGACAATGGCAAGCAGTTCGCGCGCATGGTGCGGTTCGGCATGACGCCGCTGCAGGCGATCCAGGCAGCGACGATCAATTCGGCGGAGTTGCTTGGGTGGCAGGACCGTGTCGGCAGGATTGAGCCTGGCTATTATGCGGATATCATCGCCGTCGACGAGGATCCGCTGCAGGACATATCGACACTGGAAGACGTGAGCTTTGTCATGAAAGGCGGCGTCGTTTACAAGGAAAAGTAAACGTTACCGCTGCGGCCCATCACATCATGCCGGTCTGCAGCCGTGCTTCCTCGGACATCATCGACATGTTCCAGGGCGGGTCGAACACCAGTTCGACGTGCACGTCCTCGATTGTCGGGATGACGGCGATCTTTTCCCGCGCATCCTGTACCAGTACGTCACCCATGCCGCATCCGGGTGCCGTCAACGTCATGTCGACTTCGACCGAGCGCGTGCCGTCGGGTTGGGACGTGATGTCACAACGGTAAATCAGGCCGAGATCGACGACATTGATCGGGATTTCCGGGTCGTAACAGGTCTTTAGCTGCTGCCAGACAACACCCTCGATATCCTTGTCCGTCGCGTTCTCGGGAATGGCCGGCGGCGGCACCGGCTCCTTGCCGATGGCGTCCGCATCACCGCCCGCGATGCGAAACAGGTTCCCTTCGACGTACACGGTAAAGCTGCCGCCCAGGGCCTGGGTCAGGAAACCATTGGTTCCTTCGCGCAGCTTTACCGTTTCGCCGGCCGGAATGATGATTGCATCAACATCACGCGCCAGCGAGAAGGGTTCATTGGTGTGTCCGAACATAGCCTGATTTACTCCGTCGTAGCGGGCTGGGAATCGTGTTGCAGGGCAGAATTTAGTGCGTGCCAGGCCAGCGTCGCGCACTTGACGCGTGACGGGAACTCCCTGACGCCCTCTAGCGCGCGCAGCTTTCCGAGTTCGAGCTCCTGGACCGGGTGTGCATCGCCGCCGTTTGCTGTCCGGCCGCCGAGTCGCGCGACCAGTGCCTCGAAGTACTGCAGGGCATTGCCTGTTTCCAGGCCGATCACGGTTTCGGTCAGTAGCGATGCAGATGCAACAGAGATCGCACACCCCGAGCCTTCAAACGCGGCATCGGCAATGCGGTCGTCCGCGCCGACCTGCAGGTACATGTGCAGTTTGTCGCCGCACAGCGGATTGATGCCGTCGGCGCTGTGCGTGGCGCGATCGAGCCGGCCAAAGTGACGCGGACTGCGCGCATGGTCGAGGATCAGCTCGCGATAGAGCTCGCGCAGATCGTCGCCGCTTAAGTCATCGTTGATCATGTCGCGAACAGTTCCTTTGCTTTCAGCAGCGACTGCACCAGCCGGTCGACATCATCCCTGTTGTTGTAAAGACCGAGCGACGCGCGGGCAGTGCCTGGCACACCAAGGAACTCCATGACCGGCATGGCACAGTGATGCCCGGTGCGGATCGCGATACCCTGGTGGTCGAGTATCGTGCCGAGATCGTGCGGATGAATGTCATCGAGCAGGAATGACTGCACGCTCGCCTTGTTCGAAGCGGTGCCGTACAGGCGCATGCCGTCAATACCTTCAAGCTGCTCGGTCATGTACGCGAGCAATTGCTGTTCATGCGCGGCAATGCGGTCCATGCCAATACCTTCCAGATATCGTACGGTCGCGCCGAAGCCGGCAGCGCCGGAAACATTCGGTGTGCCCGCCTCGAATTTGTACGGCAGTTCGTTGTAGGTCGTGCCGTCAAAACTTACCTCGAGGATCATGTCACCGCCGCCTTGCCACGGCGGCATTGCGTCCAGCAGCTGTTCCTTCGCGTACAGGATGCCCATGCCGGTCGGGCCAAACATCTTGTGCGCGGAGAACGCGTAGAAATCCGCGTCCAGTGCCTGCACGTCGACTGGCAGGTGCGGTACGGCCTGCGCACCGTCGACCAGCACCGGGATGCCGCGCTCATGCGCTGCGGCAATAGCGTCCGCAACCGGGAAGACTGTGCCGAGTGCATTGGAGACATGGGCGATAGCGAGAAGTGCGACGCGGTCATCGAGCAGTTCGTAGAGGCGTTCGGTAATCAGTTCGCCGCGCTCGTTGATCGGCGCGACAACAAGTTCGGCACCCGTTTGCTCGCAAACCATTTGCCACGGCACGATATTCGAATGGTGCTCGAGGTGTGTAATGACAATTTTGTCGCCCGGCTTGAGGCGGGGACGGCAATAACTCTGCGCGACGAGGTTGACCGACTCGGTTGTGCCGCTGGTGTAGACGACTTCCGTGCGGTTTGCCGCGTTGATGAAACCCTGCACGGCGTCGCGCGCGCCTTCATACACTTCCGTTGCGCGGTGGCTCAGCGTATGGACGCCGCGGTGCACATTGGCGTGGTCATGCCGCTGGTACTCGGCGATTGCATCGATAACCGCGGCCGGTTGCTGGGAAGAGGCGGCGCTGTCGAGATAGACCAGTGGCCGCCCGTTAACCTGCTGATCGAGGGCAGGGAAGTCCCCGCGGCACAGGGCGACATCGCGCCGTTCACTGGTTTTGGCCTGCATAGCCGTCGTCACGTGACTTTCTCCTCGAGCAGCGTGTCCAGGCGCTCGTCGATGCGCGCTACCAGGTGGTCCTGCAATGCGTCGATCGGCAGGTGGCGGAGGATCTGCCCGGCGAATGCGCGCGTCAGCAGATGCTGTGCCCGATCCCGTTCGATGCCTCGCGACTGCATGTAAAAAATGGCGCTGTCGTCCAGCTGGCCGACGGTTGCGCCGTGGCTGCACTTGACGTCATCGGCATATATTTCGAGTTCGGGCTTGGTGTCGATTTCGGCTTTCGCTGACAGCAGCAGGTTGTGATTGGATTGTTCCGCGTCCGTCCCGTCGGCGCCGGCATGCACGATGGCCTTGCCATTGAACACACAGCGCGCATTGCCGTTCAGGATGCCGCGGAATTCCTCGCGGCTTTGCGCCGGGCCGACCCGGTGATCGACGCGTGTGTGGTTGTCGATATGCTGGTCGCCGTCGGCGAGATACAGGCCGTGCATGCGCACCAGCGCGCCGGGCTCAAGAATTTCGGCAAAAACATCCTGGCGTACCAGCGCGCCGCCAAAGTCGAATGACGCGTAGTCGAGTACCGCATCCGCGTGCAGTCTCGCCGTCAGTTTGCCGACCTGGAAGTGGCCGCGATCACGATCCTGCACGCGCACCAGCGCGGCACGGGCGCCGGCCGCAATGTTCAGTTGCGTGACGTTGTTGGCGAAATGCGCGTCCGCCGTTCCCGATGCGTGGTATTCGACGAGGTCGATACGGGCGCCACTCGCCACGCCGACAATGACGCGCGCCTGGCTGACGGTGGCGCCGCCGTCGTTAAAGTAAATGGCTAGCGGGCGCTCAAGCGATGCATCGGCGGCCACTGATATGTGAACGCCGTCCTGCAATAGCGCGGCATTCAGGCGGTCGTAAGGTCCATTGGCCGTTACGGCATCCGGGCAGTCCGCGATACGGCGCACCGTAACGCCGGATTCGGCAAGCGAACCGAGCGCCGCGAGCGAGGCTTTATCCACGAGCCCGTCATGCAGAACCAGCCAGTGCACATCGAGGTCGGGCAGTGATGCGGCCCGTACTTCCGGGCGGGCCTCGCTGCCGCTGTCGATGATGCGCCGCAGCCAGTCGTTGCTGAGTTCATTGGCCGGCGTCAGGTTGGTGTAACGCCAGTCTTCATCGCGCAGCGTAGGCAGCCCGCTTTTGGCAAAGGCGTCAATGGCCGTCTGCCGCATGGCGCTTAACGCGCTGCCCGCCAGTTGCGACTGTGCCGCCTGCAGCAGTTCCGGTTGCACGGTGACCTGGTTCATGCGCTCGCGGCCTCTTTCAGCCAGTCGTAGCCGCGCTCTTCGAGTTCAAGTGCGAGCGACTTGTCGCCGGACCGGACGATGCGGCCGGCCGACAGCACATGCACATGATCCGGTTCGATGTAGTCGAGCAGGCGCTGGTAGTGAGTGACCAGCACGATCGCGCGCTCGGGGTCGCGCAGCGTATTGATACCGTTGGCGACGGCTTTCAGCGCATCGATGTCAAGGCCGGAGTCTGTTTCGTCGAGGATTGCGAGCTTTGGCTCGAGCATCGCCATCTGCAGAATCTCGTTGCGTTTTTTCTCGCCGCCGGAAAAGCCTTCATTGACGCCGCGGTTCAAAAAGCTCTGGTCCATGTCGAGCAGGCGCATTTTCTCGCGCGCGGCCTGCAGGAATTCAAACGCATCGATTTCCTTTTCGCCGCGATGCTTGCGGCG
>CAZLNH010000173.1:0-12002 GCA_964560775.1 uncultured Woeseiaceae bacterium | reverse complement strand
AACTCCTCGAAGAAAACGGCGAGCGTGCCGCTCAGGCAGACGAGATACATCAGCGCACCGGCCATCACGCCCAGCCACGAATGCCCGGCGAGCGATTGGCGCACGAACGCGGTTGAAAGGGTCATGATGCTGATACGCCAACATAGAGAAAGAGCGCGCACGAGGCGACGATCACCACGACCCCTGCGACCGGTCGTAACGGACGCACATCGCTGCACATCCACCAGGCCAGCAGCCCCCAGAGCACCGGTACGGCCAGAACAGCGAAAGCCATGCGGTCAACGACAACAAGCGGCAGCAGTTCGGCAACCGACATGGCAAGCAATGCGCTGGCGAGCGCGGCGACTGGCACCGTTCCGGTAAAAAGAGCAAGGTGCCGGACCACTGCCGGCAGGCTTCGCGCCCCGGCTTCCGCCGGTTGTATGCGCGGCGCCTTCCTTGCTCGCACCTGTATGTTGGCCAGCACAACAACCCAGGCAAGCAGCGACAAAACAAGGAATGCGATGACCACCCCGAATTCCATTCCGGTCGCCCGCATCCACAGCGAACCGGACACACCGATCAGTGCCCAGCCTGTGAGATTCACCGCGGCCTTTCGCCGAAAGCGGCCGCGCCATGATGTGTACAGCACGCCTATACCGCACGCGGCCGCTAGGAGCGAGAACAACATCAGAAGCGGAACGAAACTCTGCCAACGACGGTCCGCCGCTCGCCGGGAAAGCAGTCACCCCGCGCGAGGCAGGTAGCGAAGTACTGCTTGTCCGCGATATTCCGTAAATTGACCGCAACATCCCACGACTGGGTCGCGTAACCGACCATCAGGTCCGCGAGCGTGTACGACGGCGTTTTCAGCGTATCGGCTCCGTCCTGACTGTCACCGACGTAGCGGATGCCAAGTCCGGCCCGGAAGCCCTGCATGCCGCCCGGCCGCCAGCTTAGCCACGCGGATGCCTGGCGCTCCGGCACGCTGGCCAATCGAAAGCCGTTCGGATCGCGCGCCGCGAGCGCACTGACACTGGCATCCACCGTGACCTCGCCTATCGCCAGCAAGCCCGCCAGTTCGTACCCGTCGATGCGAGCCACGCCCTCCTGTTGCGACGGAGCTGACGGCAGTGAATTGGGATTCGGCAGGTTGCTTTGCCGGATATCGAACCAGGCCAGCGTGAGCCAGGCGGGCGACTGCGGGAATTGATACTTTATTCCTGCTTCGTACTGGCGTCCTTCCCGCGGCTTCAGTGGCGCGCCGGTGATGTTGTCGGTGCCGGCAACCGGATCGAAAGATTCGGCAAAGCTTGCGTACGGTGACAGGCCGTTTTCAAACTGGTACAGCACACCTACGCTCGAGCTGACCGCGGTATCCTCCTGCGTCGCGCTGCCTGTGTCGGTATCGGCATCATCGGCGCGAACGCCCAATGTTATGCGCCAGTCATCGAAAAGAATCTGGTCACTGACATAAATGCCGCGGTCGGTCGTGACCGCCTCGGGCGCGTCGGTCACCGGCAGCAGTTCGGTCGCATCGGGCACGCTGCCATAAGCCGGGTCAAACGGATTGATCCAGTAACGGTCGTCCCAGTTCGCCGGATCCGCGGAGAAATCGTAACCCATGGCGTAGTTGTAGGATGTATCGTTGTCGGTCGTCACTTGCTGGTACTGCGCACCCATCAGGATCTCGTGATCAAATGGTCCGGTCGATATGGCAGCTCGCACCCTGACATCGATCGCATGTTGCTCGGATGTCGCATCGCTCAGGTAAAACGTGCGAGGTATCCGTCCGCCCTCGTACAAGCTGCCATCCAGGTTGCTGACGTAACCGTTGCCGCCGATGAACGCCGGCCACGCCTGGCGATAGTCCGCCTCGCCTTCCGTGATACGCGCCGTGGCCTCGATACTGAATACGTCGTTCAGCTGATGGTCCGCAAGCAATGACAGCGAGCGTGTTTCGGTGTTGTAGCGATTGAAGTCCGGCTCGCCAAGATAGACATCCGGGTCGAAGAATTCGCCATTCGGTGCCGGTAGCATGGAACCTGCGATCGGTATGAACTGCGCGCCGGTGTCACTGTCCGTTTTTTGAAAGTTGGCCAACAGCGTAATCTGGCTGGCATCCGACGGGCGCCACGTTAGCGAAGGCGCAAGGACTACGGCATTCTCGTCGACGTAATCGACCTGCGTACCGGTATCGCGGTACACACCGACAAACCGGTACAACCAGCGGCCGCCTTCGTCGATCGGTCCGGTCAGGTCGGCGGCCAGTTGCTGTCGCGCATAATTGCCGAACTCCGCCAGCAATTCGCTTTGCCGTTTTGCCTGTGGCACCTTGCTGACGACATTGACGATTCCGCCGGGAGAACCCCGTCCGTAGAGTACCGAAGCCGGTCCCTTCAATATCTCAACCTGCTCGATCGTGTAGATATCCGGCCGCGTATTGTTGTAGTTGCTGAATAGTCCCTGCAGGCTGTCGCGATACTCCGGCACGTCGAGACCCCGCACCTTGACCCAGTCGCCGCGGGTGGCGAAGCCGTATGTTTCGCCGAAGACTCCCGGCGAGTATACGTAAGTGTCGGCGAGATTCAGTGCGCCCCGCTCGAGTATCTCGCGGCGGTCCTCGATGGACACAGACCGCGCCGTTTCCATGATCGGCACGTCCGACTTGGTCGCGGAATAGCGGCGCATGCGGGCTTCAACGACGATCTCATCGATGCGCTCGCGGCTGCCACCTGCAGCCGTATCCGGGCCGTTGTCTTGCTGGCCGAGTACGGCCGGCGACACCATTACGCCTGTTGCGGCGAGCAGCCAATGAATATTTCGACGCGAATGCGCAGTTGTTATCCTGCCTGGCATTGTTTATCCCCGATTGCTTGTGGTCGTATCGATAATCGTAATACGAATCATTATCATTTGTAAATAGTCAGCCATCGGGGGCACGCGGACCCAAATCGCGATGCGTCAACTTGAGCCACGCCTTGGCAAAGGCGAGCTCGAATTCTTCCGGGTTTTCGTGGAAGCGCCGACTGCGTCATTGCGTCGTTGAACGGCAAGGTCCACAGTCAGCTTCACCAATACCTTCGGAGAACGACTTGTCAAACCTCACGCTGGATAACATCGAAGAAGAGCTGCGCCAACTGAATGCCCACATGGCCGATGCCAACGACATAGCCATGTTGTCCGCGTTCACGCCCTGGCCCGCGGACCTCGACAACGAAAGCCGCAAGGCGCTCGGCCTGCTGCGCGACAAGTTGATGAACCGCGCACGCCGCCGTGCTGAGCAGGCAAACATCGCATCCGGCAGCGACCGCGCGGCTGCCTAGGTTTTCTGCAGGGCAGGACGACGACCACGTGCCGGACCTCGGCACAAGTTCACAATCGTATCGTCATGCCGACACGCCGCCGTGAGTTTTGCGCCTTTCAGTGACGCCTGGTACTTATCAGGCGTCAGCTTTCGCGCCGAGCCGCGACGCCGCGAAGTCCCAGTTCACGAGCTTCCAGAACGCTTCGATATACGGCGCTTTTTCGTTGCGGTAGTCGATGTAGTAGGCATGCTCCCATACATCGCAGGTCAGCAGCGCCGTGCGGCCCTCCATGAGCGGATTCCCGGCATCCTTGGTTGACTCGATGCCGAGCTCGCCACTGCCAGGATCCTGCACCAACCACACCCAGCCGGAGCCAAACAGCTCTTTGGCAGCCGCGGTGAACTCGGTCCTGAAGGTATCGGCGGAGCCGAAGCGGCGATCGATCGCGGCGGCAAGTTCATTGCGCGGGTCGCCGCCGCCTTTTGGACTCAGACTCTGCCAATAGAGTGTGTGATTCCAGGTTTGCGCCGCATTGTTACGCAGTGGCCCGGGCCTCGCCGCGACCACAATGTCTTCGAGTGGTTTTTCGGCAAATTCGGTGCCTTCAATCAGATCATTTAGTGTCTTGACGTATTTCTTATGGTGCTTGCCATAGTGATATTCGAGCGTCTCTCCCGATATGTGAGGTTCCAGTGCGTCCATTGCATACGGCAGTTCAGGAAGTTTGTGCTTCATGTTCGTCTTGACTCCTTGCGGCAGGGCGACTTCTCGCGGGCATGGCGCGAGCTGACCGCCCGTGCATTTCCGCGCTGACGCGGACAAATACGGTCTAGCGCGAGCGCAATATGCGACTCAGGAACCAGCCGCCAGCAATTGCGATGCCGACCGCGGTTGCCGGATTCTCCTGTACGTATTCCCGGGCTTGCGCCAGCCACTTTTCCTGTGTTGCCTTTAACTCGTGGCCTTTATCACTCAGGCTGTCGGTTGCGTTATTTGTCGCATCGGCCGCCCAATTGACGGCCTCATGTGCGCCGGAGGCGACGGCGTCAACCTTTTGGTGTACTACTTTGTCATTGGTGTTGGTTTTCATAATTATTGCTCGGTTTATGTTTTCAGATGTCAGGGATTCGATCATCCAGAAGAGATCGGGAGTCAATCGGTGCTTGAGGGGTACGGGAGACCAGGCCGTCGCTGGAGACCTGGTATCGCGTTCTCTTTGGCACACGGCCTGATGCGGGCATGGATAAAGGCGCCCCTGCCGCTGATCGATTCAGCAGCAGAGGGCCCTGCTTAACCTGACCCGATTTACTCGCGGTCAAAGCTCGGCGCCTCGCTAAGACTGGCTTCGGATAAATCGACGGATAAAGTGACTTCATCCCCATCGACCTTGCGCTCAATCTGATCCCACGCAATGGCAACATCTTTCTCACCAATACCCATAACACCACCGAGACTGACGATCACCGCGGCGATCTGTCCGTCATTGTCGATCAGCAGTTCATCGACCGTACCGATGTCCGCGTTATTGTCACGACTGTTCGTTACAGTAAGGCCGATCAGGCTTTCGGAGAAATAATCATCCGCGGGTTTGCTCGCAAAGTAATCCTGACCGTGTACGGCAGCTTCAGACGCAGCGCGATCCTTGGCCGTCGGATTGGCACGATCTGAAGCCATCTCAGTTCCTGTAGTGCCGTGTTGATCATTGTCTTTCTCTGCACTGGCAACCCCGTATGGGTCCTTGTCTTTCTCCGCATTGTCAGCGCCATATTGATCCTGGTCATTATCCGAATTGGCAGCTCCGTATTGATCCTGGTCATTACCGGAATTGGCAGCACCGTATTGATCCTGGTCTTTTTCCGTGTTGCTGGCGCCGTATCGATCATTATTCGCGTTGCCAGCCCCGTATTGATCCTGGTCCGTGGCTGCACTGACACTGGCGCTGGTACTGTCACATGGACAATCGCACTTTGTATCCTCAGCCGCCGCCATGGATGTTCCCATCACAAATGTCGACATCAGAAAGATCGGGTACTTCATAGATTTAAGCTTGTTCATTCGTAATCTCCAAGGGTTCTCCCGCGCAACCGGACTGTTACCGGGCACCATCGCCGACGACAAAATGAATTACCGCCAGGAAGTGATCACCATTGTCAGCGTGCCTGATACCCCCGTCTGTTCGCTTCCACACGATGTCCTGTCGAACGAAGTGAAGACGACGATCACGCTGATCGTTGCCCGAACTGGCGCGGGCTCTGGCTCGGCCAGCCGGACGGCCAGTGGGCTACGAGCAGATCATTTCTTCGTGTTGGTCATGTCGTTCAATCTGGTATACGGTTTCCGGATACCCGACCGGATTCCACGCGATTTCAGCAGGCGTCATACTCAACCGCAATGAAACTCTCCATCCTTGACCTCGCCCATGTACCGGTGGGCAGTGACGCGGGCACCGCATTGCGCAATGCGCTGGATTATGCACGCCACGCCGATGCGCTGGGCTACGAGCGTCTATGGTATGCCGAACACCACAACATGCCGGGCATCGCCAGCGCCGCGACCTCCGTCGTCATTGGCCAGGCTGCGGCAGCCACCAGCCGCATTCGCGTCGGCGCCGGCGGCATCATGCTTCCCAATCATTCCCCGCTGGTGATTGCCGAGCAGTTCGGCACACTTGAGTCGCTGTTTCCCGGTCGCATAGACCTGGGCTTGGGCCGTGCTCCCGGCACCGACGGGCTGACCTGGCGCGCATTGCGTCGCGACCCGGGCGCGTCGGACCGCTTTCCGGAAGACGTGTTGGAGCTGCAAGCGCTACTCGGCCCGGTGCAGCCAGGTCAGCGTATTCTTGCGGTGCCCGGCGCCGGTACGAATGTACCGCTGTGGATACTGGGCTCCAGCCTGTTCGGTGCGCAACTGGCAGCGAAGCTTGGCCTGCCCTATGCGTTCGCGTCGCACTTCGCGCCCGCGGCACTGGCTGAGGCCTTGCGACTGTACCGCGGAAAGTTCCAGCCCTCGGCCCAGCTGCAGCAGCCCTATGCCATGGCCGGCGTGAACGTGATTTGTGCCGATACCGACGCGGAGGCGCGCCGCCTTTTTACCTCCCTGCAACAAATCGTGATCGGGCTCGTCACCGGTAGTCCCGGGCGCCTTGCGCCACCAGTGGATCACATTGCGCCGTTGCCGCCACATGTGCAGCAGCGTGTGGATGGCTTCCTGGGATGCTCATTTGTGGGGGCGCCCGCGACCGTACGCGCGGGACTTGAAGCTTTCATCGCATCGATCGGCGCTGACGAGCTGATCGTCGCCAGCGCCATCTTTGATCCGGTCGTGCGATTGAGATCCTGCGAACTGCTGGCCGGCATCTTCCTGTAGCGGGCAGGTGCCGGATTACAACGCCTGGTTGAGTTTCGACGCTCGCCGCAACGAATCGGCAGCCTCGGCGTCGTTCTCCTCGACAGCCGGCTGCTCAGAAAGCAGTTGCAGCTCGGTTAAGGCGTGCATCAGCAAGCCGCCCGTCGCTCCCCCCAATCCCAGGTTGCCCGATTTCATGGCCGTGAATGCCTGTATCGCGATGTCCACCAATCGCTGGTATTCGTGCCTTAGAACGGAGAGCCGTTCATGTTTCTTAGTGTCACGATCATCGGAAGCCTCCTGGTGACCTTGCGCGAACGCGGTCACGGCGCCGGCAATGGCGCTGTCGAGGCAGCCGTTCAGAATTCGAAAGTCGTTCGGGACGATGGCGCGATCCAGTTTAATGGCCGTTTCGGTTATGGCCTGGCACACATCGCCGTAATTGTGCACAACCTGGTCGACAGTGAATCCCCGGCGTAACAATTCAGCACCATGCAACGCAGCGGTGCGACCAATTTCGGCGGGAAACAGAGTTCGAACGTCAGAGTTCACGTCATCGGCAGGTGTCGACGGCCTGTCCGCCAGGGTATCGATCAGTTGCTGAAGAAACAACGGGACGCCGTGATCCAGAACATCGGGCACGTCGGCAGGCGCAAACGTCGACGCCGCCTTTTCCCGGCAAATTCGGACCAGTTCGCTACGATGCGAAATCAGAAAATTTCGAAGCATCCCCCAATTTACCGCGACGAAATGCCGCCGACCGTGCGGCGGCGAACAAAACGGGCCTAACCAGGACGCCTCACTGATTTCGAGGCTTGTCGCGTGTTGCCCGCACAGGGAATTCCCCGGCCGGCAATACACTCCGGTACTCCGCTCAACTGCGATAAGCGCGCTAGCCCGCGAAGGAGTAGCCGGATCTTTGCTCTTTGGCGCGATACATCGCCGAGTCAGCGCTCTTGATCAATTTGTCGACCGTCACACCGTCTTTCGGAGAAATCGATATTCCGATGCTTGCATCGAGGCATACGCTGACATCAGTCCCGTGCAGGTTGATATGGCACGGTTCCCGGATCAGGAGAAGTATTCGCTCCGCGATGGCCACAATCGATTGCTGATTGCCCGGGTCCGCGAGCAGGTACAGGAACTCGTCACCCCCGTAGCGGCTGGCTGTGTCCTCGCTGCGTGTATGCTCCTGAAGCCGGATTGCCAGCGCCTGCAGCACCGCATCTCCCATGTCATGTCCATACCGATCATTGACGTCCTTGAAACCATCGAGATCTATGAACATTACCGCCAGCGGTCGCCCGTGACGCATTGATTGCGCCAATCCATGTTCAAGGCGATCGTGAAAAAGTATCCGGTTTGGCAAGCTGGTCAGAGCATCGTGCAGCATCCTGTGACGACCCGTCGCTTCCTGCTCCCGGATGGCGGCGAATTGGTGGTCGAGCATCCGGCGCGCCTTGATCTCGGCCGCCAAAGCCCGCGATACAACGGCAAGTACCTGGAAGGCTTCTTGCAGCCGGGCCTCGATAAACCCAGCCTTTTCCAGGACGTGATTTCCAGTTGGTTGGGGCCCGGCATCGGCGCAGTCGGCCGCGACAAACCGGTTTACCAACGAGAGGTCCTGGAGGCTTTCCTCAACCATCGCCTTCACCAGGGTGCAGTGCTCCAGTACGGCTTCCAGGGACAGGGGAGCCGGGGCGGAGTCTTCCACGGGTTTCGCGATCGACTCGGTTCTTGGCGCCATCGGAAAATGCTACTGCGCGGAGATTAACGTGACTGTACGTAGCCGCACATACAATCCGTCGAGGCCGAGGTACTCCGCAATGCGTTCGATGGCAACCGGTGCAGCAGGCGGCAAAGCGGAACGACTGCTTTCAGCTTCCCAGCGAGAAGAAGATACCCACAGCCAATTCTGCCCAAATGTACAGGAACGCTGCTGAGATGAAACCAGCCAATGCAACCCGATGCCTGCGGGATATGCGCCTGGCTACGAATACGAACAGACTTCCAGAACCGAAAAGCAGCAAACCCATAACGATGAAATCCAGAGAATCCCAGTTGACTTCACTGCTTAACTGCATCCCGACCCAAGGGATCATTAGTAGAATACAAGTCCCGAGGGCCATCCACCGGAAGACACTGTTCCGTTGAACAAGATTTCTCTGCTCCGTACTCACTCGGCTCCCTCCTTCCGCTTAGGGTCCAGGCTCACTGCACATGAGCGTAAGGCGCAATTCTTTTGTAAGCAAGAGGTGTGACAGGTGCTGACTGGCCGGCGAGTCACTCGTTTTGTGCAGTGCCTGTCGGGAAAATATGGCATTGCAATTGCATTCAGCTAATCGACGGATTGCGGTGCACCGAACGCCTTACTGTAGTAGCCCGAAGGATCAAAACAACACACTCTCTTCTTTCCAGAGGCAAGCATGTCACATGCATCGCTTATCCGCTTCGTCCGCGTCTTCGCCTGCCTGGCTGATGTAATCCAATGAATCCAGTCGATACGAGCAATAGTGGTCGTAGCCTCCCAGGTGGCGTGAGCCTTTGGGGCAGCATTCAGGGCTATAACGAGGTCAGCGGGGACTTTTGGTTCAGGCTCCTGCTCCACGGCCATGATTTCAAATCGAGCAACATTACCGAAATTTGCGCCCGAATCTTTGAGCAGCTTCTGCTCGATCTTCAACCAGTGGCTTTTCTGACCATCCGGTTCGAGCAACGTCTTAAACCCTCGGCCGTTAATAGTCCCATCGACCGTTAGTCGGCCACGCCTCGGCAGCTTTGCACTTGCTTCTTTGGGCAAAACCACGAAGGCCCATAAGTGGCCGTCGCCGGATTCTTTTGGGCGCAGAAGTCGTGCGTTAAACTGGGACTTCGTATCTTTTTGCGTCACTTAAATGCTCCACCGCTCAAACGCGCCTACCGTTGCGATCAGGGGCGCGGCCAAGTGTCACTTTGTCGCATCCGACAGAGCCGACGTCAATCCGGCCGGCATAGCCATGAGGGGCTGACAGTGAGTGGTGGGGTCTAAAGCACCAGTCGTACATTCTTTGGCAACACACTGCTGATTTCGATCAGACCCATTGTATAGCCGGGTCCTTCGTTGACCACGGGCATAAGTGGCAAATAGCGAAGCCACGCGCCAGGATTGCCATTCTCCGGCAAGGTTGCATCGAATCGCTGCCACGATTGCCCATCGTGAATTTCAGTCCAGGCGTGACCAAATGACCGTGCCACCTTGTCCTCAGCAACAACGAGGATGCCGACAACTACACGCGCCGGGTAGCCTTTCGCTCGCGCCAGCGCAGTAAGCAGAAACGCATGCTCGGTGCAGTCACCTGATCCTGTTTTCGCAACCTTTGATGCAATATCGAATCCGCGCAAATTGGTATTATCGATGATGTGCTCATTGACGAAAACTCGTAACACTTCCGGAGTAGGTGCAGCCTCGATCGTGCTGTCGATCTCCTCGAGTAGATCGCTGATTGCGGGTTCGTCATAGTCGATAATGAATGAAGGCATGGAAGCTTCGCTTCCGGGTCTTTCCCGAATCGAATCAGCTTTTCTGCTGACGACCGATATCGAATGCTTGCCTACTTCGACGATTTCCAGCGTCACATGCTTTTCCAGTAGGCCGGCGGCCTGCTGTCCATCAACGACGTCGAAAATAACCGTGATCGGCCCATCCGTGAGGTGACGGGGATCAGAGATGACCTGCTCCCCGAGCTTCCACAGGTATAACCCGATGCTCCCGGCGGGAGCGGCAGAGGCAAATACGACGAGCGCAAGCGCCAGCGGCACACGCGTGACAATTCGCCTCATACTAACGCAGGGTACCGGCCTGGAACACACGTTCAATCAATAGAGTGATGCCCCCAACATCCACGGTGCCGCGCCGCATTGAGCCCATGTCGTCGAACTCACCGTCTAATTTCAATGGGCCCATGGTCATCCGTACAGCGCCCGGTGCATCACTCGCTGGATCCAACGCGACGGTTGCACTGGTGAATACCGTCGGATCACCGTCAGGAATCCACAATGTCAGGTTGACGGGCGCCGCTTCGGGTTCCTGCAGCAGTGCGCGTACTGCGAGCATCTCGCCGAGTGCAGAGGCTGGCCCGGCATCGTTGCCAAGCTTTTCGCTGATGGCCTTGCCACTGAGTGATCCGTCGACTACCCACATGCCGTCATCGTCAAGCCACAGGGAAAGGTCCATCGCCAGCTCGCCATTTTCGACGGAAGTCTCCCCTGCGTTTATCAGGTAACCGTCCGGAGTCGACCAGTTGAACGAGGTACTGTCAGTCGTGCCAAGCTCCGTCGAACTGACGGGCAGAAGCATGGCGTCGGTCGTTTCAATCTTCGTGTCGCCCTCACTGTCGCGGGTCATCGTGGATTTTGCAAAGCCAATCCGGAGATCGTTTAGCGTGAATACGTGGACTTCCGTAAAGTAAGGATCTACAGCAGCATCCGGGCCGGGATCCAGCTGCCGAACAATCTCGGCGAAACCTTTGGCAAAGGAATTGCGATAGCCGGGGAGAGAGTGTGTGCATATGATACTGGTCCCGTCGCGTTCCGCAGCACGGACCTTCGTTAACCCCACCAGTGCTTCCGGCGCTTCACCCACCGTATACAGCCACTCAATTGAAAGGAATGCCGACCCGTCAATCTCGCCTGCATCCACATGGGAAATGCTTCGGTGGCTGACCGGGCCGTACTGCTCACCCTGAGTCTCAATTACCAGGTTCGCGACATTGGCCGTTAGAGCCGCAATGTCGACCGGATCAGAAAAAAACCAGCACTCGATGTCTGCTCCGGAGCCGTCAGCCGCACTCGCGTAAAACTGACCCGGATCGGTCTCTTGCCGGTCCGTGATCTCGCCGGGCATGACCGTTTTGATCGGGCCGATCGAGAGCGGCTCAAAGCGCATCTCGTCGTTTTCCTTGCCCATTGCTTCCTTCAGCCAGTCAGGCCAGGACGGGTCGATTCTGGATGTTTCCGCAACTACTGTGCTCGTTGCAGTCGCGGCGATGATGAAGGTCACCAACGCCAGTTTGCAGGCAGCGTACCTGAGCATCCGGCTTCCTTGTTGCGCGCGGAAGGAAGGACAAAGTGTAACCCGTGTGACCGGAATACACCCTGCAAAAATTGGCGCGCCCGGAGAGATTCGAACTCCCGACCGCTCGGTTCGTAGCCGAGTACTCTATCCAGCTGAGCTACGGGCGCGTTGTCTGGTTTTCCACGGCTCGTGGCCGCGGTGGGACCGGGATTATAGGGACCCGAGTCCTGAATTGCTATTCCCGGCCGCGTCGAATATGGCGGAGAGAGAGGGATTCGAACCCTCGAAGGGCTTTTAACCCTTACTCCCTTAGCAGG
>CAZLNH010000172.1:0-7176 GCA_964560775.1 uncultured Woeseiaceae bacterium | reverse complement strand
CACCGAACCGTGGTCGCCGCCGATCGTGCCGACGAGCCGGCCGTCCGCGAGCCGCCGGCTCACCGTTCGGTAGAGCCAGTCAATATCCGGAACACCAACAGCCCGGACGAACCCGGTACCGTCATACTGAACGAACGTGTTCCCGAAGAGGGTGTCGTCGGTATCGCGCGGCTCGACAGCATCGCGTATATCTTTTTGCAAAAGGATGCATTAAGCGCCGAGTTGGGGTTCATGGCGGAATTGCTGGGAATATTCAGGGAATTCGGCATCAACACCTATCACTACCCGACGGACAAGGACGATATTGCGGTACTGGTCGACCAGGACGACCTGAAGGGCACGATCAATGAATTGCGGCGCGCAATTGACCGGCGGCTGCAGCCCGACCGTATGGATGTCGTCTACAACCAGTCGATAATCACGCCGGTGGGTCTGGGCCTGAAGAACAATTCCTACCCTATCGTTGAAGCCATCAACGCGCTCGGCGCGGCGCACATTCCGATAGAGATGATCGACCAGAGCCCGTCGAAGATCTGCTTTCACATCAGTGTCAGCCAGGCCGTCGCAGACGATGCGCTCCGCATACTTTACAAGGCCCTGATACTCGGCTAGTAAGGCGCATTACGGGCGCCGGCCGCACAGTGCCGGCGCCCCGTTCTTTCAGGCTTTCGGTGCGTAAACGCTGCACCAGCCCTGTGCATTGACCAGCTTGCCGGGGAAAATCGAGCACGGCCCCCACTCCGCACCGGCCTCTCCGGTGTAAAGTGCGCAATTTTCACAGGCGTTGCCTTCGCTGTACTGGGGATATTTTGACGCATCGACCGTCGTTGCATCGTGCACGTAGGCCAGGGATTTCGCCTGCGGATCGCTTTCCTCAAGGCGCGGCATGTTGCCGGCGGCAGGTTGCGATGCGGGCGCTGCCGATTGCGGAACCGGCTCATCTGCTGCCGTTGGTCCGGACTCGGGTTTGGCCTCTTGCGGCGGCGCCGACTGCGCCGGCTCCTCGCCACCTGAGCAGGCAGCGATTCCCGCGAGTGGCACAATCACGGCGCTCCCCGACACGAGTTTCAGGAAATAACGTCTTTGCCACAGTTTTTCATGTTTGCCGTTCATAGGGTCACCTCATCGTTGCTCGCGCCTGCCCGTGGCAGCGCGGTAACCGGACCATGTTCAGGGCCAACGCGTGCGCGTGCGGGAAAGCTCCCATGTGTATCATACAAGGACCCTGCGATGGTGTCCGTGCGGTCCGCCGCTTGTCTGCAGCGCGCGCCGGGAGCTGCCGCACCGCAAACAACTGGCCTGCCCTTCATCTATACTCAGTCCCGATGACCGACGCGACAAAATGGCGAAGCCCATGACGGCGCCCTTGAAACGGGGATGGGGCTTCCAACTTGACAGTCACACGTGGCGCGCCGATCTCCTGACCATACTGCTGCGCGCGTCACTGACACTCGGCGTGCTGGTCTACAGCTTCAGTATCTACTGGGCCTGGCAGCAGGCGATGTGGACGATCATCACCGTCGATTCCGCGGTGCTGGTAACACTGGCCACTGTCTGGTGGTTCGACCGTCTGTCCTATCACATTCGTGCCCTGGCTGTGTGTGTCGCCATTTACTGTCTGGGGGCCATGCTGTTGACCGTTGCCGGCAGCGTTGCACTGGTTTACCTGCTGGGCCACACGGCCATCACCACCCTGCTGCTCGGCCAGCGTGCCGGCCTGGTCAGCGTTGCCATCAACTCGCTGACGATCACCGTGTTTGGCCTTGCAGGACTGTTTCTGTGGGAAACACCACCGGCAGGCTGGGGTGGCCAGGCGCTGGACTGGGCCCTGCTTGCCGCCAACTTCGTGCTCGTGGCCAGTATTATCGCACTGGTTGTCGGGAGTGTACTGGCTACGCTGGAACGTGCGCTGGCAAGCGAGGTTGCTGTCCAGGAAGCGCTGCGCGAACGCAAGCGGCGTCTCGAAACGCTGATTGAAGCATCGCCGAACGGCGTGCTGGTTATTGGCGCCGACGGTGCACTGCTGGAAATCAATCGTTCCGGGCTGGTGCTGCTGTCCAGTGACAACAGCGAGGAAGTGCTCGGCCGCCCTTTCGAGGAGTTTGTCGGTGAGGAACATCGCGCGGAATTCCGGCGGTTTCACGAAGCCGTCTGCGGCGGCCGCAGCGGCAGTCTCGAGTGCGACCTGACCGGGACCGGAGAGCGCACGGTCAATGTAGAAATTGTGTCGGCGCCACTGCCGACCGGCGAGGACGACACCCAGCATATAGCCATCGCGCGTGACGTTACGACCACCCGCAAACTCGCCGAACAATTGCGGCACTCGCAGCACCTCGATGCGATCGGCAAGTTGACCGGTGGCATCGCGCACGATTTCAACAACCTCCTGACCGTAATCCTGGGCAGCACCGATAATCTGCTCGATACGGTGAAGGATGATCCTTCGGCCATGGAGGAAGTCGTCGCCACGCGCGCGGCGGCTGAACGCGGCGCCATTCTGACGCAACGGCTGCTGGCCTTTTCGCGGCAACAGGCGCTGGCGCCGCGGCCGACTCACATCGGCAAATTACTGAAAGGAATGGAGCCACTCCTGCACCGAACGCTGGGCGACGATGTCGAGCTGGCGGTCACCATCGAGACCGATGCTGCTGCCGACTGCACGGCGCGCGTGGATCCCCACCAGCTCGAGAATGCGGTTCTGAACCTGTGTATCAATGCCCGCGATGCGATGCCGGCTGGCGGTCTCCTGACACTGGAAGTGACCGCGCTGAAGGTCGATCCTGGCGACACGCACGTGCTTGATGAGTTTAATGCCGGCGAGTACGTAGTGCTCAGCGTAACGGATACCGGCGAAGGCATGTCACCAGAGGTCGCATCCCGGGTCTTTGAGCCATTCTTTACTACCAAGGCAGTCGGCAAAGGTACCGGGTTGGGACTCAGCATGGTCTATGGATTCGTCAAACAGTCATTGGGGCAGGCGCGAATCTATTCGGAGCCCGGGCATGGGACCACGGTCAGGCTCTACCTGCCGTCCGTATACGACGAGACAACTGACGAGGCGATCGCGATGCCGGAGAGAAACGCCGTTGAAGGCGGTTCGGAGCACATACTTGTTGTCGAGGATAACGAAGCCGTACTCGACCTGGTGACCCGACAGTTGCAATCTCTCGGCTATCGAACCACGACGGCTCCAAACGGGCCGGAGGCCGTCGCATTGCTGAACGAAGGTACAACGTTTGACTTGTTGTTTACCGATGTCGTTATGCCCGGCGGCATGAATGGGCGCCAGCTTGCCGATGAAGCGACAAGGCTGCAGCCGGGGCTGCCAGTGCTGTTCACGTCGGGGTACACCGAGTCCGCGATATTGCGCGACGGTGCGTTGCCGGAAGGGACCACGCTGCTCAGCAAGCCTTACCGGCGCGCCGAACTTGCGTCCAAAATTCGTGAATTGCTCAGTTCTGCGATAACGCGGCACCACGCGGTCAACGACTGACGCCGGCGAACGCCGTACCTCGCGGCGTCAGTCAGCGGTGAGTCCACTCTGCCGCGCGATCTCCAGATCCTCCTCGAGTTCAAGGCTTAGTTCGGCGCGCTTCTTTGACAGCCTGGCGTGACGCCGTGCGGCCCGCTCCAGGCCGGGATGCCCGACCGACGCCAGGGCCTGGAATGCTTTTTGCAGCCTGACGACGACTTCCACGGCGCCCGCGCCATCTCTTGCAATCGATGTGAAAGCATCATCGAACATGTCATCGATGGAAAGCTCCGGAACCTCGATGCGATCGTAATTTTGCTCCGGCGCATCGCTGCTGCCATCGACAGGGGCGACCCACTCGGTGAACAACCTGACAAAGGTGCCAATAATCTCGATCGCCGTACCGGGATCATTGACCGCCGGTGACAGGGCGCGCCCGGCGATCTCACTGAGTACGACGAGGCCATAACGCGGATCCTCATCAAAGACCCGATCACCGCCGATCGTGAATGCCGCACGGATGCATTCGTCGGTGTCCACGTCGTTGTCCGGATCGTGCGTACCGATCCATGCAAGCGGCCGGTCGGGCACGGCGAACGCCCCCGGCAGAGTTCCCACGCGAATCACCGTGTCGTGTTTCTCGGCATACTCCTGCAAGGCATCCATGCGAATGTGCTGAACGTAGCCGACCTTCTCACTGTGAATCGCTGTTCCGGAAGGCTCGTCTCCCTGCAATGGCTTGCCGCCCATCAGTGGATCTGAATGCCGGTCTGTCAACGCCTTGGACGCGGCGCACTCTACCTTGTCAATGGTATTGCCGAGCCGTCCAAGCCTCGCAATCCCATCAACCCAGCGGACGAAAATCAGTACGACCCAGGCGAACACCAGCAGCGTCACGACGAACAGCGCGAAATAGCCCGCCTTGGTGTAATAGCCGTTCTTCGACGAAATCAGTGCAACGATACTGAAGATGAACGAACCGACGAACGCCGACAGGGCGTTCTGCGACAGGTCATCCGATAGAATCAGCGGGAATGAACGAGGGGTTGCCGATCTGCTGGCCGACGAGTATGCGGCCACCATCGATGCGACCGAGAACGTCGCGATCACGAGCATGCTTGCTGCCATGATCTGCAGCAAGGTCTCGACCGTATCGCGATTGATCGTTGGCAGAAAATCCGGTGCATCCGACATGTCGACCGCCTTCGTCAGCAGCGCCGCGACGACCGACAGGACACAGTACACCGCTGGCTTGAGCCAGAGCTGCTCCCGCATGCGGTTCAGGAAGAAGTCAATCCGGCTCTTGATGGTTCGTCCCCTGGCGGTATAGGCAGGATCAAAGAATAAACGAACTTCCGGTGCATGCGTGCGTTCCGGTATTATTTACCGCTTCGCAGCGCGCCCCGGACCGGACCCCATAATGAAAGCCAGATCCATATTATTCCTTGTTTTCAGCCTGTTGCTGGCAGCTGCCTGCGACAGCAAAGCACCCGGTGCGGGCACCGCGGCTGACAATGCACAAGTGCGGAATCGCGGTGCCGATAAAGACAACTGGTGGGATGCGCTGCCGAGGCCGGAATGGGCTCAGTACGAACGCATCACGCAGCACCAGGACTGGTTCGAGGTCTATCGCGTCTCCGAGGGCGTCTACGCGATCTATGAGCCGGGGCAATTCGAGGAGGTTATTTCATTCCTTATTACCGGCAGTGACAGGGCACTGCTGTTCGATTCCGGCCTCGGCATCGGCGATATGCGTGCTGTGGTCGACGACCTGACGGACCTCGATGTCGTCGTGCTGAATTCCCATACGCACTACGATCATATCGGCGGCAATCACCAGTTTGACACCGTTTACGGAACCGCGACCGACTATACGCAGCGTAATTCAACGGGCAGCACGACGGCTGACGTCGCGGGATTCCTCAAGGAAGGTTGGGTCTGGAAGGAATTGCCGGAGGACTTTGACGCGGCGAATTTTCGCAGTGAAGCGTTCACGATCAGCAAAACTGTGGCTGACGGCGACATTATCGACCTTGGCGGTCGGCAACTCGAGGTAGTGCACGTGCCCGGCCATGCGCCTGATGCGATTTGCCTTCTGGATCGCGACAACCGGATTTTGTTCACCGGTGACACGTTCTACCTGGCGCCGCTCTATACACACCTGGAAGGGTCGGATTTTGACGAGTACGCCGCCAGCGCCGCGCGGCTTGCATCAATGTCCGATGCCTACGACCACGTCTACACGGCTCACAATGTGCCGATTGCCGATGGTGATTACATTGTAGCTATGCACGAGGCTTTTCAGGCCATCAGGAATGGTACGGCTGGTGACTATACGATCAGCGACGGCAATCGTGAGTATCCGTTCGACGGATTTTCGATCATTGTCAGGGACGCCGCCGTGGCCCGATGACTACGGCGACACCTGATCCTGGTTGGCGAGACGGTGAACAGGTGGTCCGGCGCGAGATGTCCGCCGTTTTACATGAGAACCAAACCGGGTTCCATACTGTGAGGCCGCACCGCATCAGTGCGCGAGAACGGCGTCGTTATGCGGATTTTTTGTACGCCGGCATTCCGGCCATGCGTTGCAGCCAGACATCGTGCGGCGGCAGTTTTTTAGGTGCGGCCGTCAGTTTTTCCAGCACGTGCCGCAGGAGGGCTGGCGGTGGCCGCTCGACGCCGTACCAGTCATCGCACTGCTCGCGCAGGAAATCCATGCCGTACAGCACCGCCTCGTAGCTTTCATAACTCCACAGGCTTGCAGTATCGATCGGGCTGCGATGATCGCCGGGCAGGCCGCCTGACGGCAGCGGGTTTTGCGGCTGCCCGGGAAACAGCTGGTCCTCGAAATCGGCGCCGGAAGGCGGTTTGATGCGCCAGAAATCGAGCTTGGCTTTAAGGCGGCCGTTGATTCGTTCGGGACGTCGCACCTCGCGCCAGAACGGCGTGTCCGTGCGGCGCGTCAGGCAGTAGTGCATATTGATGAAGTCGAGTATTTCGTAGAACCGGTTCGCCATTATCCGATTAAAACGAAATGCCAGTGGCGCATAATCACCGCGCCGTGGAAAGTGCTCGGCGAGCATGACGGCGGCGAGGTCGCTCAGATAGAGGCCAGTCGATTCGAGCGGTTCGATAAAGTTGCCGGCGAGCCCGATCGCGATGCAATTCCTGACCCATGCCTTTTCCCTGTGCCCTACCTTGAAATGCACGACTCGTGAATCGAGACTGTCGGCGTGTGCCCCCTCGAAACGCCGAAGCTCCCGCTCGGCGTCGTCCTGGCCGATAAATACGCTCGAGTGCACGTAACCGAGGGACTTCTTGTCCTGCAGCGGTATCTCCCACACCCAGCCGGCTGACAGCGCGGTCGCCGTCGTATACGGCCTTACGTAACCAGGATAATACTGTTCATAAGGCACGTGCATCGTGACTGCGCGATCACACAGCAGCCACTCGGAACAATCCACCCATTTGACGCCCAGCTTCTTCTCGATCAGAAGCGCCGCGAATCCGGTGCAGTCAATGAACAGGTCCGCCTCGAGGCGCAGGCCGTCGCGCGTTTTGACCGCCGCGATGTCACCTGATTCCGCCAATTCGACATCCACGACATGGTCGCGATAGTGATGCACGCCGCGCGCCGTCGATATTTCACAAAGATAGTCGGCGAACTTGAGCGCGTTCATGTGGTACGCATAGGACAGCGG
>CAZLNH010000171.1:0-1889 GCA_964560775.1 uncultured Woeseiaceae bacterium | reverse complement strand
AACGTGAGATCCGTCTGCACATCGGCGGCCATACGCTCGAATTTTCAGGCAAGGACTACCTGCTGTCGTTCGTCCTGCCTAACTTCTACTTCCACGTGTCCACGGCATACAACATCCTGCGCCACAATGGCCTGGACATCGGCAAACGGGACTTCCTCGGCGCGGCGGACTGAATGTGAATGCCATGAACGGCACAGCGGCAGGGGCGAAGGCACACCCCGGGGTGTGCCTTCGCCAACCTCCGCAGCAAAACGTTCATGGCATTCACAGGCCGTGCAGGACCCGGCCGTTATTTGGCGGCGCGCCGCTCCTGGGTTTCCTTGATCACCGTGTCGGCAACATTCTGCGGGCACGGCGCGTAACGCGAGAACTCCATCGAAAACTGGCCGCGTCCCGATGTCATCGTTCGCAGATGGCCGATATAACCGAACATGTCCGCCAGCGGTGCTTCCGCCTTGACGCGCACGCCGGTCACATTGCTCTCCTGCGACTTGATCATGCCGCGCCGTCGGTTGAGGTCGCCGATCACATCGCCGACATGATCTTCCGGCGTGAAGACGTCGACCTTCATGATTGGCTCGAGCAGCTGCGGACCGGCCTTCGGCATGGACTGACGGTAGGCCGCGCGAGTTGCCAGTTCGAACGCCATCGCAGACGAGTCGACCGCATGGTACGCGCCGTCGAGCAGTTCGAAGCGCACGTCGAGCACCGGGAAGCCGGCCAACGGGCCTTCAGTGAGGCTTCTGCCGAATGCTTTTTCGATGGCCGACCAGTATTCGCGCGGCACGTTGCCGCCGGTAACCAGTGATTCAAACTGGTAGCCGGTGTTCGCTTCCGCCGGCATGATGCGGTAGTCGATACGCCCGAACTGCCCGGAACCGCCGGTCTGCTTCTTGTGCGTGTACGAGTCCTCGATCGTTTTCGTAATCGTTTCCCGGTAGGCCACCTGCGGTTTGCCGACATTGACCTCGACCTTGTGCGTGCGCTTCAGGATATCGACCTTGATATCCAGATGCAGCTCGCCCATGCCCATCATGATCGTCTCGCCCGAATCTTCAGCAGTCATAATGCGAAATGATGGATCTTCCTGGACCATCTTGTTGAGCGCGACGCCCATCTTCTCATTGCCGGCCTTGTCCTTCGGCGAAATGGCAATCGAGATGACGGGATCCGGGAAAATCATCGGTTCGAGCGTCGCCGGATTATCGACATCCGCCAGCGTATGGCCGGTGCGCGTGTTCTTCATGCCGAGGAGGGCAATGATATCGCCTGCCTGCGCCTGGTCGAGTTCCGCGCGCGCATTCGCGTGCATCTCAACGATGCGGCCGATACGCTCGGTCTTGCCGGTGAATGTGTTCAGAACAGTGTCGCCTTTCTTGATCGTGCCGCTGTATAAGCGCGTAAATGTCAGCGCGCCGTAGCGGTCATCCATGATCTTGAAAGCCAGCGCGCGCAGCGGTGCGTCCGGGTCGACAATGGCAAAGCCGCCCGTCGGATTACCCTCAAGGTCTATTTCCGGCTGTGGCTCGACTTCGGTCGGGTTCGGCAAATAATCGACGACGGCGTTCAGTACATTCTGTACGCCCTTGTTCTTGAACGCGGAACCGCAGTACGTCGGGAAGAAGTCCAGCTTGATCGTGCCCCTGCGGATGCAGCGCTTTAAGTCCTCGACCGACGGCTGCTCACCGTCCAGGTATTTTTCGAGCAACGCGTCATCCTGCTCGAGGGCGGTTTCGACAAGTTTCTCCCGCCATTCCTCGACCACGGCCTGCATGTCTTCCGGCACGTCCTGCTCCGTGTAGGCTTCCGGATCACCGGTCTCGTCCCAGATCCACGCGCGACGTGTCAGAAGGTCGATCAGGCCGCGGAACTCGTCCTCGATACCGATC
>CAZLNH010000170.1:0-7565 GCA_964560775.1 uncultured Woeseiaceae bacterium | reverse complement strand
CATCGGCTTTCGCGATCAGCTCCAGGACGTTATGGCACTGGTGCATACCGAGCCCGGGCTGCTGCGGGACCAGCTGCTGCTGTGTGCGAGCCGCCAGTTCCAGGCCGGGGATGTTCAGCACTGGTGGCATCCGCCATCGGGCCGGGGCGTGCGTACCCGTTGTTCCGATGATTACCTGTGGCTGCCGCTCGCCGCGAGCCGTTATGTGATGACTACCGGCGATACCGGCGTGCTGGACGAGCGGGTGGCTTTCCTCGAGGGGCGGCCTCTCAATCCGGAAGAGGATTCCTACTATGACCTGCCCGAGCGCTCGAATGTCGATGACACGCTTTACGGACACTGTCTGCAGGCGCTACGGCACGGGCTGCGATTCGGCGAACACGGCCTGCCCCTGATCGGTTCCGGTGACTGGAATGACGGCATGGACCGGGTTGGCCGGGAAGGCCGGGGCGAGAGCGTGTGGCTCGGATTCTTTCTCTACGACGTATTGCAAAAGTTTGGCGGGCTCGCGCGCGCGCGGGGGGATGAAGCCGTCGTGAGATTGTGCGCGAGCGAGGCGGAGCGGCTGCGCGAAAACCTCGAACGGCATGGCTGGGATGGGGGCTGGTACCGCCGGGCCTATTTCGACGACGGTACGCCGCTCGGTTCGGCCGCGAATGCCGAATGCCGTATTGATTCGATCTCGCAGAGCTGGGCCGTGCTTTCGGGAGCAGGCGGCGCGGAACGCGTGCGCTTGGCGATGTCGGCCGTGAACGAGCTACTGGTGCAGCGCGAACACGCGCTGATCCAGCTGCTCGACCCGCCGTTCGATACCTCGGAAGTGGATCCGGGCTACATCAAGGGCTACGTCCCGGGCGTGCGCGAGAACGGTGGCCAGTACACGCACGCTGCCGTCTGGACGGCCATGGCGTTCGCCACGCTGGGCGATTGCGAGCGGGCGTGGGAGCTCGCCACAATGATTAATCCGGGGAATCATGCAAAGTCTGCCGACGATGTCGCCGTTTACAAGGTGGAACCGTACGTCATGGCAGCCGACGTGTACGCCGTCGAGCCACACGCCGGCCGTGGCGGCTGGACCTGGTATACCGGTTCGGCAGGATGGATGTACCGGCTGTACCTGGAGTCATTGCTCGGCCTTCGTCTCGAGGTCGACAGGCTGCACCTCGCCCCGTGCCTCCCCGCCCATTGGGAGAGCCTGAGCATTCAGTATCGCCACCGGCAGACGGTGTATCACATCGAGGTGCTACAAGCGGTCGGCGGCGAAGGCACGGAACGTCGGGCGAGGCGGCTGACGGTGGATGGCGTTGAGCAGGCTGAGGCTGCCGAGGTGGCAATTGCGCTGGTCGACGATCAGCGCGAACACTCGGTGCAGTTGCAAGTCTGACGCAAACCGGTTTGTGCCCTGCGATTCACCCGGACATCAGCAGCGGGGCAGTTTCATGTTGCCGCAGTCAATTTTTTCCAGATCAGGATTAGCTCAGTTCCTGATTCCCAGGGATTCTCGTTCCTGCCTGGTCACGTGCACCCGTCTTGCGCTCGCCATCGCGACGGTGGCATACCCGTCTCGCTCACACATCCCGGATCGGCTGCGCAATTGATAATTTGCCTTTGATGATTGCGGGACTTACGAGCCGCTTGCGAAGCGCAACCTGAGACTAATCTGCAACTGAGTTTCGATTTGCCTGGCTGCGAGTCCGAAATACTGCCATGCGTCGCGCTTACTTTCTATTTGTAGCCACTCTGTTGCAAGGGTCGCGTAGTCCGTAGCCTTGTACTGATAACCCAGGGTCCACGCATGGCCATACTCCGAGTTTTCGTCGAGCGGAAAATCATCGTTCTCGCTGACGTCAAACCTGTCGAAACGTAGAGTCAGGCGATGCCTGTTCAGTGATTTCGTCAGAAGCAGGAAGCCACTGTAGAAATCTGCGTCGACCGCACGAACACCATTGGAATAACGACCCCATACCGTCGAGCCTTGCATCCATTGTGCGATCAGTCCCACGTCACCGGGCAAAGTCACTTGCATACCGATGTGATCAAACTCGGTGGTCCAGCCGAATTGCCCGTCTTCGTAGGATTCCGGATCGGCGCGGTTGTCGTAATGCATCACGCGCAGCAGGAACTGCCTGTTGACCGTCCACTCACCGTTAACGTAATAGCCAACGCGGTTGTCGATTTCACGAAACGGTGCAAGATATGGAGCCTGCCAGCTGAACGGCATCCCGGGTTGGATCTGCGGTACGGGCGGCAGCGGCAATTCGTCACCGAACCGGCTTTGCCGGTCGTGCAGCGACCAGCCTTTCCAGGACAATAATGTGCCCGCCGGATCATTGTTGTAGAAAGCAGCCGCCTGAAACGAGAATGTGTGGGCGCCCCCCAAGGCCTGGGGCCTGCGTGATACCGATACTTCGGCGCCAAAGGTGCGAAATTCCTCGCCAATCCAGGTGTTGATCGCCGACGGAATGATCGTGTACGGACTCGACCAGCCGGGTTCACTGTTTTCCAGTGAAACTCGCGGATAAAAAGCGCCCAGTTTCAGGCGGTAGCGATTCGCCGACAAGGTCAGCGGACGCCATTCGAGATAAGCCTCGGTAAGGTCGGCGGTAGAGCCTATGTCGTCGGCATAGAGCTCCGAAACCAGGTGCGCATCCAGTGTATCCGCAACGCGCAGGCTGTAATTGACGAATGCGCGACTCACCAGCAACCCGTCGTGTTCACCGTCGTAGCGCAACTTGCCCGCCGATCCCCGTGCCCATGACGGGTGACCGCTGGCATCAACGTAGCTGACATCAGCTCCGAATTCGACCTTGTATCGCGATGGTTCCGCCGCCAGCGTTGCGGTTGCGCACACCAACAGCGCAGTTGCGACAAGCGGATTCAATACTCGGCCCAAGTTAGTGCCTCCGTCTTTTCGTCAAACGCCGGGCGCAGCGCTTTTCGCAGCTGAAACGCGACTATTGCTTCGCCATTGACGGACGGGTCGAGTGACTTGGTCAATGTGTTGTGATCGTCCCGTATCCTCGGACTCCAGATTGCGACCTGTCCTTCGCCTTCAACAGTTTCCAGCACTGCAATGCCGTTCCCGTCGGTCTTGTCGAAGACGGGCGTATCGACAACCAGGATGTAACCGAGCATGTTGTCGTGAATATTGCAGCCGAGTATCACTACGCCGCTTTCGGACAACCTTACCGGCGGATGAGCATCACCTTTGTAAATCGGCAACTTGAATTGATTCGGGTGCGAAAAGGAATAAACGTGATGTGCAATGGTGTCGCTATTCGGGAACTCCACCAACGTTCCGGATTGCACGATCAGCACATGCGGCACGAATTGCCTGGCGACCTGGTCCATTACCGCTCTTGTGCCAGCCGGTGCCGCAGTCTCCTGATTGTGATTCGCGCGCCAGTAAACGGCGACGCCGGCGACCGGACGTGCATCGCGGTCGACGACCGTTACTTCAACAGTCGATGCCGTCGCAATGCGTGCGCCGAATACCAACAGGAGCTGAAAGTATGCAGCAGCAAAAATGATTGTTTGCAGAATTCTCATCGGATGTCTGTTTTTACCGGTCGAAACAACAATCTATCGCGGTATCCGGGAGGGTTTCCGTGACCCACCGCACACCCCATTTGACAATATGTCCCTAGAATCGCGGTTACTTCTGAATTTGCCGACCATGCACGCCGCAGACGCGCCGGCGGCCCCGATGATCGCGTTCCGATGTGCGGGCAGGCCAGGGTTCACGTCGAATGAAACTGCATACCAGCTTTCGCGGAAAGCTTTTCCTGCTGACAATCGTACCGCTGGCCGTTGCACAGCTGGTGACCCTCTTTGCAATAATGAAAACGGTGCAGGAAGACGTCGACCGGCGTGCCCGTGAATCACTTAGGATAGGCGGCACCGTCGTCAGCGAGTACCTGTCGAGCCGCAGCGATCAGTTGAAGACAAGCGTTGAGGTACTGGCCGCTGATTTCGGTCTCAAAGAAGCCGCGGCTACACAAGACGCTGCGACGATTCGCTCCGTATTGCAAAATCACAGCCAGCGCATCGGTGCCGATATCGTATTGTTGCTGGATCTGGATGGCCATGTAATCTCCACTACCGCTTCGCCGACAAACGTCGACACGATGTCTCTGCCAACACTGATGAACGGTGAATCCGGCATAGCATCACAACACTTCTCCGCAATACTCAATGGCACGGCGTACCAGGCTTTCGCCGTCCCGCTGCGAGCTCCGATTACGATCGGCTGGGTCGTGGTCGGGTTTGACATCGACGATGCTGTTGCGCAGAGAATCGCGTCTCTGACTGGCCTCGAAGTCGCGATCGTCGGCACTTACGATGCGCCGGCAATTTACGCCGCAACAGACGTTCCGGTTCAAGCGGCATTGAGCCACGCTAGCCTGCTGCCGCGGTCCGCCGTGCCCGGCAATGTCTACCTGCTGGCGGAAACGGCAACAGAATACTTTGCGTTGGCCACACCTTTCGTGACCGGCAATGACAGCATCCATGTGGTCCTGCTGCAATCGCTGAACGCCGCCATGGCGCCCTACGTCGACGAACGTCAGAGGCTGGTCGTGTTTACTGTATTCCTGTTGGCTGCAATCGCGATTGGCGCAGCCTGGGTTTCCGGCAGTATCGCCAGGCCATTGCGCATACTCGGCGATGCGGCGAGACAGATGATCTCAGGCCAGTACAATTCCCGCCTGAATATCCCCCCCGGCGACGAGATCGGCGAACTGGCAAACAGTTTCAATTTGATGCAAACCGCCATCGCGGAACGTGAAGAACGGATTTATCACCAGGCATCGCACGATCCGTTGACTGACTTGCCCAACCGCAGCAATGTCATCAGCGAACTATCCGTTGCAATCGATAGCAGCCGCTCGGAGACTATTGCCGTCCTTTCGATCGGCTTGTCACGAATGAGTGAGATATCTTCGACACTCGGCCACAGTGCTTCGGATGAGTTGGTAAACCTGGCCGCCAGGCATCTGAAGCTCAATCTTTCGAAAGGCGACATTCTGGGGCACGTCGGAAGCAATGAATTCGTCGTCGTACTCCCGGGTAGCGACCTTGACGACGCGCGCGACGCGGCCGAGAAAATAGAGAACATCCTCGGAACCGGGGTAACGCTCGGTCGAATCAACATTGCCCTGTGGTCCGAAATAGGGATCGCCATTTTTCCCGATCACGGAAGCAACGCTGCCGATTTGTTGCGCAGGGCTATGATAGCGCGAAGTGAGGCAAGAACCGGTGATGTGACCATTTCAAATTACGAGCTGGGTCGTGAAGAGCATTACATCAGGCAGTTTCGCATTGTGAATGATTTGCGCAGCGCAATACAAAAAGACGAACTGCGGGTGCATTTTCAACCGAAGATCTTGCTACGCAACGGCACGATCTGCGGTGCCGAAGCCCTGGTGCGCTGGCGGCACGCGGAGTACGGCTGGCTTTCGCCGGACCTGTTCGTACCGGCTGCTGAAGAGGCCGGTACGATCGTCCACCTTACCCGGTATGTACTGAGGAAGGCCATCAGCGAATGCAGGAAATGGCAGGACAGCGGCCACATCCTGCAGGTCTCGGTCAATATATCGGCGCGCGACCTGCTGGACGAGTACCTTCCGTACTTTATCCTCGAACTCATGAAAGATCAGGATCTGCCACCGCAAAGACTGACTCTCGAGGTGACCGAGAACTCGGTAATGCAAAAGATCCAGAAAGCGATCACCGTACTCGAATGCCTGCGCGATATCGGCGTGCGTATTTCCATGGATGATTTCGGCACGGGTCACTCATCACTGGCGCAGTTGAAGAATATTCCGCTCCACGAACTGAAGATCGACAAATCCTTTGTCATGACTCTGCTCAAGGACGGCCAGAACGAGGCCATTGTCCGGACTACGTTACAGATGGCGCACAACATGGGTCTTGAAGTGGTCGCGGAAGGTGTGGAAGACGAGGACACCCTGCGTTACCTCGCCGATGCGGGTTGCGAGCAGGCGCAGGGATTCGTGCTGAGTAAGCCAATTCCATCCGATGACCTGCTGTTGTGGCTTTCGAATCGCTCTGTAATTCACGCGGTCGAACCCCGGGCTTTGGCGAATCCGCTACTGAGAAAAGCCTGACAGACGGGTGCAAACTCGTCAGGCGGTCAACGCGATGGCGGCGAATATCCGCGCTTCGGTCTCCGATACCTGCCAGTTTTTCAGGTCAACGACACGCCCGGTCGCGAAATCCTGCCTGACTTTGCCTGACAGGAACTCCGGCAGGTCGCCCGTATCGTCGCGTTGACCCACGGACCCGTTGAACAGTGCCTGCAGCAATCTTTCGACATTGGCCTCATTGGGCCGCAGCAGAAGATAATCTTCGCCGAGTCTCGCAGCAGCCTGCAGGTCGAGGCTTTCGCTGAAGCGCGTCAGTGATGACGGCAGCTCACCGGCATTCACTGTTTGCGACAGCGATGCAAATCGCACGCCACTTATGCTCGCAAGCAATATGAGTGTCTGTCTTCGTGAGAAGTGCTGCATGTGAGTCAGGCTCGTAACTCGAGTTTGAGATGATCAGAAAGACGCATGGCGAGTGCGACCAGCGTCAGTGTCGGATTGGCTATCCCGCCTGTCGGGAATACGGAGCTGCCGGCGACATACAGATTCTTGACATTGTGCAGGCGACAATTCGGATCAACGACGCCGCGCGCCGGACTTTCGTTCATTCGCGTGCTGCCGTTGTGATGCCGCGACGTGCTCATGGTGTCGATCAGCTCTTCTCGAAGCACCGGCCATTCCAGCCTGCCGCGCGCAGTTCGTCCAAGTTCACGCCGGAAGTATGCAACGGCACGATCGAGCTCATCGAAATCCTGCTCACTGAAATCCCAGTCGAGTTGCACGCGCGGCATACCGAGCAGGTCGCGGCTGTCAGTAAGGGTTATACGGCTCTGTTCATTTGGCGCTTGCTCGACCATGAAGTAAAACGCGAAATGTCTGTTGTCGACGGCTCCTTGCGCCAACTGCTCGTGCTTGCCATCCAGCAGGAGTGACGTCTTCATTATCGCCTTTGAGGACGCATGTGCTTCGTACCACGCGTTGAACGGCGTCACTGTGCAGTTGCGCAAGTGGTACTGTTTTTGCGCCTCCCACTTCGGTCCGAGTACCGCCTGCACCGTCGATCGGTCCCCGTCGGTGTACAGGTCGAACGGCTGGTCGAGTTGCGTCAGGAACATCGACGAGTTTCGACCCGCCGCGCCGTCGAACATGCCCAGGGTGGCGTGTCCCTGGAAATACCGGCCAACCAGGTCGCGGTCGTTGCCGATACCTTCCGGCGCGATGTCGTTCGATGCCAGCAGTAACCGCGCGTTCTCGATACCGCCGGTTGCTAGTACGTAACAGCGTGCGCGGGCTTTAAAACGGCGGCCATCGAGTGTCGCGACTTCGAGCGACTCAACCGTGGAACCATCTTTGTGAAGCTGAATGTTTCTGACGTTGGCGTGCAGGTAGACACGGTTATGCGCACTGTCCGTCGCACCTGCCTTGAAAGCACCGAAGGTGTTGTCCTTGCTCGCGCCG
>CAZLNH010000169.1:0-29312 GCA_964560775.1 uncultured Woeseiaceae bacterium | reverse complement strand
GCGAAGGCGGCGAATCCAGAGTTCGGATTCGTTCGCGAGCTTGCTGTTGCGAACACGCTCGCGACAATTGTTTTCCTTCACTTCTTCCGTATTGTCGTACGTGCGACGGTCCAGTACTTCGAGTATGTGCCAGCCGAAGCGCGACCGAAACGGCTCCGAGACTTCACCCAGTTCTGAATTATTGGCAATCTCCTCAAACTCGGGCACAAACGTGCCCGGGCCGCGCCAGCCGAGATTGCCGCCCTCGTCGGCGGAGCCGGGGTCGTCGGACAAGAGCTTCGCCAGTTCTGCAAAACTCTCGCCGTCTTCCAGGCGTTTCACGGCGTCATCCAGCTGCTGTTTGGCCGTCTGGTCGTCGATGATCTCGTTCGGCGTAATCAGTATGTGACGCACATTCATTTGCTCGACTTCACTGCGTTCTGATGCGCCCCGCATATCGTTGATCTTGATAATGTGAAAGCCACTGACGGCGCGAATCGGTTCGGAGATTTGTCCTTTTTCCATTTCGCCGACTACGTCGGAAAACAGGGTCGGCAACTGGTCGCCCTTGCGCCAGCCGAGGCTGCCGCCTTCGAGACCGGTCTCGCTGTTCGAGTAGGTGACGGCCAGTTCGCCGAAGTCGGCGCCGGCCTGCAGTTGCTCATGGACATCGCGAGCCCGGGCTTCGGCTTCATTAAACTGCTCGGCCGTGGCGGACTGCGGAACGGATATCAGGATATGCGACAGGTTGTACTCTGAATTGCCGACTGCATCGTTCTCAATACTGGCGATGCACTGCTCGATTTCGCGCGGCGCAACGGTAATGCGGTTGACGACGTCGATCTGCCGCAATTGCTCGAGTGTCAGCTGCTTGCGAATGTCCCGCCGATACTCCGCGTAGTCGATGCCGTCCGCGGCAAGGACCTGCGGCAACTGCTCGAACGGGATGTTGTTTTGTTGGGCAAGCCGCGCCAGGGCCGAGTTGACCATCTGGTCCGAAATAACGATGCCGTAGCGGTCTGCGCGCTGCATCTGTACCTGTTCGACAATCAGCCGTTCGAGGACCTGTTCTTTCAATATGTTTTCCGGCGGCAATTGCAGCCCTCCGGCTGCCGCGCGCTGTCGGATGGCCTCTGTCTGGGCTTCAAGCTCGCTGTGCAGCACCACGCCTTCATTGACGACGGCGGCAATGCCGTCGAGCATCGCCCCGGTCTCCGAAAGTGCTGCGGTGGCCGTACCGGAAAGGCCCGGCAGGCACGCGATGATAATCGATATATACCTGATATTTCTCATAAAAAAGCTTTAACTATTGGTGTCTGTCCCACTCGAGGGCACATTCAGTCGAGGTCGGATGAATAGCCGAGAATACCACGTTCGAGCAGCTTGTCGGCCGCGGTACCCACGTTCGTCATGCCCTTCAATACCAGTTGCAGACCGACGGACGAGTCCCGGGTTCCATCGCGCGTCGAGATGTGACGGCGGGACACGAGTCTCAGTCCCCAGCAGCAACTTTCGTACTCCAGGCCGTAAAATTGCTCCAGTGCTTCATCGTCACGGATGGAGTAGTTGTAGCGGCCGACGAAATTCCAGTTCTCCGACAATGGCCATGACCACGACAGGTCACCCTGTTCGAGGGAACCGCGCCGGTATCGGTACGACAGGTTGAGAATCCGGTCGTCGGCAGGCCGGTACTGCAGCCTGGCCTCGGATTGCGTCGTGCCGTTGGCACCAGTGCCCCACTGGTGCCCGACTTCGAAATTGAGGTTGTCATGCAGCAGGAAGCGCATTTCGGCGATGTAGTCGGAGGACTCGCTGGCGGAAACGGCCTGGTCCGGCAGGCGCACGCCCTGCGCGCTCAAATAAAGCGCCTGGCCGATCGTTGCCCGGACGAGTTCCCGCCCGGTGTTGACGTTCAGGATTCTTGACGTGATGCCGATGCTGAGCTGGTCCGTGTCGGCAATGCGGTCGACGCCGAGAAAGCGATTCTTGCGGTAAAGTTGTACGAGATTGAGGTCCGGGACGATCGTGTCGAACACCGGCAGGTCCGCCTGTTCGCGGTACGGTATATGCACGTACAAAATGCGTGGCTCAAGGGTCTGTATCAGGTTGCCCGAGGTCCGAAATGGGCGTTCAAGCGTGAGCCCGGCATCGAGGCTTGAAACGGGCAATGTGCGAGACGGATTATCCGGACCGGGTCCAGGGGCATCGCTCAACGCATACTGCGTGTGCTGCACCGCGACTGCCGGCGTCAGGAACCACCCAGGGTGCTCCAGCGGCCATTCGACTTGCGGAGCGGCGTCGATTCGCCAGCCGGTCACACCGACTTCGCGGTCGAAATACACCAGCTCGCTGTCGAAACTGTAGCGCAAGCCGAAGCGCTGTTCCGGCCAGTAGCCCCGTGCCCGCATTTGCGGCAAGCGCTGGTAAGGTTCGTCGGCGATCGCGATGGCATCGTCAATCGTCTGGTAATCCTGCAGCCGCGCGAGAAACGACCAGTGATCCCCGTAGTAATCGAACGTGACACTGCGATTCAAGTGCGTAATGCTTGTTGCGCTCAAGCTGCCGCCGAGATCCTCAAAGTAACTGTCGTCCGAAGTCTCCCGAAAATCGATGCGGTTGCGCCAGCCATTATCGAACAGCGTCCGGTGCTGGAAAGCCAGCAGGTGCCGGCTGCTGCCGAACAGGCTGTCATCGGCGAGGTAATCAATTTCCGCAACCCCGTCGTTCCGAACCGTAAGGTAGCGGAACTCCGTGCCGAGCTGCAGGCCGCGGTCAGTCAGCAGGCGCGGTGTAAACGTCGCATCATAATTCTCGGCTATGTTCCAGTACCACGGAACGCTCAATTCATTGCCGCTGCGGCCGCTGCTGCCTAATTCCGGTGTCAGCAATCCTGTCTTGCGCGCGCTGCCCAAAGGAAAGGACAGATATGGCGTGTAGAGTATCGGTACATTCTGGAAGCGAAGCTTGACGTTGCGGGCGGTGCCTACGCCTTCTGTCGTATCGAGATTGATAGAGCCTGCCTGCAACAGCCAGTCGTCGGATCCCGGCGGACAGGTCGTGTAGCTGACGCCGCCGAGATGCAGGGTGCCGTCCTGGCTGATATTGATCGCCGATGCGCTGCCTCGCGAATTGCTCTCCCCGAGCTGGAATTCGGCGCCGGCGAAACGAATGCTGCCGGTCGTGTACGAGAATTCGGCGGCAGTACTCGAAATTCCGGTGTTCGGATCCCGGTACAGCACGTTGCCTTCGAGTAACAGTGCGCCGGCGTCCGGATCGTAAATCGCGCGTTCGGCGCCCACGATGCGGCTGCCGCGCCGGACGCTGACGCCGCCGGAGAATGAAGCAGCCCGATCCTCGCCAAGGCTTGCATCGACTTCGCCGGCTTCAAAGACGATGCCGGCCTGCTGTTCGTCATCGCCAGCGTATTGCAGCAGGTCGGGGTGCAACGGCAGCGTGTTGTTGGCAGGGCACGCGGTCTCATCAGCATGGACCAACAGGGGTGCCAGCATCAGCAGAGCTGCGCAGGCGCAGAATGCCCGACGCAGGGCCCCGTTGGCGGGCGCCGATGCCACCACGAAACGCGGCAAGTGACCGCGATGCCGGCTGGCATTGCCCGGTAGTGCATCCGGGCGCACCGGCATGCCGGTCGCAGCTGAATACGAAAAGGTCAGACGTGACACTGGGAATTTAATGCTGGAATTCATCGCGCCTGGCGCGCACCGGAATCGTATGTTACGTGGAAAAGATGCCAACCGGTATGGCGATTTGCTACCTTCGCACAGGCTTCGGAGTGCCGCAATGCCGCCGATGTCACCTTTACCGGACTCCCATTCGATTGATAGCCGCGAGAACCAGTGTGCAGATAGAAAAAGACCAGCGACTGCAGGACCTGATCCGCTGGCTGACAGCGGATGCGGCGCTTGACGTCGACCGCATCGAGCCCGCGTCCAGCGATGCCAGTTTCAGGCGCTATTTTCGCGTGTATTCCGGGCAGCAGACCCGAATTGCGATGGATGCACCGCCGGCACGCGAGAACAGCGAACCGTTCGTGCGCGTTGCTGAATGGCTTGACGACATCGGCTTGCACGCGCCGCGTGTCCTTGCCGCGGATCTCGAGCAGGGTTTCCTGTTGCTCACCGATCTCGGCTCGGAGCAATACCTCGCGACATTGCGCCGCGACCCACGACGCGCCGATGAACTGTACGGCGACGCAATTGTGGCGCTTGTCACGTTGCAGCAAGAGGGCAATAAATACCAGTCGCGGTTACCACCATACGACGCAACATTGTTGCGCGCTGAACTGGCACTGTTCCACGACTGGCTCTGCGGCCATCACCTCGGTCTCACCTTCAATGAGAGCGACGAAGTCAGCTGGCACGCATGCGAGGCATGGCTCATCGACAAAGCACTGCGACAGCAGCGTGTACTGGTACACCGTGACTATCATTCCCGCAACCTGATGGTCTGCGACGATACCAATCCCGGCATTCTCGATTTCCAGGATGCGGTGGAGGGTCCACTGACCTACGATCTCGTGTCGTTGCTGAAAGATTGCTACATCGCCTGGCCGGAAGAGCAGATCCGCCGCTACGCGCTCGATTTCCTGGACCGGCGCCGCGCCCGGCTGCCGGAGTCACTGACCGAATCGCAGTTCCTGCGCGACTTCGAGCTGACGGGCGTGCAGCGGCATTTGAAGGCGGCAGGTATTTTTGCGCGCCTCAATCATCGCGATGGCAAGCCCGGATTCATGGCGGATGTCCCGCGCACGCTGAAATACGTATGCGATGTTGCGCCGCGCTACCCGGAACTTGAGTTCCTTCAAGACCTGATCATGTCGCGCATAATGCCGAGCCTGGGGCCGGGCGAGTGATTGCGATGTTACTGGCCGCCGGACGCGGTGAGCGGTTGCGGCCGGCGACGGACCTCGTGCCAAAGGCATTAATAGAAGTCTGCGGCGTAAGTCTGCTCGAGCGGCACCTGCGGCGGCTTGCCGACGCCGGCATAACGGTTGCGGTCATCAATCTCGGCTGGCTCGGTGAACAGATCGTCGAGCGCATTGGCAGCGGCACGCAATTCGGATTGCAGGTTGCTTATAGCCCCGAATACACGGAGATCCTCGAGACCGGCGGCGGTATCCAGCGAGCGCTGCCGCTGCTTGGTGATGCGCCGTTTTGTGTCATCAATGCGGACATCGTGACCGACATGCCGCTGACATGGCCGGACCTGCCGCCGGATGTGCTGGGCGAACTGGTACTCGTGCCGAATCCGCCTTATCGTGACCACGGCGATTTCGCGCTCGAACAGGGCAGGGTCACCAACAGCGATGCCGCCACCTTTACGTTCAGCGGAGTTGCCTGTTACCGGCCCGAGTTCTTTGCGCAATGCCGGCCTGGCCGCTTTTCGCTGGCGCCGCTGCTCAGGGAGGCGGCGGACCGCGGGCAGCTGGCGGGGCGATTGTACGAAGGTTTTTGGGCAGATGCCGGGACGCCGGGGCGCCTGGCCGAACTGAACAAGCGCCTCAGCCGGTAAGCGCGGCGGCGAACGCGCGGCTGCCGTCCTGACCGGCCTTGTCCAGCCCGCTCACAATGTCGAAAGGGCGGTCGCTGAAGCCCAGTTCGGCGAGCATATGTGCAAGGAAGCGGCCGCGAATGCTCTCCATTGTCTCCTTTATGCCGAGCCGCGCGAGGCTGGTCACGGCAAGGCCCCTGATGCCGCAGGGATTGATGCGTGCGAACGGCTCGAGATCCGCGTCGACGTTCATCGCCATGCCGTGATAGCTGGCGCCGCGCCGGATCCGCAACCCGACACTGGCGAGCTTTTCACCATTGACGTATACACCGGGCGCATCGGCGCGGCACGTAGCTGTAATACCGAAATCCGCGACGAACCGGATAGCCGCTTTCTCGAGCGCGGTAACGAGCGGACGCACGCCAATGCCGGCGCGCCGAATGTCGACCAGCGGATAGATCATCAGCTGGCCGGGGCCGTGATACGTGACCTGGCCGCCGCGATCGATCTGCACGACTGGAATATCGCCGGGCGCGAGCAGATGCTCACGGCTCGCATTCAACCCGAGTGTGTACACCGGCGGGTGCTCGGTAAACCAGATTTCATCCGCGCTGCCGCTGTCGCGGGTGTTGGTCAATTGTTGCATCGCGCGCCACAACGGTTCATACGGCTGCAGGCCCAGCGACCTGACGAGCAGTGGGGTGGACCCTGTGCCGATTACGTTCATAACGCTACCAGGATTTCGTCGCTGGCCGACAGGTCGACGTAAATGGCATCCAGTTGTTGCTGGCTCTTGGCCTGAATCGTCACCGTCATCGACACAAACCGGCCATTACGGCTTGCCGCCAGTCGAATCGCGTCGTCGTCGATGGCGCCGGCATGCTGCTCGATGATTGCCCGGGCGGTCGCATGAAATGCTTCGCGGTCGTGTCCCATCATCTTGATCGGGAACTCGCAGGGAAACTCGAGCAGGGAATTGTCGTTACTGTCGCTGTTGCTCTTATTTTTGTCTTTATCGTCGCGCATCGCGGCAAGACCACACTTACTCGAACCACAGACTGACGGAATCGGCGGTTCTCTGCCACAACGTGCCGACGGGATTGGAGTGCAGCGCACGCAGAGGCTCCGTCACCAGCGGCTTGTCGTTCAGGCTCACCTCAAGTTCGGCAAGCGGCTGACCTTCGGCTACCGGCGCCAGCAGGACCGATGGAATATTCAATACCGATTTCAGGTCGTCGTAGCTGCCGCGCGGCACCGTAACGTACAGGTCATCCGGCACGCCGAGGCTCGTTGTCTCGTTCGCAGACTTCCAGATGCGTGCCGTGGCAATTTCCTCGCCGGCGCGGTACAGGAGCCGTGTCTCGTAGAAGCGGAATCCGTAGTTCAGCAACGCCTGGCTGCCGTCGATGCGCGACTTGGCACTCGCCGTCCCCAGTACGACAGCGATAACTCGCATGCCGTCACGTTCTGCCGACGACACCAGGCAGTAGCCGGCATTATCGGTATGACCGGTTTTCATGCCATCGACACTGTCGTCCCGCCAAAGCAATGAATTCCGGTTGTTCTGCGAGATTTCGTTGTAGGTGTATTCGCGTACCGAATACCAGCGGTAGAAGTCGGGAAATTCACGGATGATGGCACGTGCCAGAATCGCCAGGTCGCGCGCCGTCGAGTAATGGTTCTCGGCAGGCAGACCGGTTGAATTTTGAAAGTTGCTCGATGTCATGCCGAGCGCCGCAGCGTAACGATTCATGACTTCGGCGAAAACGGCTTCCGTTCCGGCAACATGCTCGGCGAGCGCGACACTCGCATCGTTGCCCGACTGCACGATCACGCCGAGCAACAGGTCCTCCACCGATACTCGTGTACCGACCTCGATGAACATGCGCGAGCCCGGCGTACGCCAGGCTTTTTCACTGACGGTAACCTCGTCATCCAGGCGTATCTGTTGTTCGCGCAATGCCGAAAAAATGGCATACGCGGTCATCAGCTTCGTCAGGCTGGCCGGAGCGAGCCGCTCATCCGGATTCAACGAGGCAAGTTCGTGGCCGGTCTGGCTGTCGATGACAAGATAGCTCTTGGCGCCGATGATCGGGGGCGCCGGGACCGGCCGTTCGACGGCCGATACGGTCGCCGTCACAAGCAACAGTACCGGCAAAAACGCGTGCAATTTCAATTTCATAATCAACGATCGGGTCTGGACGGCAATCGCCTATTGTAACGATTGCCGCGACGAAAGGGAGAATTGCGCCGAACCCGGCGACGAAGGCGGACTACTCGCTGACCAGGTGCGAGTTGGCGATACCGAGATCCTGCAGTTGAACAACCAGCGTATCGTACCGGCCAACATCCGAAATCGGACCGATGCGGACCCGGTAGAGTTCCCGGGACGGATCGGGATCGCGGTGCACGAACGCATCGTGTATACCGCCGCGCTTCAGCATCTCGAAGCGCCGCATTGCATTCGTCCGCTCACCAAATGCACCGACCTGCACATACACCTGCTGCGTATCGGCAGCAGCGGGGCGCATGCTGGCACCGTCATCCGGCGCCCCGGCCGCAACGTCTGCGCCGGTCCGGTGCCCGGCACCGGGATTGATCGCCGTGACTTCGACGAGGCTGGTGCCATCCTGAATCATGTCGAGGCGCCGTGCCGCCGCATACGACAGGTCTATGATGCGGTTCTCAACAAACGGTCCGCGGTCGTTGACCCGCACGATGACGGACTTGTTATTGCGGAGATTACGGACCCGGACGTAGGTCGGCAGCGGCAGCGTCTTGTGTGCGGCCGTCAGCGCATGCATGTCGTAAGGTTCCTGGGCCGATGTCATGCGGCCGTGAAACTTGCTTCCGTACCACGACGCAACGCCGCGTTCCGTGTAACCCTCGCTGGTCGGCAAGACCTGGTACGGGCGGCCGAATACTTCGTAAATCGGGCCGTTGCCGTAACGACTGTGTGGCTCGTGCCGCGGTACCGGGTCGGAAGGAAGGTCAGGCGGTATTGCCGAGCCGCTTTGCGGCGGCCCGTCGCCGTCGATGACCGGACGTGATGCGCAGCCTGAAGCAATGCCAAGCACCAGCAGCAATGCAAGAGAACGCAGCCTTCCGGTCGGGATCCGGCAGTTCGTCACGTCATGCGTCACTGCTTTCCACCTTGCGCTCAATTTCGCGGCCGAGCTGATACACGGCAAGTGCATACATCACGCTGTGGTTGTAGCGCGTAATCACAAAAAAATTATGAAAACCTACCCAGTACTCTTCGCCGTCGACGCCGTCGAGCTTCATTAGCTGGCTCTTTTCCGCCCCGCCGAGATCGGTGGCAAACAGTACGCCCTGCTTGCTGAGGGAGCCAACGGTATCTTCAGGCTTAAGCAGGTTTTTCGGGGCGGATCCGGTCCAGCCGTCCGCCAGCGTAGCCAGCGTGGCGATCTCACGGCCCGGCTGCCAGCCATGGGCAACAAAATAATTGGCGATGCTGCCGATCACATCCTGCCAGTTGTTCCAGATATCCCGCTTGCCGTCGTCACTCGCGTCGACCGCATAGGCGCGGTAGCTGCTGGGCATGAATTGCGGCGCACCCATCGCGCCGGCGTACGAGCCGGTTGCCTCGGCGGGATTCATGTCCTCCTCGCGTACGAGCAGCAGGAACTGTTCGAGCTCACGCCGGAAAAAACCCGACCGCGGCGGGTAGTCAAATGCAAGCGTGGCCAGCGCATCCAGCACGCGATGATCACCTGTTAGGCGTCCAAAGTAGGTTTCGACGCCGATGATCGCAACAAGTATCTCCGGCGGAACGCCGGTTTCATCGCTGATACGCGACACTGTGTCACGATGCTCCCGCCAGAACGCCGCACCCGCCTCGATGCGACCGTCGGTCACGAAAATATTCCGGTAATCCTTCCAGCTCAGCGTTTTTTCGACCGGCTTGCTGATGGCCTCGAGGATCGCCGGTTGCGAAGCCGCATCGTTCAGCACCTCGATCAGCTGAGCGCGTTCATAGTTGTGATTGGACACCATATGCCCGATAAACGCCTGCACGTCGGCACGATCTGTATCGATAGCGACCGCACGCACGGGCAATGCTGTTGCGAGGAATGCAATACTGATCAGAGATAGCATTTTCATGAAATTGGCCCTGCGCAGAATCAGTGCGGCAAAAGTTTGCGGTGCGTGTGAATGGACATGAGAATACCGAATCCGGCCATAAGCGTCACCATGGACGTGCCGCCGAAACTTACGAGCGGCAACGGAATACCAACTACCGGTACCAGGCCGGTTACCATCGCCGTGTTGACGAAGACATAAACCAAAAATGTCAGGCTGATGCTGCCGGCGATCAGGCGGCTGAAGGAGTCGCGCGCCTGGATTGCGATGTACAGGCCACGGCCGACAACGAACACATACAGGCCGAGAAGGCTAAGCACGCCAAGAAGGCCAAGCTCCTCGCCCATGACGGCAAAAATAAAATCCGTGTCGCGCTCCGGCAGGAACTCGAGCTGTGCCTGGCTGCCGTTGGTCCAGCCACGCCCGAACAACCCGCCGGAGCCGATCGCAATCTTTGACTGGATAATGTTGTAGCCGGCGCCCAACGGATCGGAATCAGGATTGAGCAGCGTCAGTACGCGCTGCTTTTGGTAATCCTGCATGAAGCTCCAGAGCATCATTGCGCCGGGTATCGACAGCAGTCCCAGCATCGCCATCAGGCGCATCGACAGGCCGGCAAGGATCAGCACGAGGAATCCCGCCACGCCGATCAGCAACGCGGTGCCAAGGTCCGGTTGCACGGCGATCATAATGACGGGCGTGGCAATCACGAACCCTATAACCAGCAGGTGCGCGAAGCGCGGCGGCAGGTGACGGTCGTGCAGGAACCAGGCGGCCATCATCGGCACGGCCAGCTTCATTAGTTCCGAAGGCTGGAAGCGCACGCCGAGATCGAGCCAGCGCTGTGCGCCCTGGCCGACTTCGCCGAGTACCAGCACCAGCGACAGCAACGTCAGTCCGGCCAGGTAACCCCACGGAGTCCAACGCCGCAGCCAGTCCGGTGGAAGCTGTGCTACGACAAAAAGACTGGCAAGTGCCACGCAGAGGCGCACGCATTGTTGCAGCCACAGATCCATGTTGCGGCCGACGGCGCTGTAGAGGACGACGAGGCCAAAGCCGCATATCAGCAGCAGTGCTCCGAGCAGCGGCCCGTCGATATGCAGGTTGCGCAACAAGCGCGCCATATCGCCCAGCGGCGCCGCTTTGCGCTCGACGAGACGCTCCGTATCGCTAAAGCGCATCGTCGGTGAACCCCAGGTAGGTATCCATGATCTTGCGTGCAACGGGCGCGGCTACGCGGCTGCCGCTGCTGCCGTTCTCGATGACGACCGCAACGGCGATCACCGGGTCCTCCACGGGCGCGAACGCGATAAACAGCGCGTGGTCGCGCAATCGCTCCGTGACTTCATCCTCGTCGTATTCCTCGTCCTGGCCGATCGAGAAAACCTGCGCGGTGCCGCTCTTGCCCGCCATCGTATAGGGTGCGCCCATTCCAGTAGCGCGTGCTGTCCCGAGCTCGCCCTGCATGACGCCTTGCATCGCGCCGATGATGCCCTCCCAGTAGTACTCGTTCTCGATTTGCACGCGCGGCAGGGGCGAAGGCTGTATCGGAATGCGCGCGCCGGTCAGCGAGTGTTCGATGGCGGTGACGAGATGCGGCTTGAAGCGTTCACCGCGCATTGCGAGGGTAGCGGTTGCGCTGGCAAGCTGCAGCGGCGTGGCGAGCATGAAGCCCTGCCCAATTGACGCGATGACGGTTTCGCCGGGAAACCAGACCTGGTCCTCGCGTTCCGAAAACGCACCGCGTTTCCATTCACGGGATGGCACTAGGCCGGCCAGCTCACCTGCAATGTCGATGCCGGTGCGCTGCCCGAGCCCGAACTGCGTCAGGTATTGATGCATGCCGTCGATGCCGATATCGCGGCTGATCTCGTAGAAGTACACATCGCAGGACTGAGTGATAGCGTCGCGCAGATCGACTTCGCCGTGTCCCTCGGGCTTCCAGTCGCGATACCGGTGCGTGCTGCCGGGGAGCGTGTAAAAACCGCGGCACAGTGTGCGGCGCGTCAGGTTTGTCGCCCCGGATTCGAGAGCTGCCAGTGCGAGCATGGGCTTGATGGTCGACCCCGGCGGGTACTTGCCGCGCACCGCGCGATTAAAAAGCGGCTGGTCGACATTGGTCTGCAGTGCCAGGAACTCGGTGTTGCTCATACCGAGCGCGAACGGGTTCGGATCGAACGCGGGCATGCTGACCAGTGCAAGAATCTCGCCGTTACGCGGGTCGATCGCGACGACGGAACCGCGCTGCCCATCGAGCGCCTCTGTCGCCACGCGATGCAGGTCGAGGTCTATGCTCAGGTACAGATTGTCACCCGGCTGTGGCGTTGCGGTTTCCGGCAGCGCCAGTGACATCTCTCTTGAATCGGCCGGAATCTGGCGGCCGCGGGCATTGGTGACAATCTGCCGGTGGCCCGTATCACCATGCAGAATCGCCTCTTGCGAATACTCGATGCCGGTTTTGCCGGTATGCGCTGTGCCCGCGTAATCGGCCGCCTCAAGCCGCCCGAGGTCAACCGTGCTGATCGCACCGACATAGCCGATCGCGTGCGCGGCGACTGCACCGTGCGGGTAGTGGCGAACCAGACGCGGCTGAAAGTCCACACCGGGAAATCGATGTCGCTGGATTGCGAAATCGGAGATCTGGTCGTCTGTCATGCGGAAGCGAAGCGTTACGGGCTTGAAACGCGGTCCCCGCCGCGCCATCTCGACGATGCGCGGTATGTCGTCCGCTTCAATCAGCGAAAGCGCTGCCAGTCGCGCGAGTGTATCGTCGATATCGCGCACCTGCTCCGGGATCATCTCGAGCTGGTAGGCCGGCAGGTTCTCGGCCAGGACCCGGCCCTGGCGATCGAAAATGAGCCCGCGCGTCGGCGGTATTGCTTCGAGGCGTATGCGGTTGCCCTGGGATTTCTCCACGAAATGCTCGAAATCGAACACTTGCAATTGCACGAGCCGCGCAATGACGAGGCCGAGCAACAACGTGCTTACAACGGCGCAGAGGATGACCCGGCCGACAAACAGGCGGCGTTCGGAATGGTGATCCTTGATTGATGTAAGCAGGTCCATGATCCAGCCTTGTCAGTCTCTCAGCCGCGCCGCCGTCGGTAATTGATCCTGCCCAGCAGGAAATAGACCAGCGGCCAGAGCAGGGTTCCCGAGACCAAAGGCCCCCAGAACCGGATTGCCGGCGTGCTGAGACCGGCGACGCCGTTAATCCAGAACAGGATGAACTGGTAGACGGCTAGCAATCCGGCGACGGTCAACGTCAGCTGTCCCAGCGGAAACACCCGCAGTTGCAGGTGAAACCGGACTGTCAGGTAGGCCACGGCCGACAGCGCCAGCGCGTGTTGCCCGAGCAATGTCCCCTGGGCCACGTCCAGCACGATGCCGACCAGCCAGGCGGTTCCTACGCCGTAGGTGCCGGACAACACGATGGCCCAATATATAAGTGTCAATGCCACCCAGTCGGGTCGAAATGGCTGCAGCGCGTCCGGCAATGGGGAGATTGCGAGCATCAGCGCAATGATGATCGAGGCCAGTATCGGCAGGTGGCGTGCGCTGCGCTCACTGCTCATCGGAATCTCCGGCGGAGCTCGCGGCGTCGGTATCAGCGTCGGTATCGGCCTCAGCCTCAGCTTCGCCCGACCAGATCAGCATGATTTCGCGTACCTGGTCCAGCGCGGCCGACGGGGTCGCTGCCACGCTGGCAAACGGCTCCTCCGGCACGCGCGTCACAGACGTGACGATGCCGACCGGGTATCCAGCGGGAAACGCGCCGCCGAGGCCCGATGTCACGAGCAGGTCGCCTTCCTCGATGTCGGCATTGTTGGGCAGGAACGGCAGGTCGAGACGCGCGTACTCGCCGGTGCCGAACGCAATCGTGCGCAGCCCGTTGCGGTTCAGTTCGACCGGCAGCGCATGGTCGGGATCGGTGATCAACAGCGCCTGTGACGACAGCAACCCGGCCTCGATGACCTGGCCGACAACACCGTCCGCGTCGATTATCGCCTGTCCTTCGTACACACCGTCCGTCTGGCCCTTGTCAATGACGATGGCATGGCGGAACGGGTTGCCACTCACCGACATGATTTCGGCAACCCGTGCGCGATCGCGTACGCGCGTTGTTGCCTCGAGCATGCTGCGCAAGCGCGCGTTCTCGGCTTCCAGAGCGGCGAAACGCTGCAGCCTCGCATTGGTCAGCAGGCGTTCGGTATGAAGGCGGCTGTTCTCCAGCAACAGGGCGTTGCGGTTGGCGGTCGTAGACTTGAGCCATTGCCAGGAAGAAACCGGTGCATCGACGATGACGCGTAACGGGTAGACAGTGGCGCCAATGGCCTTCCTGAGCGTATCGAGATGCTGTTGCCGGTGGTCGACAACCATGAGCAGGATGCTAAGGCCCGCCAGCAGCAGCCAGCGCAAACCGAGCGCCGGGGTCCTGCTTGAGCGATGCTGGTTTCCGTTGCGGGCGGAGACCATCAGCGAAGCCCCGACGCCGTCAGGACCGGCGCCGGACCCGCCGGGGCCGGGCGTGTGGTGGGCCGGAGCGCATCATGCGGTTTATTCCAGCCCGAAGACAGCAGGGCCGTGCTCGTCGATCAGTTCGATCACGCGGCCGCCGCCACGGGCGACGCAGGTAAGGGGGTCGTCGGCAATGATGACGGGCAGGCCGGTTTCTTCCATCAGCAGCTTGTCGATCTCACGCAGCATGGCGCCGCCGCCGGTCAGCACGATGCCACGCTCGGCAACGTCAGCGCCGAGCTCGGGCGGCGTCTGTTCCAGCGCTTCCTTGACGGCCCCGACGATGCCCTGCAGCGGTTCCTGCAGCGCTTCGAGGATCTCGTTGCTGTTCAGCGTGAAACTGCGCGGCACACCTTCTGACAGGTTGCGGCCCTTGACAGATATTTCCATGACTTCCTGGCCGGGAAACGCCGAGCCGATTTCATGCTTGATCCGTTCCGCGGTGGCCTCGCCGATCAGGATGCCGTAGTTGCGGCGCACGTAGTTGGTGATTGCCTCGTCGAACCGGTCGCCGCCGATGCGCACCGATGCTGCGTAAACTATGCCGTTCAGCGAAATTACCGCCACTTCAGACGTGCCGCCGCCGATATCGAGCACCATCGAACCGCGTGCCTCGTGCACCGGCATGCCGGCTCCAATGGCGGCTGCCATCGGTTCGGGGATCAGCAGCACCTTGCGTGCACCCGCACCTTCGGCCGACTCGCGAATGGCGCGCCGCTCAACCTGCGTCGAGCCATAGGGCACGCAGATCAGCACTCTCGGGCTGGGGCGAAAATAGCGCGAGCCGTGCGCCTTGCGGATGAAATGCTGCAACATCCGCTCGGTAACGGTGAAATCCGCTATTACGCCGTCCTTCAGCGGCCGGATAGCTGTGATATTCCCGGGGGTGCGGCCGAGCATGCTCTTTGCCTCGGCGCCAACGGCCTCGACAATGCGCCCGCCACGTCCGCTGTCTTCCCGGATGGCGACCACGGAGGGCTCGTTCAGCACGATTCCGTGGCCGCGGGAATAGATGAGCGTGTTGGCGGTCCCGAGATCGATTGACAGATCGTTCGAGAAGTAGCCCAGGATATTTTTCAGCATGTTGGGGGAGAGTCCCGCGAAAGAGATTAACTCTGTAATCTAACAATGCGCAGGACATTGAGCAAGACGGCGTGTATTATTGCGGCCGCGCGCTCCCGCGCCTTTTTAGCAAACGGCTTTTCCAGGGTAGTACCGTGTCACTCAGTAAAGAGCAGGTTCAGCATATCGCGACGCTGGCGCGGCTCCGCCTGGCCGACGATGAAATGAGTGATGTGGTCGGCAAGCTGTCACGCATCGTGGAATTTGTCGACCAGCTCAAGGCTGCGCCGACAGAGGACGTCGCGCCGATGGCCCACCCGCTGGACCAGGCCCAGCGCCTGCGGCCGGACCGGGTCACCGAGACCAACGATCGCGAGCATATCCAGAAAAATGCGCCGGCCGTGCAGGACGGCCTGTACCTTGTGCCTAAAGTTATCGAATAAATGAGCGGTGTAGACGGAACAATCCATGCGCGCACGCTGACCGGGCTGGCGCAGGGACTCACCAATGGTGAGTTTTCGTCGCGTGAGCTGACCGAAGCGCTGCTTACCCGCATCGACGCACACCACGAAGTGCTTAATGCATTTATAAGTATTACGGCCGATGAAGCACTCGCCGCGGCAGACGTCGCCGACAAGGCGCGTGCAAACGGCAACGCAGGTTTGTTGAATGGCCTGCCGATTATTCACAAGGATATATTCTGCACGCGCGACGTGCGTACAACCTGCGGCTCGCGGATGCTCGATAATTTCGTATCACCTTACGATGCGACCGTTGTTGCACGAATGGCCGCAGCTGGTGCCGTGATGCTCGGCAAGACAAACATGGACGAGTTTGCGATGGGCTCGTCAAACGAAACGAGTTACTTCGGTCCCGTCAGGAACCCATGGGATTTGTCGAAGTCACCGGGCGGTTCGTCCGGCGGCTCTGCCGCGGCCGTCGCCGCTCGCCTTGCCCCGGCTGCGACCGGCACGGATACCGGCGGGTCGATACGCCAGCCCGCTGCATTGACGGGTACCGTTGGCCTGAAGCCGACTTACGGCCGCGTATCGCGTCACGGCATGATTGCGTTTGCGTCCAGCCTCGACCAGGCTGGCGTCATTACGCGCTCGGCCGCCGACGCGGCATTGCTGCTCGGCGTCATGGCCGGTTTTGACGAGCGCGATTCGACCTGTGTCGATCAACCGGTGCCGGACTACACGGCGGCACTCGACCAGCCGATCAAGGGACTGCGTGTCGGCATTGTTCGCCAGCATTTCGATGCCGGACTCGACGAGGACAACGCGGTGCAGGTACGTGCGGCACTGAGGGCGCTCGAAGAGCAGGGCGCGGTATTGCGCGAGATCGACCTGCCGAATCTCGACCTGTCAGTGCCGACGTACTACGTCGTTGCGCCGGCGGAGTGTTCGTCAAACATGTCGCGCTTTGACGGCGTACGTTTCGGCTACCGCGCGGAAGATGCCACTGACCTGATGGACCTGTATTGCCGCAGCCGCGGTGAAGGTTTCGGCGCGGAGGTCAAGCGGCGGATCATGACCGGTACGTACGTGCTGTCTGCCGGATACTTCGACGCGTATTACCTGAAGGCGCAGAAAGTCCGCCAACTGATCAGCGATGATTTTAAAAAGGCGTTTGCGGACGTCGACGTCATCGCAGGTCCCACGTCGCCGACGCCGGCGTTTGCGCTCGGCGACAAGACCGACGATCCGGTCACGATGTACCTGAACGATATTTATACGATCGGCGCGAACCTGGCCGGTTTGCCCGCCATGTCGCTGCCGTGCGGCTTCGTCAACTCGCTGCCGGTCGGCTTGCACCTCGTCGCTGCGCCGTTCGCCGAGGCCCGGCTGCTGAACATCGGCGCGCGCTACCAGGCCGAAACCGACTGGCACCAGCGCGTACCGGAGGGCTGGTTATGAGCGCTGCGTGGGAGGTGGTCATCGGCCTCGAAATCCATACGCAGCTCGCGACTCGCAGCAAGATCTTCTCCGGTGCGGCGACGGCGTATGGCGCCGAGCCCAATACCCAGGCCTGCCTGGTTGACCTCGGCTACCCCGGTGTACTGCCGGTACTGAATGCCGAGGTTGTGCGCATGGCAGTCAAATTCGGCCTCGCCGTCAATGCGGCAATCGCAAATCGCTCGGTATTTGCGCGCAAGAATTACTTCTACCCGGACTTGCCCAAGGGCTACCAGATCAGCCAGTACGAGTTGCCCATCGTAGGGAAGGGCGAACTGACGATTCGCGATGATGACGGCAATGAAAAGCGCATCGGCATTACACGCGCGCATCTCGAGGAGGATGCGGGCAAGTCCATGCATGAGGGTTTCGACCGCAGTTCGGGCATAGACTTGAACCGTGCCGGAACGCCGCTTCTCGAGATTGTCTCGGAGCCCGACCTGCGTTCAGCGAAGGAAGCCGTGGCCTACATGCGCCGCATTCACTCGATCGTCCGTTATCTCGAGGTGTCGGACGGCAATATGCAGGAAGGTTCGTTTCGTTGCGATGCCAACGTGTCGGTACGGCCGCGCGGCCAACAGGCACTCGGCACACGCACCGAGCTCAAAAACCTCAACTCATTCCGCTTCGTCGAGAAAGCAATCAATTTCGAGATTGACCGGCAAATCGAGGTGCTCGAGGACGGTGGCTCAATCGTGCAGGAAACGCGCCTGTACGATGCAGACCGTGATGAGACGCGCCCGATGCGCACCAAGGAAGAGGCGAACGACTACCGTTACTTTCCGGACCCGGACCTGCTGCCGGTCGAAATCGACGAAGCGTTTATTTCGAGTGTTCGCGAAACGCTCCCCGAACTCCCGGACGCCAAGCAGGCGCGTTTTATCAAGGAGTATGGACTGCGCACTGCCGACGCCGAGATACTGACGGCGAGCCGGACGCTCGCCGATTATTTTGAAGCGGTTGCGTCGGCTGCGGCCGGCGATCCGAAGCAGGCCGCCAACTGGATCATCGGCGAGTTGCTTGGCGCGCTTAACCGTGACGGTCTCGATATCGACGATACGCGCGTGACGGCTGATGCGCTGGCCGGACTACTCGCGCGAATCGACGATGGCACTATTTCCGGCAAGATTGCGAAAGACGTGTTCGAAGCGATGTGGGCGGGCGAGGGCAGCGCCGACGAGATCATCGCGGCGCACGGCTTGAAGCAGATTACCGATGCCTCGGCTATTGATCGTATTGTTGATGCCGTAATCGCCGCCAACCCGGAACAGGTAGCCGACTACCGCGCCGGCAAGGAAAAGATTATAGGTTACCTGGTCGGCCAGGTGATGAAAGAGTCGCAAGGCAAGGCGAATCCGTCGCAGGTCAACGAATCGCTCAGGCGGCGTTTGCGCGACGGCTGACCGGTTGCCACCCGTGCGGCAACTACATTAACCGGATAACGTCTCACTGGACCGATGCTGCATACCGATACCGTCATTCCCTTTGCGTTCGAGTCGCTGCCGGTGCGCGGCGCGCTCGTGCAACTCGAGAAGTCCTGGCAGCGCATGCTGGTCAATCATGAGTACGAGCGTCCGCTGCAGGAGATCCTCGGCCATTCAGCCGCGGCGAGCGCGCTGATCGCACACGGCCTGAAGTACAAGAGCATGATCACGATGCAGTTGAGCGGCGACGGGCCGCTGTCCATGCTCGTCATGCAGTGCAGCAGCGATCTCGAGCTGCGCGGCATGGTGCGCGGCGACGTGCCGCACGCTGATGCCGGGTTCAGCGAACTGGTTGCGCGCGCCAATTGCGCGATCACGGTCGATGGCGGCGACGTGGAGCGGCCCTACCAGGGCATCGTCGAGGTCACCGGCGACGACCTCGCCGCCAGTCTCGAGAATTACTACCAGCGCTCGGCGCAGATTCCGAGCCACCTTGCGCTGGTCAGCGACCCGACCCTCGCCGGCGGCATACTGCTGCAGCATATGCCGGACCGCGGCGACGCGCCCGAGGACGACTGGCGGCGGCTCGGCCTGCTGGCCGGCACGCTGTCAGTGCGCGATCTTGTCGGCGGCGCCGGCCTCGACCTGCTCGGACGCCTGTTTGCCGAAGACGACCTCCGCGTCTTCACGCGCCGGGACGTCGTTTTCCGTTGCCGCTGTTCCCAGGAGCGGGCGGAAAACGTCCTGCGCCTTCTGGGCCAGGAGGACACCGAAGCCGCCTGCCGTGAGTACGGCTCGGTCGACGTGACCTGCGAGTATTGCGGCGAAACGCGTACCTTCGATGCGGTTGACCTGACGCGTGTTTTTGCCGGCGGGCCGCAAGCGGAGTCCGACACGGTCCACTAGCCGGATTATTCATGAACGGTTTGGTGCGCCTCCGCCCCGGCCATCATCGTGCGTTCATGAATAATACGGGCCAACCCCCGCGCTATTCCTTGTCACCCGTACGCTGTGTTAGACTGCTTTGCCACAATATATAAAGATATCGTAATAACTTAATTATGTTACCTGATACCGTCAACCTGCTGGGCCAGTTGAAGGCGCTCGCCGACCCGGTGCGCATGCGCCTCGTGGCGCTGTGCCGGCAGGGCGAATGCAGCGTGTCTGAACTGACGGCTGTGTCGGGCTCAAGCCAGCCCCGCGTCTCGCAGCACCTCAAATTGCTGTGCGATAGCGGACTGCTGGAGCGGTTCCGCGATGGGCAACGCGTTTACTACCGTGTGCCGGCGCGTGGCCGCGGCGCCGCGGCAAGGCGTGAATTGCTGCGCCTGATTCCGACCAAAGACCCTGAGTTTGCTGCCGACGCCGCGCGCTTGCGCCGGTTGCGGAGCAGCGGGCTTGATGACGCGGGCGCATCCACCCCGGACGCACCCGCCGCTGACCGGGACCTTCACCGCGCGATCGTCGACCTGACGGTAACGACACCGGTCGGTGACCTGCTGGATATCGGCTGCGGACGAGGCCGGCTGCTGAAGCTGCTGGCCAGCCGGGCGCATCGCGCTGTCGGAGTCGATATCGATGCAAGCGCGCGCGAAGTAGCGCGGGCGGAGCTGTTGCTCGCCGGCTTGCCCAATTGCAGCCTGCGGGCGGGCGACATGTACCAGCTGCCGTTTGCCGCGGGCGAGTTCGACACGGTCATCCTGGACGATGTACTGGTCGATGCCGACGATCCGGTTGCGGCGCTCCGTGAGGCCCGCCGGCTGCTGGCGCCGGGTGGGCAGCTATTCATCCTGGCGGCAATCGGCCGCCACGACAGCGCGGAACTGAAACATTTATTGGCCGGCTACTGTGCCGACAGCGGTTTGCGGCTCGCTCCGGCGCGCCTTGTGCCGAAACAGGAACCGGCCTGGTTGATCGCAACGGCGCGACCGGCCGAATCCAGCGCACAGGCCGCTTGACCACCCCAACAACGACAGGACGACCGATGACCAACCAGCCGGCAACCGCCACCCGCAACGTACCGAACGTCTCGTTCGAATTCTTCCCGCCCGCGACCGAGGCGATGGAGCAGACGCTGTGGCAGTCCATCCAGCGCCTGTCCGTGCTGTCGCCGCATTTTGTGTCCGTGACTTACGGCGCCGACGGCTCGACACGCGAGCGCACGCACAATGCCGTTGCGAGGCTGTTGTGCGAAACCGAGCTGACCGCCGCGCCGCATTTGACCTGCGTTGGCGCGAGCCGTGGCGAAATCGACGACATTGCGCGTGCGTACTGGGACATGGGCGTGCGCCACGTCGTCGCATTGCGGGGCGACCCGCCGAAGGATAGCGGCAAGTACCGGCCACATCCGGACGGCTATGCCTATGCCGCGGACCTCGTCGCCGGGCTCAAGGCTGTCGCAGATTTCGACATTTCCGTCGCGGCGTATCCGGAAGTACACCCGGAAGCACCCGATGCGGCCTTCGATCTTGACGCGCTGAAGCGCAAGCTCGACGCCGGCGCGAGTCGTGCCATTACTCAGTTCTTTTTCGATACCGGCATGTACCTCCGCTTCCGCGACCGGTGTTCGGCCGCCGGCATCGACTCGCAGCTTGTGCCCGGCATATTGCCCATCACGCGCTTCCCGCAATTGAAGCGCTTTGCGTCGCAGTGCGGTGCAACGGTACCCACCTGGCTCGAGGATCGTTTCGCCGGACTCGATGACGATGCGGAGACGCGCCAGATGATTGCCGCGAGCGTGGCGATTGACCAGGTGCAGCGGCTGCAGGCCGAGGGCGTCAACGAATTCCACTTTTACACACTGAACCGCTCAGAACTGACATTCGCCATATGCCACGCACTGGGCGTGCGGCCGCAGCAAGCAGCGGCCTGAAGGACAGACCATGGATCGGACCACACGCATCACCGCACTGAAGTCACTGCTTGCCGAACGCATCCTGCTGCTGGACGGTGCCATGGGCACGATGATCCAGCAGTTGAAACTCAACGAGGATGAGTTTCGCGGCAGCCAGTATCGCGACTGGCATCGTGACCTGAAAGGCAATAACGACCTGCTGTCAATTACGCGGCCGGATGTCATTCGCGACATTCACCGGCAATTCCTTGACGCCGGCGCCGATGTCATCGAGACGAACACGTTCAATTCGAACGCACCGTCGATGGGCGACTATGGCATGGAAAGCCTGGTCCCGGACCTGAACCTTGCCGCCGCGCGGCTCGCACGTGAATGTGCCGATGCGCACGCCGCTGAAAGCGGCACGCCGCGTTTTGTCGCCGGGGTACTCGGGCCGACCAACCGCACGGCGTCGATCTCGCCCGATGTCAATGACCCGGGCTTCCGTAACATCCGCTTTGCCGAGCTGGCACGCACGTACCAGCAATCCGCGCAGGCGCTGATCGATGGCGGCGTTGATTTCCTGATGATCGAAACGATCTTCGACACGCTGAATGCAAAGGCGGCGATCTTTGCCGTGCGCCGCGCGTTCGAGTCAAGCGGCACAACACTGCCGGTCATGATCTCCGGCACGATCACTGATGCGTCGGGCCGCACGCTGTCCGGACAGACAACCGAGGCCTTCTGGAATTCGGTACGCCACGCACAGCCGTTCATGATCGGCCTGAATTGCGCGCTCGGTGCCGCCGACCTCAGGCCGTATGTGGCCGAGCTGTCGCGGATCGCCAATACCGGCGTCAGCGCGCACCCGAACGCCGGATTGCCGAACGAATTCGGCGAGTACGACGAGACGCCCGACGAGATGGCCGAAGTGGTCGGTGAATTCGCCGACAGCGGCCTCGTCAATCTGGTCGGTGGCTGTTGCGGCACTACGCCGGAACACATACGCGCATTGCACCGTGTCATCGCCGGCAAGCCGCCACGGACAATCGTTGACGTGCCCGTGCGCTGCCGGCTGTCCGGGCTCGAGCCGCTGAACATCGGGCCGGACGACCTGTTCGTCAACGTCGGCGAGCGCAGCAACGTGACCGGCTCGGCGCATTTCCGGCGCCTGATCGAGGCGGATGACTACGCGACTGCTGTGCAGATTGCGCGTCAGCAGGTCGAAAACGGCGCCCAGATTATTGACGTCAACATGGACGAGGGCATGCTCGATTCCGAGCAGGCGATGGTCAAATACCTGAACCTGATCGCCGCCGAGCCGGACGTGTCGCGTGTCCCGGTCATGATCGATTCGTCCAAGTGGTCAGTCATCGAGGCGGGCCTGCGCTGCATGCAGGGCAAGAGTGTCGTCAACTCGATCAGCCTGAAAGAGGGCGAGGATGCGTTCATCAAACAGGCGCGTCTCGTGCGCGACTACGGTGCCGCGGTCGTCGTCATGGCATTCGACGAAAAGGGACAGGCGGACACTGTCGAGCGCAAGGTGTCGATCTGCGCGCGCTGTTTTGAAATCCTGACAAAGACGGTCGGCATTGACCCGGCCGATATCATCTTTGACCCGAATATATTCGCGGTGGCGACCGGCATTGAGGAACACAATGCCTACGGCCACGATTTCATCGAGGCGACGCGCCAGATCAAGGAACTGCTGCCCCATGTGCTCGTCAGCGGCGGCGTCAGCAACGTGTCGTTCTCGTTCCGCGGCAACAACATCGTCCGCGAGGCGATTCATTCGGTCTTTCTGTACCACGCGATCAAGGCCGGCATGGACATGGGCATCGTCAATGCCGGGCAGCTTGCGATCTACGAGGACCTGCCGACGACGCTGCGCGACGCTGTCGAGGACGTCATTCTGAATCGCAGCCCCGATGCAACGGAAAAACTGCTTACGATCGCCGAGGAATACCGCGGCCAGGCGTCGGGCATCAAGCGTGATACGCAGGACATGAGTTGGCGTGAACTGCCCGTCAACAAGCGGCTCGAACATGCTCTGGTAAAGGGCATTGACGAGTTTGTCGTCGAGGATACCGAAGAAGCCCGTGCGGCCGCTGAGCGGCCACTCGATGTCATTGAAGGACCGCTGATGTCTGGCATGAATGTCGTCGGCGACCTGTTTGGCGACGGCAAGATGTTCTTGCCGCAGGTCGTAAAATCGGCGCGCGTAATGAAAAAAGCCGTCGGTTACCTGGTCCCGTATATCGAGGAAGAGAAGGGCGGTGCGCGCGAAACGAATGGCAAGATCGTAATGGCGACCGTCAAGGGGGACGTGCACGACATCGGCAAGAACATTGTTGGCGTCGTGCTCCAATGTAACAATTTCGAAGTCATCGATCTCGGTGTCATGGTGTCCTGCGAGAAAATACTCGAGACTGCACGGCGCGAGAACGCACAGATCATCGGTTTGTCCGGCCTGATCACACCGTCACTCGATGAAATGGTCAATGTTGCCCGCGAAATGCAGCGCCAGAAATTTACATTGCCGTTGCTGATCGGTGGTGCAACGACGTCGCCGGCGCACACGGCCGTTAAAATCGAGCCGCACTACGAAGGTCCGGTCATTTACGTCAAGGACGCCTCACGATCGGTCGGTATCGCACAGGCACTGGTCGAAACGGGCAGCCGTGAACGGCTTGCGCTCAAGGTCCGCGAAGAAAATGCGCGCCGCCGCGACCGACACAGCGGCAATTCGCGCCTGGCGCCGAAGCTGACGCTCACCGAGGCGCGCGACAACCGGCATCGCTGCGACTGGCAGAACTACAAGCCGCCGGCACCATCGTTCACCGGGACGCGGGTACTGAAGGATATCGATCTCGCCGTACTGCGCGACTACATCGACTGGATGCCGTTCTTCAATGCGTGGGAATTTCACGGCCGTTTCCCGGACATCCTCGACGACCCGAAAACCGGCGAAGCCGTGCGTTCGCTGTACAAGGATGCCACGGACATGCTCGATCGAATCATTGGCGAGAAATGGCTGGAAGCGCGCGCGGTGTTCGGCTTTTTCCCGGCCAATGCCGACGACAACGACGACATTCGCGTGTTTACCGATGACGACCGCCAGGCTGAACGATTGCGGCTCTGCCAGATGCGCCAGCAGCGTGCGAAACCGGAAGGCAAGACGCACGACTGCCTTGCGGACTTTGTTGCACCCGAGGAAGGCGGGCTGGCGGATTACATCGGCGCGTTTGCCGTCACGGCCGGCATTGGTATCGATGAACACGTCAAACGTTTCGAGGCCGACCATGACGACTACAGCAGCATCCTGCTGAAAGCGCTGGCGGACCGGTTGGCCGAGGCACTCGCGGAGTACCTGCACCTGAAGGTCCGCCGGGAATACTGGGGTTATGATCGTGACGAAACGCTTAGCAATGAGGAACTGATCGCCGAGCGCTACACCGGCATACGGCCGGCCCCCGGCTACCCGGCGTGTCCTGATCACACTGAGAAAGCCAAGCTTTGGCAGTTGCTCGATGCCGGGGATGCGATCGGCCTGCGGTTGACCGAGTCGTTCGCGATGTACCCGACCGCCGCTGTCAGCGGCTACTATTTCTCACACCCGGATTCACGGTACTTCACTGTCGGCCAGATCGCCCGGGACCAGCTTGAGTCGCTGGCCGCACGCAAGGGTATCAGCGTGACTGACGCCGAGCGCTGGCTGTCGCCGAACCTGGGCTACGACCCGGCCGCGGCCAAAAAGGCCGACGCCGCCTGACAGGTCATTTCACTTCGCGGATAACGACCGGCTCCAACGGCACGTCCTGGTGCCCGGATTTGTTCCCGGTCTCGACACCGGCTATTGCATCGACGACGTCCATGCCATCCGTAACGCGGGCGAATACGGCGTAACCGAAATCCCGGCCGCCGTGGTCGAGAAAAGCGTTGTCGCGCAAATTGATAAAGAACTGTGACGTCGCGCTGTTGACGTCCGCGGTGCGCGCCATTGCCAGTGTACCGCGCAGGTTTTTCTCGCCGTTGTCGGCTTCGTTTTTGATCGGTGCCAGCGTTTCCTTGCGTTGCATGCTTTCGTCGAAGCCGCCGCCCTGGATCATGAAATTCGGGATCACACGGTGAAAGACCGTGCCGTCAAAGAAATTATCGTCGACGTATTTCCGGAAGTTGGCGCATGAAACCGGCGCGGCCTCTTCCAGCAATTCGATCGTTATGTCGCCGTGGCTGGTCGCTAGTGTGATCATGTCAGGCCTGTGGTTTTCGAATGGGACTGGGTATTTACCATAGAATGCGACCGCGTCACCAGCCCGGCCATTCGGAAGACGTGACGCGTTGCAGACCGGCGAGGTCGGTGGCGACGGTTATTGAAGTGTAGCCATGGCCGGCCAGCAGGCTGGCAACTGCCGCGTGCTGTTCCGCACCGTGCTCAAGCAACAGCGTGCCGCCCGCCCTGATGACATGCCGCACCTGGACGGCGAGAGCACGTATCGCATCCAGGCCGTCCGCCCCTGCCGCCAGCGCGGACCGGGGTTCGAAGCCGAGCGCGTCAAGCGCGTCATCGCTGTCGGCAATATAGGGCGGGTTTGATACGACAAGATCAAACAACTTTCCCTGCACCGGGGCAGTCCAGTCGCCATGGACAAAGTGTATGTTGGGCAACGACTGTTGCCGCGCATTCTGGATGGCAACAGCAATGGCCGCCTCGCTGATGTCCGTCCCGGTTACCTCGCACATGGGCCGCTCCCGGGCCAGCGCGAGTGCGATCGCGCCGCTGCCGGTGCCAAGGTCGAGAATTCTGGATTCAACGCGCCGCGGCAGGCGCATGAGGGCCTGCTCGACGAGAAGTTCAGTTTCCGGTCGCGGTACCAGCGTGGCCGGTGTGACCATCAGCATCATCGACCAGAATTCCTTCTCGCCGCAAATGTAGGCCATCGGCTCACCGGCCAGGCGGCGCTCGAGGCTCACCTCAAAGCGTTCGAGTGAGGCAGCATCAAGTTCGTCTTCCGGGTGCGCAAACAGGAAACTGCGCGGCATGTCGATCGCGCGTGCCAGCAGCAGTTCGGCCTCAAGGCGCGCGCTGTCGCTGACCCGCTCAAGCTGGCTGCTGCCCGCCGCGAGTACCGCGCCGATCGTTACCGCTTCATCCAATCTGCTGGCTCCTGTCATCGCCCATCGCGTACCATGGCTGCCTGAAATCCGGACAGCCATCACTGACATGAAAGTCTATTCCAATATTCTCGAAATGGTCGGCAAGACACCGATGCTCGAGGTCAAAAATCTTGATACCGGCCGTTGCCGGCTGTTCCTGAAGCTCGAACTGACCAATCCCGCCGGCTCCATCAAGGACCGTATCGGGTTGTCGATGATAGAAGAGGCGGAGCGGCGCGGCGACATCAAACCGGGCGACACCATTGTCGAAGCGACGGCCGGCAACACGGGCCTTGGTCTCGCGCTGGTCGCGCAGCAGAAAGGCTACCACCTGATACTGGTGCTGCCCGACAAGATGAGCCAGGAAAAGATCTTCAACCTGCGTGCCATGGGCACTGATGTCGTGCTGACCCGGTCGGATGTGGCCAAGGGCCACCCGGAATACTACCAGGACCTGGGCAAGCGCATCGCCGACGAAAAAGGTGCGTTCTTCATTAACCAGTTCGGCAATCCAGACAATCCGCTGGCGCACGAGCGGACAACGGCGCCGGAGATATTTGAACAACTTGACGGCGACGTTGATGCCATCGTCCTGGGCGTAGGCTCGAGCGGTACAGTAAGTGGCATCAGCAAGTATCTTGCAGCCAACGCACCGCACGTCGACGTCATCCTGGCCGACCCGGTTGGCTCCATACTCGCGGACTACATCAATACCGGTAAATTGACGGACAAGAAGGCCGGCTGGCTCGTCGAGGGAATTGGCGAAGATTTCATCCCGGATATCGCTGACTTCAGTAGCGTCAAAAAAGCCTACAGCATCAGCGATGACGAATCGTTCAGCACCGCACGCGAGCTGTTACGCAAGGAAGGACTGCTGGCCGGTTCGTCGACCGGTACGCTGGTGGCGGCAGCGCTGAAGTATTGCCGGGAGCAGACAGAGCCCAGGCGCGTCGTGTCGTTTGCCTGCGATACCGGCAACAAGTACCTGTCAAAGCTGTTCAACGATTTCTGGATGGAAGACCAGGGATTCATCACGCGCGAGAAGTACGGGGACCTGCGCGACCTGATCGGGCGCCTTCACGTTGAGCGCGCGACGATTACTGTCGGTCCGGACGACGTGCTGACGACAGCGCACAATCGCCTGCGCAATGCAGGGTTCTCACAGCTGCCGGTTATGGACGACAACCGACTTGCCGGTGTGCTGACCGAAGAAGCCATCATCCGTTACGTGTTCGGCAAACCGGACCTGATGAACTCCAGTGTACGCGATGCGATGCAGACCGCCTATCTGCAGGTCGACAAGGACATGAGTGTCAACAACGTGGTTGCCATGCTGCAGGTGCAGCCGTATGCGGCCGTTGTCGACGGAGACGAGTTTCTCGGGTTGATCACGCGTTCGGACGTGCTGAATTACCTGCGGTTGCAGAGCTGATCCCGGTCCTGACTATTCATGAACCTGTGGCACTTGGTTTAGCTCCGCACCGGTAGCCCCTGCGGGGAGTCCTTTGGAGGAATGGCTCCCTGCGGTCCGCTTTATTTCCACCAAAGGACTCCCCGCAGGGGCTACCGGTGCTCCTCAGGGGCCGCATGTCCCATGTCCTTGCCCGCGCATTGCGTGGCAATTGCGCTGTCATTGCGAGCCCGAAGGGCGTGGCAACCTCTTTGACCTGGCAGAGCCATTATCTGTGCGAGATCGCCACGGCGCTGCGCGCCTCGCGATGACGGGGCCGGTGCCCCGTCAGTTTCCGAGCGCGGCGATCTGGTCGGCCTGGTATTCGTTGATCAGTGGCTGGATGACCTGGTCGAGGTCACCGAGGAGTACTTCCTCGAGCTTGTACAGCGTCAGGTTGATGCGGTGATCCGTCACGCGTCCCTGCGGGTAGTTGTAGGTGCGGATGCGTTCGGAACGGTCGCCGGTGCCGACCTGCAGGCGCCGGCGCTCGGCCTGGTCGGATGCGCGTTTTGACAGTTCCGCATCCAGTAGCCGCGCCTGCAGCAGTGACATTGCGCGTGCACGGTTCTTGTGCTGCGAGCGTTCGTCCTGGCACTCGACGACGATCCCGCTGGGCAGATGGGTCAGGCGCACGGCGGAATCGGTCTTGTTGACGTGCTGGCCGCCCGCGCCGGAAGCCCGGTAAGTATCGACGCGAAGGTCACCCGGGTTGATATCAATTGCCTCGACTTCGTCGGGTTCCGGGAGCACCGCGACCGTGCAGGCCGATGTGTGAATGCGGCCCTGCGACTCGGTGGCGGGAACACGCTGTACGCGATGTGCCCCGGACTCGAATTTGAGTTGCGCAAAAATGCCGTTGCCCGTGATGCGGCTGATGATTTCCTTGTAGCCGCCGTGTTCCCCTTCGCGGGCGCTGAGGATTTCAAGCGGCCAGCCTTGCGCCTCGGCGTACTTCGAGTACATCCGGAACAGGTCGCCGGCAAAAATCGCGGCTTCATCGCCGCCGGTGCCGGCGCGGATTTCGAGAAATATGTTGGCATCGTCGTGCCGGTCGGGCGGAATCAGCGACTTCTGCAGTTCGACCAGCAACTCATCCCGCTTCTCCGCCAGCGTCGTGAGTTCGTCCTCGCCCATTTCGCGCACGTCGCTGTCGGGATCGTGGCTCATTTCCTCGGCGGCAAGCATGTCCTTCTCGATGCGCTCGTAGTCGCCGAACAGCTTGATGACAGGCTCGAGCCGTGCGTATTCCTTTGACAAGTCGCGGAAGCGGGTCTGGTCGGAAATGATCTCCGGCTCGGACAGCAGCCCGGATACTT
>CAZLNH010000168.1:0-4121 GCA_964560775.1 uncultured Woeseiaceae bacterium | reverse complement strand
GCCCGGAACGCATCAACCCCGGCGACAAGGAACACCGCCTGCCGTCGATTTTGAAAGTCACGTCCGGTTCGACACCCGAAGTGGCTGAGTATGTCGATACGGTCTACCGTTCCGTCATAACCGCCGGCACACATAAGGCGTCGAGCATCAAGGTCGCCGAAGCCGCCAAGGTCATCGAAAACACGCAGCGCGACGTCAACATCGCGCTGATCAACGAACTGGCGATGATATTCGAGCGTGTCGATATCGACACCGAGGAAGTCCTTGTAGCGGCGGGTACAAAATGGAATTTCCTGCCATTCCGCCCGGGCCTGGTTGGCGGACATTGCATCGGCGTTGATCCGTACTACCTGACGTACAAGGCGCAGCAGCTTGGCTACCACCCGCAGATGATCCTTGCCGGCCGCCGCATCAATGACAACATGGCGCTGTACGTGGCGTCGCGCATCATCAAGCAGATGATCGTCAAGGGCATACAGCCGCTCGAGAGCCGCATCCTCGTGCTCGGGCTTGCGTTCAAGGAGAACTGTCCGGACGTTCGCAACACGAAGGTCGTTGATATTGTGCGCGAGCTGTCGTCGTACGGCGCTGCAGTCGATGTGCACGACCCGTGGGTCGCGCCGGACGAAGCCGAAGAGGAGTACGGCGTCACGATGACAGAAGAACCAGCCAATGGCGCGTATGATGTCGTGGTCATTGCCGTTGCGCACAACCAGTTTCGTGAGCTGGGTGCCGCCGGTATCCGCGCGTACGGCAGGGAGAATGCAATGCTGTACGATATCAAGTACCTGCTGCCTGCCGGCGAAAGCGACGACCGCCTCTAACAGCCACTGCAAGGAAAGTCCCGACCGATGAAAATTCTCGTTACCGGCGCCGCAGGCTTCATCGGATATTACACGGCAAGGCAGCTTTCGGAACGCGGCGAGGATGTCGTCGGTCTCGACAACTTCCACGACTATTACGATGTGCGGCTGAAGGATTCGCGCGCGGCATTGCTCGAGCCCTTCGACAATTTCCGCATGGAACGCATCGACCTGCAGGACCGCGCGGCGATGGACAAGCTGTTCGCCGCGGAGAAATTCGACAAGGTCGTGCACCTGGCCGCGCAGGCCGGCGTGCGGTATTCAATCGAGAATCCACACTCTTATATAGAGAGCAATATCACCGGCACGCTGCACGTGCTCGAAGGCTGCCGCCACAATAACGTCGAACATCTCGTTTATGCGTCGTCCAGCTCGGTGTACGGCGCAAACACGGCAATGCCGTTCTCGATCCACCAGAATGTAGATCATCCGCTCGCGCTCTACGGCGCGACGAAAAAAGCCAACGAGCTGATGGCGCACACGTACTCGAACCTGTACGGCCTGCCGACGACGGGCTTGCGGTTCTTCACCGTGTATGGCCCGTACGGCCGGCCGGACATGGCACTGTTCATGTTCACGCGCAACATCATTGAAGGCAAGCCGATCGACGTCTTCAACTACGGCAATCATCGCCGCGACTTCACTTACGTTGAGGACATCGTCGAAGGCGTCATCCGCACGATGGACAACACGGCCACGCCGAACCCGAACTGGGATGCAGCGGACCCGGACCCCGGCACGAGCATGGCGCCGTACCGCCTCTACAACATTGGCAACCAACAGCCGGTGGAACTGATGCGCTATATCGAGGTGATCGAGGAGTGCGTCGGCAAAAAGGCCGAGAAGAACCTGCTGCCGCTGCAGCCGGGTGACGTTCCGGACACGTACGCCGACACGGCGGATCTCGCGGCGGACGTCGGCTACCAGCCGAGCACGCCGGTGGAAGTGGGGGTGCGCAAGTTTGTTGACTGGTATCTTGATTATTACAACGTCAAGGCGGCGTAGCACCCGTCCTCGCGAGGAGCGAAGCGACGTGGCGACCTCACCGTCGTTGCGAGCGCGCAGCAATCTCTCTGTCGTTGCGAGCGCGATGCGCGCGGCAAGCTCGACGTCATTGCGAGCGCGAAGCGCGTGGCAATCTCGACGTCATTGCGAGCGCGAAGCGCGTGGCAATCTCGCACCGATTGGCAAAGCCGTTGTCCGCACGAGATCGCCACGTCGCTGCGCTCCTCGCGACGACGGTGCGGAGCCACTAATGTCGCTGCGCTCCTCGCGACGACGGCGCGGAGCCACGAATGTCGCTGCGCTCCTCGCGACGACGGTGCGGAGCCACCAATGTCGCTGCGCTCCTCGCGACGACGACGCTACCGGAGAAATAACCCCCAATGCCTGACCCGAAGCTAACTGCACGCTACCCAACCGACCTGCCGGCCTGGCAGGCGCTGAAAGCGCATTACCGCAACTCCCTGCAGGGCCGGTCCCTCGCCGAGCTGTTCGAGCGTGAGAAAAATCGCACCGAGCGTTTCTCCCTCGACAGCGGCGATTTGCACCTTGATTACTCCAAAAACTACCTGACCACCGAGACCCGCAAGCTGCTCGTCCGCCTCGCGAAAGAGGCCAAAGTGCCGCAGGCGATAGAGGCCATGTTCAGCGGCAAGATCATCAACGCGACCGAGCAGCGCCCGGCGCTGCACGCCGCGCTGCGCGCCAAGCTCTCGGACCAGGTGGCCCTCGATGTGCCCGGCGTACTCGACGTGTGGCGCGTGCTCGACCGCATGGAGTCTTTCGTGCAGGCGGTGCACGCTGGCGGCATCCGCGGCCACGGCGGGCAGCGGCTGACCGAGATCGTCAATATCGGCATCGGCGGCTCGGATCTCGGCCCGGTCATGGCGAGCCGGGCGTTGCGACACTTGTGGAAGCCGGGCATGAACTTCCACAGCGTGTCGAACGTCGACGGCACGGAGCTCGCCGACCTGACCGAACACCTCGACCCGGCACAGACGCTGTTCATCATCTGCTCAAAGACGTTCACGACCCAGGAAACGATGGCCAACGCGCAGGCCGCGCGGCAATGGATCGAGCGCCAGCTCGGCCCGGATGCCGTGCGCGATCACTTCGCGGCCGCATCGACCAACCAGGATGCGATGGACGCGTTCGGCATCCACCCGGACTACCGTTTCGGTTTCTGGGATTGGGTGGGCGGGCGCTACTCGTTGTGGTCGGCCGTCGGCCTGTCGCTCGCGCTTGTCATCGGCATGGACCGCTTCAAGGCGATGCTGTCCGGCGCACGCCGCATGGACCTGCATTTCCGCCAGGCTAAGCCGGACGAGAACATGCCGCTGTTGCTCGCATTAATAAGTGTCTTGTACAACAATTTCTTTGGCGCGACGGCGCACGCGATCCTGCCGTACGACAACCGCCTCGACCGCTTCCCGGCATACCTGCAGCAGCTGCAGATGGAATCGAACGGCAAGGGCGTGCGCACTGATGGCAAGCCGGTCAAGGTCAACACCGGCCAGGTCATCTGGGGCGAGGCGGGCTCAAACGCGCAGCACTCGTTCTACCAGCTGCTCCACCAGGGCACACGCTTCGTGCCGGCGGATTTCATCCTGCCGTGCGCATCATCGGGCGCGAGCCAGGCGCAACAGGATCTTGCAATCGCAAACTGTCTCGCGCAAAGCGAAGCGCTGATGGACGGTTACTCCACAGAACAGGCGCGCGCCGACCTGAAAGCCGCCGGCGTGCCGGCGAAAGAAGCCGCGCTGCTGGCCAAACACAAGACCCACCCGGGCGGCCGCCCGAGCAACACGATCCTGATGCCGGCGCTCACCCCCGAAACCCTGGGCCAGCTGATCGCCCTCTACGAACACAAGGTCTTCGCCGAGGGCATCATCTGGGGCATCAACTCGTTCGACCAGTGGGGCGTGGAACTCGGCAAGCGCCTCGCCAACACGATGATCGCCCCTGTCGCTCGCGGGGATACATACCCGGGCGACAATGCATCAACGAGACATTTGCTGGAGCAGGTAAAGACACACCGCCCGCCGAGCGGGTAACCCACGCCGCGAGCCCGAGCACCCCCGTCATCGCGAGGAGCGAAGCGACGTGGCGACCTCGCACGGACACCGCCTCTGCCAATCGGTGCGAGATTGCCACGGCGCTGTGCGCCTCGCAAAGACGGGGTGGCGTTCGGGCTTGCCCCGTCGGGGGGGCGTTCGGGCTTGCCAGGACGGGGTGGCGTTCGGGCTTGCCACGACG
>CAZLNH010000167.1:0-22581 GCA_964560775.1 uncultured Woeseiaceae bacterium | reverse complement strand
GCGCCTCGCGATGACGGGGGTCAATTACGCGTCGCAGTACTCAGCCATCGCGTCGGTGAGCCATTGCATCGTGTAGCGCGCGAAGGAATTGCGGACCCACAGTTCAAACGTATCGCTGGCGGTTGCCCGGAGCAATACGCGGGTGCCGGCCAGGATGCTTTGTGCGCATTGCCCTTTGCCGAATGTCCGCGCATGCAGGTCGAGCGGGCAGCCTTTGGCAAGCACGTCGCGGGTCGACGAGCCGCTGAGTGTCAGCCCGGTATAGTTGTATGACAGGTCGACGATTGCGAGCCATGGATCGTCGCCGAGCGCTGCGCGCAGCTGGTTCTCGATGCCGGGTGCCTCGTTATCGGGCGCTAGCAGCAGCCATTCATCCGGGCCCAGCCACAGCAGCGCGTTCTCGTCGTCTCCGGTATATCGATTGGGTTCAGCTGGCAACCCGAGGCCGAACAGGTCGGACAATCCGGCGGCGAAAGCCCTGTCATCGACGCGGGCGCGAAGATTGACCAGCGTGCGAAAGCCGGTCGGGCGCAGCGCGACACTACTGCCACCCACCAGGCTTGCATCAATGCCGTCCAGTGGACCGCGCCGCATTCTTGTTATTAACGTGTCAGCCATCGCGGCGCAAATTCCCCGGGTCCAGGAAAACAGGATCGACAATGGTCGCCGGTACTGCATGGCCGGGCACGGCAGCGTCAATGGCATCGCCGATGCGTCGCCTGCCGCCCCGGACCAGCGCCAGGCAGAAACGCCGCTTCATGACGGGACTCCAGTAACTGGACGTGACGTAGCCGATCATCCGGACCGGTGGCGGTAATCCGGCAGTTCCCGTTTCGACGAGCTGGGTACCTTCCGGCACGAGCGGCGCACCGACGGCCAGCGACAGGCCAACCAACTGCGCGCGGTCGTGGCGCATGGTGTCGCTGCGCCGAAATGAACGGCGCCCGATGAAGTCCTTCGCATCGGATATGAGCCAGTCGAGGCCGAGGTCCTGCGGCGTCTGCGTGCCGTCGGTTTCCTGGCCGACGATGATAAAACCCTTCTCCGCACGCAGGACATGCATCGTTTCGGTGCCGTAGGGCGCGATGCCGTATTGCTGTCCCGCGTCGATAACGGCATCCCACAATGCCGCGCCGAAATGCCACGGCACATTGATCTCGTATTGCAGTTCACCGGTAAAGCTGATGCGAAAGATGCGTGCCGGGATGCCGGCTACATCCGCGTCGCGCCACGTGAGAAACGGAAATGCGTCGGCGGAGAGTTCCAATTCCGGGGAGAGCGTTGCTAGAACGTCGCGGCTGTTCGGGCCGGCTAATGCAATGGTCGACCATTGCTCGGTGACCGACGTCAGTCGCACGCGCAGCTCGGGCCATTCGGTCTGCAGATACTCTTCGAGATGATCGAATACGTTCGCGGCACCGCCGGTCGTCGTCGTCATCAGGTAGCGGTGTTCACCAATGCGGGCCGTTGTACCGTCGTCGAACACCATGCCGTCCTCTCGGCACATGACGCCGTACCGCACACGGCCTTCGCCTAGCTTGTTCCACGCGTTGGTGTATACGCGGTTCAGGAATTCTGCGGCGTCCGGTCCCTGAATATCAATCTTGCCGAGCGTCGATGCGTCAAGAACACCGACCGACTCGCGTACCGCCAGGCATTCACGGGCCACGGCCGCGTGCATGTTCTCGCCGGCCCGCGGATAAAACCAGGGGCGCTTCCACTGGCCGACGTCCTCGAACACGGCACCGGCGGCGACGTGCCGGTCGTGCATGGCGGTCAGCCGCGCCGGGTCGAACAATTCGCCGCGGTCGCGGCCGCCCATTGCGGCAAACGTCACAGGCGTATACGGCGGGCGGAACGTCGTCGTGCCGACCTCGGGTATCGGCCGCCCGAGGATGCCGGCGAGGATCGCGAGCCCGTTGATGTTCGATGTCTTGCCCTGGTCCGTGCCGAAGCCGGTCAACGTATAGCGCTTCATGTGCTCGACGGACTCGAAACCTTCCTGCACTGCTAGCCGGATGTCGGCGACTGTGCTGTCGTTCTGCAGGTCGACGAAGTGCTTGCGTCCACCTCCATGATGCCCGGTGCCAGGCACGAGCCACAGTGCCTGCGGCGGACCCGCGGCCGGTTCGTCGACAATGGGCATCGGGGGGGCGTCGGCGACCGGGTAACCGCAGGCCGCGGCAGCGTCCAGGCCGGCCTCGCGTGCCTCGCCGATGGCGTCGGCGGCGGCAAACGTGCCGTTGCAGGCGCCGGTGGATCGTTGTGCCTGCAGAGTACTGTCGGGCCGGAAACAAATCAGTTCATCGTCGTAGCGAAGTTTGCCCTGCGACTGGCTGTGCAGGTGCACCGTGGGACTGTAACCGCCGGATACCGCCAGGACGTCGCAGTCAATGCGGCGCGAGCCTTTAAACGGCTGACCGTCGCCGGCCAGCGGCGCGACATCAATCGAGCGCAATGCATTTTTGCCCCGCGTATTGCAGACCGCATGGCCAGCCATCACGTCGATACCACGTTCGCGCATTGCGTCGAGCTTTGCTGCCGGCGGCTGCGGCCTGCTGTCGATAACGGCGGCGACCGCAATGCCGGCATCGAGACAGTCGGCGACTGTCTCATAAGTACGGTCGTTGCTGGTAAAGAAGGCGATGCATCGGCCGGGTGCAACTCCGAAGCGGTTGACGTATGCCTGCACCGCGCCGGCGAGCATGATGCCGGGCCGGTCATTGTTGGCGAATACGGGTGATCGTTCGTGCGCGCCCGTCGCCAGGATGACCCTGCGTGCCCGGATGTGCCACAGCCGCTGCCGGGTTCGTGCCGGCGTACTGGCACTGTTTTCATCACCGCGGCGTTCGATTGCGACGACGTAGTTGCCGTCGAAGTACCCGGTAACCGCGGTGCGCCGTAAAAGGCGAACCTCGTCCAATGCGGCGAGCATATCGAGATTCTGCCGCAGCCAGGCATCCGGCGTGCCGTCATCGATGCGTATCCGCCGGTTTCGCAGGCTGCCGCCGAACTGTTCGTTCTCGTCGGCGAGGATGACGCGCGCGCCGCCGGCCGCCGCCGCGCGCGCCGCCATGATGCCGGCCGGACCGCCGCCGACGACCAGTACATCGCAATGTGCGTGCATGCGGTCGTAGCAGTCGGGATCGGGTGATGACGGTGCCCTGCCCCAGCCGCCGGCGTGGCGGATGACCGGTTCGAAAACACGATTCCAGAGCCTGAGCGAGCCGAAGAACGTTTTGTAATAGAACCCGGCGGGCATGAATCGCGACAACGCACCGATCACCGCGCCGGCGTCGAAGCGCACTGACGGAAAGACATTGACGCTTGTTGCAATCAAGCCGTCGAACAGTTCAATTTCCGTCGCCTTGACGTTTGGCAGCGTGCGTGCACCGCTGCCGAGTTGCACCATCGCGTTCGGTTCCTCGACACCGGCAGCCATGATGCCGCGCGGCCGGTGGTACTTGAAACCGCGCGCGACAAGCCGGACACCGTTGGCGAGCAGGGCGGATGCCAGCGTGTCACCCGGATGCCCGGTGTAGTGCCGGCCGTTGAAGTCAAAACCGAGCGTCCGCTCGCGGTCGATGACGCCTCCCCGCCGCAGTCGATAGGGCTGGCTCACGCCGGATTCCCGGGCGGCGGCTCGCCGATGCGATAGACGGCCACGATCTCGTGCGTAACGGTATCGCGGCGGACATTGAACCAGCGCCGGCAACCCGCGGCGTGCATCCAGCGTTCGGCGAAAGCGCCTTTGGGGTTGTCGCGCATGAACAGGAAATCGGCCCATTGCTCATCGGACAATTTGGCCGGGTCGGCAGGCCGTTCGATATGCGCCTGGCCGCCGCAATGGAATTCGACCTCCTCGCGCGGGCCGCACCATGGACAGTCAATCAGCAGCATCGTCGACTTCTTTAATGGGCTACGGCGGCGGCGCCGTGCTCGTCGATCAACGCGCCGCTCGTGAAGCGGTTCAGCGAGAACGGTTCATTGAGCGGGTGCGGCGAGTCGTTCGCGAGTGTCCACGCGAACACCCAGCCGGAGCCCGGTGTCGCCTTGAAACCGCCGGTGCCCCAGCCGGCATTGATATAGAGGCCGTCCACCGGCGTTTTCGAAATGATCGGCGACGCATCCGGGCAGACATCGACGATGCCACCCCAGCTCCGCAGCATGCGGAGCCGCGAGAAGATCGGGAACAGTTCGACGAGTGCCGCCATCTGCCCCTCGATGATGTGGAAGCTGCCGCGTTGCGCGTAAGAGTTGTAACCGTCGATACCGGCACCGATGACGAGTTCGCCCTTGTCCGACTGGCTGACGTAGACATGGATCGCACCGGACATGACAACCTGGTCGAGAACCGGCTTGATCGGCTCCGAGACCAGCGCCTGCAGCGGATGACTTTGCAGTGGCAGCCGAAAACCGGCCATCTCCGCGAGCACTGAGCTGTGCCCGGCCGCAACGAGCCCGACTTTCTTCGCACCGATGAAACCGCGGTTCGTTTCGACACCGGTGACCGCACCATGAATTCGGCGTATGCCGGTGACCTCGCAGTTCTGGATAATGTCGACGCCGTGTGCGTCGGCCGCGCGCGCGTAACCCCACGCAACGGCATCGTGCCGTGCGACACCGCCGCGCGGCTGCCACGTCGATCCCATGACCGGGTAACGAAGTGATGACGAAGTATTGAGTATCGGGCAGATGCGTTGGACTTCCGCAGGTGCAAGCCATTTGGAGTCGATGCCGTTCAGCCGGTTTGCTTCGGCGCGCCGCCGGCCGGCGCGGACATCGCCGAGGTTGTGAGCCAGGTTCAGCACTCCGCGCTGGCTGAACATGACGTTGTAGTTGAGTTCGCGCGACAAGCCTTCCCAGAGTTTCAATGCGTGCTCGTAAAGCGCGGCGCTTTCGTCGAGCAGGTAGTTGGACCGCACGATCGTCGTGTTTCGGCCGGTATTACCGCCGCCGAGCCAGCCTTTCTCCAGCACAGCCACATTGCGAATGCCGTGCTCTTTCGCGAGGTAGTACGCCGTCGCGAGTCCGTGTCCGCCGCCGCCGACGATGACGATGTCGTAATGCCGCTGCGGCGGTGGGCTGCGCCACTGGCGCGGCCAGTGCTGGTGGCCGCCGAACGCATTGCGCGCCAGCGACCAGGCGGAGTACTTCATCACGGCTCGCTATTGATTTTGCGCGGATCGTCCAAGGATCCACTATCACGGCAAAACCCACGTGGCGGCTAGAACCGGGCCGACACCGGCACCGGGATAATTGCGACATGCCGGTACAATATTGACACCGGCACGCCGGCCTGCGCAGTATCCCGCTGATGGCGGGCAGGTCAAACAACAGCAGCAACGGCGAGGCCCGGCTTCGCGTCGGCATCGTCACGCTGCGAAATTTCACGCTGCTGCCTTACGCGGGCTTTATCGACGTGCTCCGGCTCGCGACGGACGAGGGCGATCGCAGCCGGCAGCGCGCCTGCCGCTGGACTGTAATGAGTGCCGACGGCCGCGACATCCGCGCGAGCTGCGGCACTGCCATCCGCGTCAACGATCCATTCCGTGACCCGTGCGAGTTCGACTACGTTGTCGTCGTGGGCGGCTTGCTGCACGAGGTGCCGCAATCGGACCCGGCGACCGATGCATGGCTGTGCGAGGCGGCGACCCGGAACGTGCCGCTGGTCGGACTGTGCACTGCCGTCTTCACGCTGCTCAGGCTCGGACTGATGTCCGGCCGCCAGTGCTGTGTGTCGTGGTTTCACTATCGCGACCTGAAACGCGCGTTTCCCGATGTCACACCGGTTGCGGACCGTATCTTCGTCGCGGATGGGCCGCGCATCACCTGCGCGGGCGGTACGGCCGCAATCGACCTGGCCGCATGGCTCGTTGCGCGGCACCTCGGGCAGGGTGCCGCGAACAAGGCAATGCATATCCTGCTTGCCGAAGCGGCGCGTCCAGCCGATGCGCCCCAGCCGCAGATCGTGGCGGGGCAGCCGCCACAGGATCCGCGGCTGGAGCGGGCCGTTGCGATGATCGAGCAGCAGTTTGCGGAACCGCTTGCCGTCGACGTGCTGGCCGCTGCCGTCGGCGTGTCCCGGCGTCAGCTTGAGCGGATATTTCGCGCCGAACTGGGCCTGTCACCCTGGCAGTATGCGCTTGAGCGGCGCTTGCGGCAGGGTCACTGGCTGCTGACGCACACGGAACAATCGATCACCGACATTGCCCAGGCCTGCGGCTTTGCCGATGCGTCGCATTTTTCCCGCCGCATGCGTGCGAATTTCGGCGCCGCACCGCAGACGCTGCGCAATGCCGCGGGTGCCGCGATGCAGGCTTCATAGTATGCTTTTGGCCGCAATGCACTGAATCCTGCACGTCGCGCCGCACGGGAAAGCCGCATGTTTGGTAAAGAGCCGGTCAAGACGCCCCAGCATGTGGCCTTCCTGCTCCTGCCGAACTTCTCGATGATGGCGTTTGCATCGTCGGTGGAACCGCTGCGCGCCGCGAACCGCCAGTCCGGGCGCGAACTCTACACATGGAGCACCTACAGTGTGGATGGCGAACAGGTCATCGCCAGCAACGGCGTAATCACCGTGCCGCATGGCTCAATCCATGATGCGATATCGCCCGATGTGCTGTTCGTCTGTGCCGGCGTGCGCGCGCACCAGTTCCGCGACGAGAAGACGCTGGCTCGCCTGCACGACATGGGCCGCGGCGGCATGGCGATCGGCGGTATTTGCAGCGGGTCGCTGGCACTGGCACAGGCCGGGCTGCTGAAAGGCTATCGCTGCACAATTCACTGGGAATACGTTGAGCCGTTCGTCGAGAAGTTCCCGCAGCTCGATGTGACCGCGGCGCTGTTCGAAATTGACCGGGACCGCTACACCTGTTCCGGCGGCACGGCACCGCTCGACATGATGATCAATTCGATCGCACGCGATCACGGCGAGGATCTCGCGATCAGCGTCGCCGAGCAGATGTTGCACACCTTCATTCGCCATCCGCACGACGCGCAACGCATGCCGATGCAGCACCGCACCGGCATCTCGCACCCGAAACTGCTCGGCGCCATCGCCCACATGGAGGCGTATCTCGAGCATCCATTGTCATTGCGCGAACTGGCCGGGTCTGTCGATTTGTCGAACCGGCAGCTCGAACGTCTCTTCCGCGAGCATTTTCACAAGACACCGTCGCGTTATTACCTGGAGTTGCGGCTGCGGCGCGCAAAGTTGCTGCTGCGGCAAACGGAAATGCCGGTTTTGCAGATCGCCGTCGCGTCCGGCTTTTCATCGGCATCGCACTTTGCACGGTGTTACCGGGAGTTCTTCCATCATTCGCCGCGTGATGAACGTGCCAGTGTTGAACGGATTCCTGGTGCCGGTAAGAACACAGAGACGCCGATTACCGAAAGTAATGCGGCAGAAGAGGCGGGTACCGGATAGCAATCGGACACGGAGACGCACGCGATCTCCGCCGGGGTGCGCCTTCGCCTACCAACATCACCAAACGTTCATGAATAATCCGCCCCGGGGCCTGACGTTGCTCTTGACAGATCAGCGCGCTATCGTTTCCTGCCCGCGCCGATCACCGGAATGAAACTATGCTCGTTCGCAAGTTTGTACGATTCGCACTTTTTACGATCATGCTCGTGACAGCGCTGCCTGCACTGGCGAGTTATGGCATATACGTCGGCAGCAACCTGACGACTGATGGCAGCGTCTATCTTGGTGGTAGTGGCGATGAGGTATCGAGTCACTGGCTGGAGATCGTGCCTGCGGCGGAGCACAAGTCCGGTGCGACTATCACCGTTGGTGTCGACAGTACGGCGTTTTTGCCGGGTGAGTTCATAACAATCCCGCAGGTGTCGCGTACGGCTCGCTACATCACGATGAATTACACCGAATACGAGGGTTTTCCGCCGCCGCTGACGAACGGTGGGCTGAATGAGCATGGTGTTGCTGCACGGGATATCTGGAGTGACTCCCGGCCCGAGCTCGTGGCGATGACGCCTAACCCGCAACGCGGCCCGAATTACAGTGACCTGTCGCGTATCGTCATGGAGCGGGCGCAATCTGCACAGCACGCAGCGGAACTTGTCGGCGAGCTGATCGACACGCACGGTTACTCCACCTACGGCGGCAACTCTCATATGTTTGCCGATCATGAAGAAGGCTGGGTGCTGCTCGATTTTGCCGGCGGGAAGGGACTGTGGATCGCCCGTCGTCTTGGGCCTGACGAAGTTGTCATGTTCTATCCTGGCTATATCGGCGATATACCGCAGGATTTCCAGGATCATCCGGATTACATGGGGTCGGCCAACTTCATCGACTTTGCCGTCAAGCAGGGCTGGTACGATCCCGACAGCGGGGACGCCTTTAACGTGACGCGCGTTTACGGCACGCCGTCGGTCCGCTACCCACGCGAGGAAATGGAGCAGGAGTTGCGTGATGCCGCACCCATTGATCTGCGCGCCATGCTCGATGCCGTCCGGGATCGGCGCATTTCGAAAGACTCAACCGGTTACGGCCAGGTCGCTCAATTGAAAGAGGAATCGAATTCCGAGCTCAGGACGTTATGGGTTGCGCCTACCGGCTCGATTACGGCGCCGTTTATCCCGTACCGGATCGGCGTTCAGGACGTGCTGCCGGAATATGGCAAGCATCGTTACCTGACCAAGGATGAGGCACGGGGGTTCCTGACCAAAGACTGGCAGATACAGGAGGCGACGCAGTTTGCCGGACGCCTGTTCAAGCGCCTGATGTATTTTACCTGCGACCGGCCCGACAAGTTTCTGCCGGAAGTCACCGAAGCCCTGACCGCGTTCGAGAACCGCACGATCGCGGAGCAACCGTCGGTCGAGGAAGTCGCACGCACACTTTATGACGCCGGCAAACCGGCACTGGCGCGGCAATCATTGACGCACTACGTGAACACGCAGGCCAACGAGGCGTTGCGGCTGGGTGAAGCGCTACTCGGCAGCATAGAGGCCCGCACGCGAGTGCTGTACGGTTTGCGCAAGCCGGAAGGCAACACGATGAGCGACCTCGACTACCAGATGGTGTCCTGCCGGCCGGCGGAATAATCACCTGAGTCATTGCGGGCCCGCACCCCCTCCCGTCATTGCGAGCCCGAAGGGCGTGGCAATCCTGTTGGTCTGGCAGGCCCCCGGCGGTTGCGGTATCGTCGCCCGACCGCCCGGAGCACGAGTAACCGCCAACAATGACAAGAACAACTTCGCGCCTGCTGTCAGCGGCTGCAATAATCTTCCTGCTCGTAACGTCACCAGCGCGGGCCGAAACAACGGCCTTTGTTGGCGCCACAATCCTGCCAGTCTCGGGTCCCCCGATAACGAACGGTACGCTGGTCGTAACCGACAACACGATTGCTGCTGTTGGCGCGGCAGACCGCGTCCGCGTACCGCGGGATGCGAGCGTCGTCGACGTCGCCGGCAAAGTCATTATGCCGGGACTGGTTGACACGCACAGCCATATCGGCGAAGTGGCCGGCGGCGATGCCTCGGGCCCCCTGCATCCGGAGGTCCGCGTTCTCGATTCGATCAATATCCGTGATGCCGGATTCCGGCGCGCGCTCGCCGGAGGCATCACGACCGCGAACCTGATGGCGGGTTCCGGTCACCTGATGAGCGGCCAGACGATCTACGTCAAGCTGCGCGATGGCAACACGATCGAGTCGCTTGCTTATAAAAAGGAGGACGGCAGCGTCGACGGCGGCATGAAGATGGCGAACGGCACGAACTCCAGGGGGGAAGCACCGTTCCCGGGTACGCGTGCCAAGTCGGCGGCGCTGGTGCGTCAGAAGTACGTTGCCGCCCGGGAATACATGGACAAGATCGAGGCGGCTGACGGTGATGAGACGAAAATGCCGGACCGCGATCTCGGCCTTGAGGCCCTGGTCGAAGTCCTCAATGGTGAACGCGTTGTGCATCACCACACGCATCGGCACGACGACATCATGACGGTCTTGCGGCTGAAAGAAGAATTCGGCTTCCGGGTCGTCCTGCATCACGTCAGCGAGGCCAGCCGTGTTGCCGAAGAGATCGCCGCTGCCGGCGTGCCGGTCTCGCTGATCATTGTCGACAGCCCGGGCGGCAAACTGGAGGCGCAGTTCCTCAATTTCGATAACGCTCCGGCGCTTGAGCGTGCCGGTGCCAAAGTGGGTTTTCACACCGATGACTACATCACGGACTCGAGGCTGTTCCTTCGCATGGCGGCCCTCGGCGTACGTAGCGGAATGACGCGCGACACGGCGCTACGTGCATTGACGGAGTCCGGCGCGGAAATGCTTGAACTCGACGAGCGCATCGGTACGCTGGAGCCGGGCAAGGATGCTGACTTCGTCATACTGTCGGGCGATCCTTTCAGCGTATACACGCAGGTGCTGGAAACCTGGGTCGAAGGCGTTAAACGTTTCGACATCGACGATCCGGATGATCGTGCAGTTGCCGAAGGCGGCTATGGCGCGCTGCAGCCGTCTGTCGTGCACGAGTTTCACGGCTACGGGGAGTGGCACTGATGGCCGGTTACAGCAAGTACCTGGTTGTGGCATCGCTGTTGGCATTCACGGCGGGCGCTGTTGCATCCGACATTGCCGTGCGTGGCGAACGCATCTATCCGGTCACCGCCGCGCCAATCGATAACGGCGTCATCATTATTCGTGACGGCAAGATCGCGGCTGTCGGCGCGGCCGACGATGTGCCGGTTCCGAACGGCATGACGGTCATCAATGCCGCGGTCGTTACACCCGGCCTGATCGACGCGCATACCGTTGTCGGCCTGGCCGGATACCTGAACCAGGTTCACGACCAGGACCAGATCGAACGCTCGGAAGCGATTCAGCCGGAGCTCCGCGCAACTGACGCCTACAACACCCGAGAGGCGCTGATCGGATGGCTGCGTGATTTCGGTGTCACGACGATTCATACCGGTCACGGACCCGGCGAGATTATTTCCGGGCAGACGCTGATCGCGAAGACCACAGGCGAAACTTTAGCCGAGGCGGTTTTCGTGCCGGCGGCAATGGTCGCGGCGACCCTCGGTGAGGGCGCGCTGGTGCCCGGCGACACCGGCCGCCTGTCCCCGGGCAGCCGCAGCAAGGCGGCGGCAATGCTGCGAACCGAGCTGCTCGGCGCGCAGACCTACCTCGACAAGCAGGCAGCGGCGGACGACGATGATGAAAAGGAGCCGCCGGCGCGCGATCTTCGCAAGGAAGCACTGGCCGAAGTCCTGAATGGCAGCAAGCCGCTGCTCGTCACCGTGCACCGGCATCATGACATCCTGACGGCGCTGCGCATTGCGAGCGAGTTCGGTATTCGGCTGGTGCTGGACGGTGCCGCGGAAAGCTACCTGGTACTCGATGAGATCAAGGCGGCCGGCGTGCCGGTTATCGTGCATCCGTCGATGGCGCGTGCGGGCGGTGAGCGGGAGAACCTGTCGTTCACGACGGCCGGCAAGCTGATCAACGCCGGCATCCCGGTGGCGTTCCAGAGCGGTTACGAGGGCTACGTGCCGAAGACCCGTGTTGTACTGTTCGAAGCCGCGCAGACGTTACCGCACGGTGTCTCATTCGACCAGGCGCTCGCGGCCGTCACGATCGAGGCGGCTCGGATTCTTGGCATCGCCGATCGTGTCGGCAGCATCGAGCCCGGTAAGGATGGTGACCTGGCCTTGTACGATGGCGACCCGTTCGAGTACACGAGCCACGCGATCGGCACGATCATCGAAGGAGTGCAGGTCAGCGATACGGTCAGGTAGCACTTATGCGCCGAGCCACTTGCTCCTGAAAACAAAAAAGATCGCGCCGAGGATGCAGAGCCCGGCCCACAGGTAGTCGAGCTTAAGCGGTTCCTTCATATAAAGAATCGCAAACGGCACGAACACCGAAATCGAGATCACTTCCTGCAGCATCTTCAGCTGGCCGATGCCGAGCACGGTGTAACCGATGCGGTTGGCCGGTACCTGGAACAGGTACTCGAAAAGGGCAATTCCCCAGCTGGCCAGCGCGGCGATGATCCAGGGTTTTGCGCTCATTTCTTTCAGGTGCGCGTACCACGCAAAAGTCATGAAGATGTTGCTGATTGTCAATAGCGCGATGGTGCTGATAAAAGCCGGCATGATGATCCGCCATTCAAGGTGAACAAGGTCAGCCGCCAGTATCCGGTGCACGGGTTTTTGCGGCAAGATGCCTTGCATCATGCGAATTCGCCGGCAGCAACCCCCGACGCCCAGGCCCACTGGAAATTGAAACCGCCGAGCTGCCCGGTAACGTCAACAACCTCCCCGATACAGTAAAGCCCGGGCTGACGCCTGCATTCCATGCTTTGCGATGACAACTCGCCGGTATCAATGCCGCCAAGCGTTACTTCAGCCGTGCGATAACCCTCGGTGCCGGATGGCCGCAGCGGAAACGCGTGCAGCATTTCGGCGATCCGACTGAGTTCGGCCGTGGCTACTTCGGCCAGTGGCCGCTCTGTATGTTGCGGCCACGTGAGTGCCTGCAGTTCGATAACGAACGCACGCGGCAGGCAGTCGGCGATCACCGTACGCAGCACAGACCTTGGTCGCGTTGTTTTTGTGGACTGCAACATCTCCAGCGCGTCAACGCCGGGCAGCAAGTCGGCAAGGATCTCTGTACCGGGCGTCCAGTAGCTCGATAACTGCAACGCCGCTGGCCCGCTCAGTCCCCGGTGTGTGAACAGGATATCGCCAGTGAATGAAGCCCTGTCGCAGGACAGAGTTACCGGCAAACTGACACCCGAAAGCCGTTCCGCCATCGCTTTGACGGGTCCGGAGAGCGTAAATGGCACGAGGCCCGCGCGCGTGTCGAGTACCTGCAGGCCGAATTGCCGCGCCAGCCGGTAGCCGAAGTCGGAGGCTCCCATCTTCGGAATCGACAGACCTCCGGTTGCAACGACCAGTGAACCGGTGGTGTATACGGTACCGTTGGCGGTGACGGTGTACTGCCCGTCGTGGCGCACGCCGGTAATGCCGCAATGCGTCTCAATGCGAACGCCGACGTTCCGGCATTCCAGTTCCAGCATCGAGACGATGTCTTTGGATGAGCGATCGCAGAACAACTGACCGCCGGTCTTCTCGTGGTACGGGATGCCGTGCTTTTCCACAAGTGCAATAAAGTCCCGTTGTGTATAACGGCTCAGTGCGGAGATGCAGAATGCCGGGTTGGCGGACAGGAAATTGGCCGGTTCGCAATACAGGTTGGTGAAATTGCAGCGGCCGCCGCCTGACATAAGGATCTTCTTGCCAATCCTGTTCGACCCCTCAAGGACAACGACGCGGCGGCCGCGGCGACCGGCGGTGATGGCACACATGAGGCCGGCCGCGCCGGCGCCGAGTATGATGACGTCGTAGTTGTTCACGGCGGCAATATAGCAGCCGGCACCGCGACCGGCGCCGGCGGCTGCTCTATACTGCCGCGAAATAAAACAAAGACGGCAAGCAGGGGCACCCTTATGACACTACTCATCGCCGGACTCGCAGTCTGGGCAGTGATACACATGATGCCGGCGGCGACTACGGCATGGCGGCAGGCACTGGTCGAGACGGCCGGTGCGAAAACCTATCGTGCTGTCTTTGCACTGCTCATACTGCTGGGACTCGTGCTGATCGTGCTCGGCTGGCGTTCGGCCGAACCGGTTGCCGTCTATGTGCCGCCGGCATGGGGACGCGACTTGGCGCTGGTCCTGATGTTCCTGTCCGTGCTGCTTTTCGGGGCCTCTCACGCAAAAACAAACCTGAAGCGAATGATCCGGCATCCGCAACTGACCGCCGTCATCGTCTGGTCGATCGCGCACCTGCTGGCCAATGGCGATTCGCGGTCGCTGGTTCTGTTCGGAACACTGGGCGTGTGGGCGCTGACAGAGATACTGCTGATCAATCGCCGCGATGGCGCGTGGACACCGCCGCCGCCAGCCTCGCGCAGGAGCGAACTGATTGCGGCAGCGGTCACCGTCGTCGTGTTTATAGTCCTGATCGCCGTACATCCGTGGATTGCCGGCGTTCCGCTGTTGCATATCGATTGAGCAACGCACAGGCGATCTTTTGCAGCAGCGCCTGACGTACCCCGGGTGCCGGAACTCCTAGCGATTGCGCTGTTACAAATGATTACGACTTGCAGGACATGCTGGTCCGTGTGGCACTTATACTTTGTCACATGGTTTTCCAACCTGTTCACGCGCCATGAGAGGCAATGGCCCGGCCATAGTCTGGTTCCGGCAGGACCTGCGGCTGGCTGATAATCCAGCGCTCGCCGCCGCGGCCGCAACCGGCGCGCCAATACTGCCGGTCTACATACTCGACGATGACAATGCCGGCCACTGGTGCATGGGCGCCGCCAGCCGCTGGTGGCTGCACCAGAGCCTGGCGTCGCTGAACGCGTCGCTCGATGGTGCCCTGCATGTCCTTTGCGGCAAGGCTGATGCATTGCTGCCGGAACTGGCGGCATCAGTCGATGCGAGTGGTGTGTTCTGGAACCGCTGCTACGAACCGTGGCGGATTGCGCGCGACAAGCACATCAAATCCGCGCTGGCGGCCGACGATCGCCCGGTGCGTTCCAGTAACGGTTCGCTGCTGTTCGAACCGGCGGCCGTTGCGAAAGTCGATGGCACACCGTACAAGGTGTTCACGCCCTTCTACCGCAACGGCTGCCTGAAGGGGACGGCGGGTCCGCGGGCCTTGGTCGATACGCCCACCCAATACGGTCTGCATCGCGTCGATAACGACAAAGGCATCGACAGCCTCGCGTTCCTGCCGCCGATCCGCTGGTACAGCACCATCGCCGACCACTGGTCACCCGGCGAGCAGGGTGCCCGCGAACGGCTCGACGAATTCCTCGGGCACGGCATCGCCGACTACAAGGAAGGCCGCAACCGGCCGGACCGGCCGTTCGTGTCACGCCTGTCGCCGCACCTGCATTTCGGGGAATTGTCACCGCACCAGGCGTGGCACGCGGCACGCGCGATCGATGGTGATACGAGCCTGGAGCAGAACGTCGATCACTTCCTGAGCGAACTCGGCTGGCGCGAATTTTCGCACTACCTGCTGTACTACCGGCCGGCGTTGCCACGCAACAATTTGCAGAAAAAGTTCAACCGCTTCCCGTGGCGCGACAATGCGGGCGAGCTCGCGGCCTGGCAGCACGGGCGCACCGGTTATCCGATGGTCGATGCCGGCATGCGCGAACTCCGGCGCACCGGCTATATGCACAATCGCGTGCGGATGTTGACCGGGTCCTTCCTCGTCAAGAACCTGCTGATGCACTGGCATCATGGCGAAGACTGGTTCTGGGACACTCTGGTCGACGCGGATCTCGCCAACAACAGCGCCAGCTGGCAGTGGGTCGCCGGCACCGGTGCCGATGCGGCGCCGTACTTCCGGATCTTCAATCCGGTGACCCAGGGAAAGAAGTTTGATCCGGACGGGGCCTATGTTCGCGAGTTTGTGCCGGAACTGGCGCGGCTGCCGGACCGTTACATACACGAGCCATGGACAGCGCCGCCGGAGGTATTGCACGAATCGGGGATCGAGCTCGGTGAAGACTATCCACCGCCGATCGTCGATCTGCAGGAGACGCGTGAGCGGGCATTGCAGGCGTTCAGGTCGTTGAACCCGGCGGACTAACGCCATCTGGCCCCTCCGGCATTCCCTGCGGGTGGGCGACTCCCTTCAGTAATCCGGGCAGCGTCCTGCTATCTCCTTGGCAGGACGCCTTGCAGGAACAGCTGTGTAACGCTCTCGATGGCGTCTTCAGTTTGCGCGCGGCTCAATGGCTTCCCCTTGTTGACTGCGCGTATCTGGTGCTCGAAATCGGCGTAGTGCTGCGTGGTCGCCCAGATGGCAAACATCAGGTGTTGCGGATCGACTTTTGCCAGTTTGCCTTCACGAATCCACTGGCGTATTTGCGAGACCTTTTTTCGGTTCCACTTGAGAAAACTGTCCTTCAGCTGCTCGTCGAAGACGTGCCCGCGGCCGATGATTTCCATGGCCCAGACCTTGGAGGCGTACGGACGTGTAAAGGAATGTTCGATCTTGCGCCGGATGTAGGCGCGGAAAACAGTTTCCGGATCCCGGGACGTGTCGAAGATTGCAGCGTCCGACTTCCACTCCTCGAGAATGTCATCGAGGACCCGGGCGTACAGGCCATCTTTTGTCGGGAAGTAATAGTGGACGTTGGCTTTTGGAAGACCGGCCTCGTCGGCAATTTGCTGCGTCGTGCCGCCGCTGACCCCTTTCTCGGCAAAGACTTTCTCTGCGGCGGAAATAATTTTGCGGGTATTCTCGGCCCGGGTCTGCGCCTTTTTTGATAGTGGCCGGCCAAGGGTCATAAGGTCCGATTCTCCTGGTGCGACGGATTGGATAACGTTGCAACGAGGCTCGCGATATTGCGATCAATTTGATCCGGACTCAAGCGCACATTGGCGGCTGGCGCCGGTGACGGCGCGGAAGTCTTTCATGTGAGCAGCACGGCACTTGCGGCGCCCCGGCACGATTTCCGCTCGATGTCGCGACTGGCAACCGGACCCCGGGCAGAGCAGACCGGTCAGCGCAAAGCCCCGGCACGCAACCACTGTTGCATAAATCTGACAATCTGACTGTGGCGGGCAATCTTAAAGCTTGATAACCGTTGGTTATATGCTACGATTGTCGCACTATCGGGGTAGCTCGCTCGGATGCAGTACAGGTTCCGGCAAGTCCCGTGCAAATAGCAAGACAAATCTAATGAATGGCATAAGGGGATCCATCAAATGGACGGTCTAATCAATAGCTTGGCGCGCGTGCGAATTACTGCCGGCGCCCTCCGGACACTTGGAAGCGGCCTTTTGGCAACCTTCCTGATGCTCGGATTAGCGGTTTCGGCACATGCGCAGCAATCATCCGGCTCCATCCGCGGTAACGTGGAAGGGACAACAACCGGCGTGGTTGTCGAAATTGCCGACCTGAATCGTGGCGTCACCAAGACAGAAACCCCGGGACCGGGCGGCGAATTCCGATTCGATGGCCTGCAAACCGGCCGCTACGAAGTACGGGTACTGTCGGGCGGCGCGGTCGTCGACAGGGAGACGGTCACGGTATCACTCGGTAGCACTGTGTCACTGAACATGGGCACAACGGTAGCAATGATCGAAGAGATTGTGACGACCGGCCAGCGAATCGCGGCGGTCGATACCAGCATCGGCGAGACCGGGCTGGTCATCAATTCCAGCGAACTCCTCGAACTGCCTGTACAACGTGACCTGACAGCGGTTGCCATGATGGCGCCCGGTACGTCACTTGGCGATTACCGGTTTGGTCGCAACGGCCAGACTGGCGGTATCGTCAGTTTCGCCGGCGCGTCCATCGCGGAGAACACCAGCTTCATCAACGGCCTTAATACCACAAACTTCCGGACTGGCGTTGGCTTCTCCGACGTTCCGTTCGAGTTTTATGACACGCTGCAAATCAAGACGGGTGGATATTCCGCCAAGTACGGCCGTTCGCTCGGTGGCGTGATGAATGCCAGGTCGAAGAGTGGATCGAATGACTTCAAGGCCGGCGTCAACGTCTATTACGAAACGCAGACGGACACAGTGCCGGAAACCTATGTCGCCGCAAACGACCTGGATGAGAATAGCGATACAAATTTTGACATTTATGCATCGGGACCGATCATCCAGGACCGCCTGTTCTACTACGTGCTGTACAGTGACAACACGACGGACCAGCAATACGCCGGTATCCAGTCGGAACGTGGCTACAACTACGAAGTTGATCAGGGTTTCTGGGGCGCAAAGATCGATGCCTACATAACCGACGGTCACCATGTCGAACTGACCGGTTTCAGCGACAAGCGGACCGGGGTTGAAGGCACATATGGCTTCGATCCCTCGACCGGCCAGTACGGCGCGTACCTCGGCGACACCAATTTCGAGGACGGCGGTGACAACTGGATTGCAACCTATACCGGTGACATTACGGACACGCTGCAGATTTCACTGTCGTACGGTGAAAACGAGGCGGGCCGGACTACATCACCGGATACCGCCGACGAGCCAACCATCTATGAAGCGGTTGGCACGAACCTCGTCGCAAGAGGCAACTGGACAGCGTTTCTCGTCGAAGCAGGTGACGACACGCGGGAAATGACGCGCGTAGACGTGAATTGGATACTTGGTGATCATGACCTTTCGTTCGGTCTTGATATCGAAGACACGCTGTCAAACAACGCGACCATCAATTCAGGCGGCGTGTACTGGTTGCTTGATCCAAACAACACGTACTTTGAGTGCGATGTGGCGACCGAATGCCCGTCGGGCGGAACTGCACGGCGGCGCACGTACAACAGTGGTGGCGCCTTCGAAACCAGCTCCAATGCCTTTTACATTCAGGACGTCTGGACGATCAACGACCAGTGGACGGTGGAGCTTGGTCTGCGCAATGAATCGTTTGAGAACCTCAATGCCGAGGGTGGCGTGTTCGTCAAGATCGACGACCAGTGGGCACCGCGCATGTCGGTTGTCTGGGACCCGTCCGGTGACGGCCGCCAGAAGATTTTTGCGAACTACGGAATGTACTACCTGCCGATTGCAGCGAATACCAACATTCGCATGTCCGGCGGCGAAACGTATATTCATGACTTCTACGACTGGGACGGGGCCGTGGGTGGTGACCTGACGCCGCAGGCTCTGGGTGCACAATACGCCCAGGACGTGTTCGGTAATGGATCGGTGCCGGATACCCGTTCGACAACGGACCGCAACATTGAACCGATGTACCAGGCGGAGTTCATCCTCGGGTATCAGTACTACCTTGATTCCGGCATGGAACTGGGCATTAAGGGTATTTATCGGAACCTCGAAACGACCATAGAAGACGTCGCGATTGATGCTGCTGTGATCGATTATTACAATTCGGGGGGTGCCTGGGATGACACACTGGTTGGTGGTGCCACCGTTGAAGAGGTGTTCACCGGGTTCCACCAGTATGTGCTGACGAATCCAGGCGCCGATATGGAGGTGTATATTCCTGAGCAGGATGAATACATCAGCCTGACCGCCGCTCAGCTGCGCTATCCCGAGGCGAAACGCCAGTACGGTGCCATCGAACTGAACTTCACACGTCCGTTCGACGATCGCTGGGCGATAGCCGGAACCTACACATGGGCGCATAGTTGGGGCAACCACGAAGGTTACGTCAAGTCGGATAACGGCCAGGACGACGCGGGTATTACGCAAAACTTCGACCAGCCGGGACTTGTCGACTTCTCGTACGGCAATCTGCCGAATGACCGTCGCCACACAGTCAAGTTGTACGGAACCTACCAGCTCGATAATGGTTTGCGGTTCGGTAGCAACCTGATGTGGCAGTCCGGACGTCCGGTTAGTTGCTTTGGCGTGCACCCGACCGATGTTTTTGCGGCGGCTTACGGCGCAAGTTCGCATTTCTGCAATGGAGAAGGCATCAAGCGCGGCTCGCTCGGTACCACACCGGACCTGCTCAACGTGAACGTCAACGCCCAGTACACGCATGAAGTCGGGCGCTTCGATGTGTTGTATTCACTGGACGTATTCAACCTGTTCAACAGCACGAATGCGACCGTGTACAACGAGTACGCTGAAACATCTGCGGGAGTGCCGGATTCTGACTACGGTAAGATTCTTCAGTACCAGCGCCCGCGGTACATACGTCTGAGTGCTCGCGTCGCTTTCGAGTAAAACGCGCGCCAAAACAGTCCGATTTCAGGACAATTGGAACCCCGCGGTGACGTTGTTGCCGCGGGGTTTTTTTTGTGTGCGCCCGGCGGCTATTTCCAATCCGTGAGGTAAGGGGCGGCGGCGACGCCGTCAATCCGGGCCGTGCGATCTCACATCCCGCCTGAATGGATTCAACAGCAACGACACCAGGGTTTGCTCGCCTGGCTGGCGGTATTGCTGGAGACCGATCGTCATTCCCGTATGACCGTCGCGTGGCTGATCGCGGTAGCTGCGGAACAGGTGGTCCCACAGCGACAAGTGAAAACCGTAATTGCTGTTGGTTTCGTCCGGATACCACGAGTGGTGCACGCGATGCATCTCCGGTGTCACGAACAGCCAACGCAGCCGGCGCTCGAATACCGCCGGCATGCGCAGGTTCGCGTGTGTGAACAGCGAGCCCGCGCTCAGTGCAATTTCAAAGATCAGCACTGCCAGTGGTGCGATGCCGAAAAGGTAGATGATGCCGAGCTTGATCGCCATTGACAGCGCGATCTCTACCGGATGAAAGCGCACGCCCGTGGTCACGTCGAAGCTGGTATCGGCGTGGTGCACGCGGTGCAGCCGCCACAGCAGCGGAATCTTGTGCATCAGGCGATGCTGCCAGTAAATCATGACATCGAGCAGCAGTACGCCGGTGATGACAGCCGCAGCGTCGGGCAATCCCTGCAGCAAGCCCGCATCGAGCTGCTGCAGGTCGACTGCGAGGTCGAACGCGAGCAACGGAAAAGCTACACGAAGTAATATCGTACCGACGATAACAAGCGCCACGTTAGTCACGTTCCGCCGCCAGCCGCCACCGACCTCGCGCCGGGGTAACAGGTTCTGCAGGATGATCATGACGGCGAACACCGACAGGAACGCGGTCAATCGTACTTGCGCTTCGTTGGACAGCAGCCACTCTGACATTGTCACTTCTTCCCGAGCCTCCAGCGGAACCAGCGTCCCAGCCATTCGAGCAGATTCTCCGGCGCGTTGGTTTTTTTCCAAACGCCGGCCGCGTACTTGTTCGCTTCCATCATCGTCGGGTAAACATGGATCGTGCCGAGCAGCTTGTTCAGTCCCAGTCCGTGTTTCATCGCGAGCACAAATTCCGCGATCAGTTCGCCCGCATGTGCGCCGACTATGGTTGCACCCAGCACCGTATCCTTGCCAGGCGGCGTCAGTACCTTGACGAAACCATGCGCGTCGCCGTCCGTGATGGCGCGATCGAGTTCGCCGATATCATAACGCGTCACCTCGACGTCGATATCCTGCTCCTTCGCCTCAGCCTCCGACAGGCCGACACGTGCAACCTCGGGATCAGTAAAAGTGCACCACGGAATGACGCGATAGTCGGTGCGAAACGACCACAGCGGCCGGAACAGCGAATTGACCGCCGCGAACCACGCCTGATGTGCTGCCACGTGCGTGAACTGGTAGGGCCCCGCGAGGTCTCCGCAGACCGAGATGCTCGGGTAGTTCGTGCGCAGGAACGGGTCGGTCAGCACCTTGCCAGTGTCTGTAACCTGCACGCCGATGTCGCGCATTCCAGAGCTGTCGATGTTCGGCCGCCGGCCGAGTGCGAGCAGCAGGCGATCAAACGGCAGCCGAACCTCTGCACCGTCCTTCTCGCAGAGGAGCGTGCCGCTGATGCTCGCACCTTCAACGCCGAGCGCCTTGCAGGACGTCATGAGTGTGACACCGTCCTCGCGAAGGCTGCGTTCGACTTCGCTGGCGGCATCCGGGTCTTCGCGGCCCAATAGCTGCGGCGCCATTTCCACGATTGTGACAGTGCTGCCGAGCCGGGCGAAAGCCTGCGCCAGCTCGCAGCCGATCGGTCCGCCGCCGAGAACCACCAGATTTTGTGGCTGCTTCGTGAGCGACCAAAGACTGTCTGTTGTCAGATAATCGATACCATCAAGTCCGGGAATATCCGGCACCACCGGCTGTGACCCGGTGGCAACGACGAGCGCGCGGGCGCTCAGGTGCTTTCCACCAACCTCGACCTCCCACGGCGATACAATCCGCGCTTCGCCACCAATGCAATCGACGCCAAGTTTTTCATAGCGCTCGACCGAGTCGTGCGGGGCGATACTCGATATGACATCGTGAACCCGCGCCATGACGTCGGCAAAGTCGAACTCCGCTGACATGCGACGAATACCGAGCTTCTCGCTGTTGCGCGCGTCGGCAAGCAGTCGCGCACTGCGTAGCAGCGCCTTGCTCGGCACGCAACCGGTGTTCAGGCACTCGCCGCCCATCTTGTCGCGCTCGACAAGCGCAACTTTCGCGTGCACGGCAGCGGCGATGTACGACGTGACGAGTCCGGCGGAGCCGCCGCCGATGACAATCAGGTTATAGTCGAATGACGACGGGCGCCTGAAGCGCGACCGGATTCGCCGTGCCTCGATAAATGCCAGTACCCGGCGCGTTACCAGCGGCAGAATGGCGAGCAGCACGAACGCACCGACCAGTGACGGCGACAGTATGTCCCCGACCGTTGATACCTGCCCGAGTTGTGTGCCGGCATTTACGTAGACGATCGTCGCCGGCAACATGCCAATCTGGCTGACCCAGTAAAATGTCCACGCACGCAATGACGTCAGCGCCGCAACGAGGTTGATGACGAAGAACGGGAACGCTGGCACCAGCCGCAGCGCGAGCAGGTAGAATGCACCTTCACGCTCGACACCTTCATTCAGGCGTTTCAAACGTTCGCGAAAACGCTTCTGTACACTTTCACGGAACAGGAAGCGCGCGGCGAGAAACGCCAGCGTGGCGCCTATCGTACTGGCAAACGAAACGACAACGGTGCCGGTGACGAGCCCGAACACCGCGCCACCGGCGATTGTC
>CAZLNH010000166.1:0-13427 GCA_964560775.1 uncultured Woeseiaceae bacterium | reverse complement strand
CGCATACGACGAGCCGTCCTTGCGGTAAAAATACTGCGCGCTTGCCTCGTTGGCCATCAGGCGCTCGCGGCGGGAATCGAGCAGCGATGCAAGGTCGTGACTGACAACGATTCCTCTATGCGCCAGCTCGATTGCCGGTTGGAGCAGATCACGCCATGGCATGGTCCCGTACTGCTCATGGGCAGCCTGCAGTCCGGCCACGGTGCCGGGAACACCGGATGACAGGTGACTGTATCGTGACCGTATCGGATCGACGTTTCCATCTGCATCGAGGAACATGTCTCGTGTAGCACGAGGCGGCGCCATTTCACGATAATCAATGGCGATGTTTTCCTCGCTGTCAGCAATATAGATGAGCATGAAGCCGCCGCCGCCGATGTTACCCGCCCTCGGCAATGTAACGGCCAGTGCGAACCCGACGGCAATCGCCGCATCGACCGCATTGCCGCCGGCCGCCAGTATCTCCGCACCGATCGCACTGGCGACAGCATTCTGCGATGCCACCATGCCGCCGCCGTCCGGCACCGGATGATGCCTGGCCGGGTAGCGGACGATCGCCGAATCGTCCTGCGCGATACAAAGTGCGGACTGCAGCGTTAGCAGTGCCGAGAGTATGAAGGCTAGAATTTTTCGGCCGGGCATAAGACTCCTTTCAGTCGGCAACCGGGCATCAGCATTCCCGCAAAGTTATGGCAGGACAGCACGGAATATAAAGAAGAACACAATCGCCAGTATGGCGCCCGCCGGTATCGTTACGACCCACGACAGGAACACGCGGCCAACGACACGCAGGTCAATAGCGTCGATACCACGCGCAAGACCGACTCCCAAAACGGCGCCGACCAGCGTGTGCGTAGTCGATATCGGAATACCGGTTCCGGATGCAATGACAATGGTCGTTGCCGCCGCGAGCTCGGCGGCAAATCCGCGACTGGGCGTCAGCTGCGTTATCTTTTCCCCCACAGTGGCGATGACATGGCGACCGTACGTGGCAAGTCCGATTACGATACCCCCGCCACCCAGAACAAGCACCCACAGCGGGACTGTGGACTGCGAGCCAATCACGCCGCTTTGCGCCACGCTGATAACAGCGGCGAGCGGACCGATTGCATTTGCGACATCGTTGGAACCGTGCGCGAATGCCATCGAACAGGCAGTCACTATCATCAGCACGCCGAATACTCGCTCGACCGTGTAAAAGTGCTGCTTCTTTTCGGCCTTCGGGTCCGGTCGTATGCGGCGAATCGCAAACGCCCCGAGAATGGCAATGATGAGTGCAATAGCCGCCGCGAACATGTAACTGGCGCCAGTACTGACGTCGAACCCGACGTGTTTCAGGCCTTTCTGGATTGTCACGAGCGTTATCGTGAATGCGGCCAGGAAAATGTAGCCGGGTACATAGCGGCGCGCCCGCTCGAGCGGATTGTCCCGGGACAGGATCAGAACCTGCACGCTGACATAGATCATATAAGCGATGAACCCTGCCATCAGCGGCGATATCACCCAGCTCATGACGATTGTGCCAACCTTGCCCCACTGCACGGCATCCACGCCAATGCCGACGGCGGCAAAGCCAACAATTGCGCCAACAATTGAATGCGTCGTCGATACCGGCCAGCCGTTGCGCGAAGCGACCAGTAGCCACGTGCCCGCGGCAAGCAAGGCTGCAAGCATTCCATAGATCAGAAGTTCCGGAGAACCACTGATCCCGCCCGTCTCGACAATGCCTTGGCGTATCGTCGACGTAACGGCGCCACCCGCCAGCACGGCGCCAAGGAACTCGAACACCGCGGCAACAAGAATCGCCTGTTTGATGGTCAGCGCCCGCGACCCCACCGACGTCGCCATCGCATTTGCTACATCATTCGCACCAATCCCCCAGGCCATGAAAATGCCGAAGATCGCTGCAAGCGCGATATAGACAATCTCTGCTTCCATCTAAGCGTCCCCGATGTCGCTTGGTTATTCCGGACTACAGTGCTGCTGCATGACGTTCGAGCGGTGAACTGCCATGCATAACATACGCTGTGTCCGGGCAAGTCTTGTCAGTGAGAGAGCAACAATTCCAGTCGACGGCCAACACGCTCCGCCATATCGGCGATTTCGCCTGTCAGCTCGATAACGCGGTAAAGAAAAACAACCGGGACGGGGTCGAGGTCGTCCTCGATTTCGAAAACGGCGGCACGCAATGCTGCCTGCCTGTCATCAGTGTCCGTTTCGATACGGTCGAGCTCCTCGATCATCGATGCAACCAGCTTGACCTCGGCGCCTTTGAAGCCGGAGGTAAAAAGCTCGTCCAGTTCGCGCACGCTCTTGCGGGCCTGTTTGGCGGCATCGACGTTACGCTGCACGAATTCCAGAAAATCCGCTGCGATGCTCGGCGGTATCGACATCCTGCGGCCGAGCACCAGTCCGGATACATCCTTGGTGCGGTTCGCCATCTTGTCCTGCACCAGCAGCAGCTCGAGCAAGTCCTCGCGCGGCACGGGCATGAAAAGGCTCTTCGGGAGGTTAAGACGGATCTTTTTCTTGAGGTCGTCTGCGTCATGTTCAAGCTGCGCGATCTCGCCGCGAATGCTCGCCGCCCTTTCCCAGTCATCAGCGACGACGGCCGCGAAAAAGTCCGTCAATCGCTTCGTGCACTGGTAGGCAATGTCACAGTGCCGCTCAAGCGGCATGACCGGCGATGCACCAAACAGGTTGGCCAGCAATGTTGCCAAGGTTCTTACTCCTCCGCTGCTGCAAGGCACCGGGTCACTGACGTCAGACCGGGTGCGGGGCAATCGGCGACATCTTAGCATAGCCCGTGGCGCCAATTGCCCCGTGATAAACTGCCGGCGACCGGCGCTCCAGGGAGAAAACGTGGCACATTGGCTGATGAAATCCGAACCCGATGCCTACAGCATTGACGACCTTGCACGTGACGGCACCGAGCCCTGGGATGGCATTCGCAATTACCAGGCACGCAACATGATGCGTGATGACATGAAAATGGGCGACAAGGCCTTTTTTTACCATTCCAGCTGCAAGGTACCTGCCATCGTCGGCATCATGAAGATCGCAAGCAGCCCCTACCCGGACCCGACCCAGTTCGACCACCGCTCAAAGTACTACGACAGCAAGAGTACCGAGGATGATCCACGCTGGATGCTGGTCGACGTGGCTTTCGATCGCAAACTCAAGCGGCCGATTACGCTCGAGGAAATCAAGAAACACCCGGGCCTCGACGATTTTGTACTAACGAAACGGGGCAACCGGCTGTCGATTTTCCCGGTCGACAAGAAACATTGGGACCTCATTCTCGCCATGGAGTAAAATCGCGGCCCAAAGTGCGACCCCTGGCCAATAACCACCGGGAGAAAAAGCATGTTTTTTCGAAATTTCCTGACGACGTCCGCCCTGCTTGCTGTTTCGCTGGCCCAGCTGACTGCCTGCGGCGATCACCGCGTGGCGGACAATGTTCCCTCGGCGAGCGACGACCCGGCCGAACTGGCTCAGCGCGCCGGGGCGCCGTTGTTTGATGGCATGGGGAACCACCACCATCCAGTGACGACGGCGAGCAGTGATGCCCAGCGCTATTTTGACCAGGGGCTCGTGATCGACTTCGCGTTCAATCACGCGGAATCCGCACGCTCGTTCCGCGCGGCGCAGACGCTCGATCCCGCCTGCGCCATGTGCTACTGGGGCGAAGCGCTCGCGCTGGGCCCGAACATCAACGTGACGAGCAACGGCAAGGTGGTGATGTCAGACGATGACCGCCGGCAGGCCTATGCGGCGATCCAAAAGGCCACCGACCTTGCAGACGGCGCAACGCAGAAAGAGCGCGATTTCATTAATGCGCTGGCTACCCGTTACAACGGTGATCCCGCGACGCCCCGCGAGCCGCTGGACCTTGCATATGCCGACGCGATGCGCGAACTGCACAAAAAGTATCCGGACGATGACGATGCAGCTGCGCTGTTTGCCGAAGCACTGATGAACACGATGCCATGGGACTACTGGCTCGATCCGGAAAATCCGAAACCGCACACCGTTGAAGCCCTCGATGCGCTGGAAGCGGTACTGGCCCGGTCACCGCGGCATCCGATGGCGATTCATTTATACATACACGCTGTCGAGGCATCCTCGGCGCCTGAGCGGGCTGAACCATATGCCGATACGTTGCAAGATCTTGTGCCAGGTGCCGGGCACCTGGTGCACATGCCGTCGCATATTTACTGGCGGGTCGGCCGTTATCACGATGCGTCGGCAGCCAATGAACGGGCTGCCGCGGTCGATGAAGCTTACATCGCAGCCTGCAATGCCCAGGGCTTTTACCCGGCGGCGTATTACCCGCACAATATTCACTTCCTGTGGGCCGCATCCAGCATGGAAGGGCGCAGCGAGGTTGCGCTTGATGCCGCGCGCAAGGTAGCGGCGAACGTCCACATCGAAATGATTGACCAGTTCCCCGGCGTCGAATTCTTCAAGACGATTCCGCTGCTCGCCCTGACACAGTTCGGCCGCTGGGATGAGCTGCTCGCCGAACCGCAACCACCGGCCGATCTCGAGTACTCGAATGCCATCTGGCATTACGCTCGCGCAACGGCCTATGCGCGCAAGGGGAATCTGGATGCCGCACGTGCCGAGCATGCGGCACTGGTGCCGCTGCGCGACGCGGCCGGTGTCGTGTTTCTTGACACAGTCCAGTATCCGGCATCGATGCTGCTCAGTATCGCCGATCAGCTGGTGCTCGGTGAGATCGCCCAGGCTGAGGGCGATTACCAGGCCGCTATCGAACATTTCAGTAATGCCGTTGATACGCAGGATCAGCTGCCCTACACCGAGCCGCCGTTCTGGTACTACCCGACACGTCATTCGCTCGGCGAGGCGTTATTGGGGTCAGGCGATGCCGAATCGGCCGAAGCCGTCTACCGGCGAGACCTGGAACTTTTTCCGCACAACGGCTGGTCCATGTACGGCCTGATCAAGAGTCTCGAAATGCAGGACGAGGACGCCACCGAGCTGCGCGAGATGTTCGGCCACGCCTGGTCGCAGGCCGATGTCACACTGACTGCCTCCCGGTACTGAGGTTGCCGAGGAGGCCGCGCGGTAGTAGGGAATGAGCGAAAACCCTCTCGGCAGGAAGTCTGCCTATCCGTCCGGTTACGCGCCGCAGGTCTTGCACCCTATTGATCGCGCAACCGGGCGCGAGCCGCTTGGACTGTCCGGGGCACTGCCGTTTTCGGGCGTCGACGTATGGACCGCCTACGAACTGACCTGGCTTGATAACGGAGGTCGTCCAGTTGTCGGCATCCTGACGCTGACGTTTCCGGCAGACTCCCCCAGGCTCGTCGAATCAAAATCGATGAAGCTCTACCTGGATTCGTTCGCGATGACGCGACATGACGCGCCCGCTTCTCTGGCCGCCGTGATCGAAAAGGACCTGACGGATGCTACCGGTGCACCGGCAGACGTCAAACTGGTGCACGCTGCAAGATCGGTAAGCGGCGCGATCAATGAGTTGCCGGGTTACTGCATCGATTACGAGGAGGTGGAGTGCAGTGTCTATGATCGCGACCCGGCGCTGCTCCAGTGTGGTGGCGACAGCGTCAGTGAAACACTGCATTCGCATCTGTTACGAAGCAACTGCCCCGTCACCGGCCAACCTGATTCCGGCAGCGTGCTGATTTCCTACCACGGTCCGCGCATCGACGCCGGCTCACTGCTTCGCTATCTCGTGTCTTTCCGGCAGCACCCGGGCTTTCACGAAACCTGTGTCGAGCAGATTTTCTGCGACCTTAAAGACCATTGCGGCACGGACGACCTGACCGTATATGCCCGCTACAACCGGCGCGGCGGCATCGATATCAATCCGTTTCGCTCAAACTTTGAGTCGCTGCCGGAAGGACTCCGGCTGTGGCGCCAGTAGCGGCGGGTTCAAGGCCGTCGCGTGGCTGATCGCGGCGATTCGCGCCGAGGGCATACCGCCGGACACCGCATCATGATCATACGTTTCGTCATCCTGCTGACTGTTTTGTCACTGGCCGCCTGCGGCAACGACGATGCCACATCCAACCGGCTTGTCGGCCAATTGGCTTCGGAACGCGTGGAACTGACGGCCGACTTTTCGGAACCGGTCATAGAGCGGCCGGTAGCCGACGGCCAATTCGTCAGCACCGGCACATTGTTGCTTACCCAGGACACCTCGCGAATCGAGGCACGCATCGACGAAGCGCGGGCCGCAGTTGCCGAGCGCCAGGCACGACTCGACGAACTCACCCGCGGTCCGCGGCAGGAACAGATCGACGCCGTTCGCGCCAGCCTTGCCGGCGCTCGCGACGATGTCGAATTCCGGCGCGTCGAATACCGTCGTGCGCGTGATGTGCACTCGCGACAGTTGGCGGCGGCGGAGTCCGTCGACATCGCGAAGGCAGCACTTGATGCCGCCGTTGCGCAGCTCGATGTCTACGAGGCCCGGCTTGCAGAGTTGCTGGCCGGCACAACGGTCGAGGAACTGGCCCAGGCAGAACAGCGACTGCTGCAGGCGGAAGCATCGTTGCGTGTGCTCGAGACAGACCTCGCACGGCACCGGCTGACCGCGCCGCGGGACGGTATTGTCGACAGCCTGCTGATCGAAGTGGGTGAACGGCCGCAACCGGCGCAACCGCTCGTCGTTATGCTGACCGGCGCGCAACCGCACGCAAGAGTCTATGTTCCCGAAGAGCAGCGTATACATGTGCGGCCAGGAATGGCGGCGCGGGTGCATGTCGACGGCCTGGACGACTTCATCGACGGTCGAGTGCGCTGGGTCGCAAGCGACGCCGCGTTCACACCCTATTTCGCACTGACACAGCACGACCGGGGACGGCTGGCCTACGCGGCCAAGATTGACCTCGATTACGAAGGCCCGCGGCTGCCGGACGGCGTGCCGGTAGAAGTTGAACTCGACCTGCCGGCCGCGAGCGACGGGTGTGACTGATCAGACCAACCTTGCTATCGAGTCGCGCGGACTGAGCAAACATTTCGGCGCGGTGCTCGCGGTCGACAACCTGGACCTTTCAGTACCCCGCTCGCTGATTTACGGCTTTCTCGGCCCGAACGGCTCCGGTAAGTCGACAACAATCCGCATGCTGTGCGGGCTGCTGACACCATCGAGCGGCAGCGCACGTGTACTCGGTCTCGACATTCCGGCACATGCCGGTGAGCTCAAGTCGCGTATCGGATACATGACGCAGAAGTTTTCGTTGTACGGCGACCTGACGGTGCTCGAAAACCTCGAATTCATTGCCGACATCTATTCGTACCCGCGCAGCAAGCGGCGGGCGCGCATCGACTATCTGCTTGACCGCTTTGAGCTTGTGGCACTACGGCACCAGTTCGCCGGCAGCATGAGCGGCGGACAGAAACAGCGGCTCGCACTCGCGTCGGCCATACTGCACGAACCGGAATTGCTGCTGCTCGACGAACCCACCAGCGCCGTCGACCCGAAAAGCCGTCGCGATTTCTGGGCCCACCTGTTCGAACTCGCCGAAGGCGGCACGACCATACTAGTCTCTACGCACTACATGGATGAGGCCGAACGATGCCACCGGCTGGCAATACTGGACCGGGGCACCAAGGTTGCCGACGGCACGCCCGCGGAGTTGCAGGCCGGAACCGGCATGGCCGTGATCGAGGTACTTGCCGACAATCCGTTTGATGCCCAGCGGCTCTTACATGGACTGCCGCAGGTCGCGAGTGTTACCCAGTTGGGCGTGCGGCTTCGCGTTCTGGTACCGAACAAGCATGACCATCCGCAACTGCTGGTCGCCGATGCGCTGGCCGCGAAGAATCTGCGTGCCGAGTGCCAGCAGGTCGCGCCATCGCTCGAGGATGTCTTTGTCGCCGTCACGCAAGAAGCACCGCGTGAGGATGCCGCATAATGGCGATCACTCGCCTGATGGCGGTCATGCGCAAGGAGTTTCGCCAGCTCCGGCGCGACCGTATTACGTTCGCGATGATCGTCGGCATACCGCTTGCACAGATTCTGCTATTCGGCTATGCGATCAATTTCGACGTCCGTAATCTCCGTGCTGCCGTTGCCGACGAAGCCGGCACGCACCTGTCTCGGCAGTTTGTCGACCAGTTGCGCCAGACACAGGTCGTCCGGATCGTCGGCCAGGCAAGCACTCCGGTCGAACTCGAGAACGCGCTGCGGCGCGGGCGGATTGCCGTGGGCATTCATATTCCCGCCGACTTCGACCGTCGCGTCATCGATCCGGCACGGCCGGCGGCGCACCTGCTGGTCGACGGCGCGGACCCGACTATCGTTGGCATTGCCAATCAGCTGGCATCGATGCCGCTGAACTTTAACGACCGACAAACGGATCCGCGGCCAGGCCGCACACTGGAGGTCCGCGCCTACTACAATCCGGAGCAACGCACGGCGGTCAACATCGTGCCGGGGCTGATCGGCGTTATCCTGACATTGACGATGATGCTCTTCACCGCTGTTTCAATTGTCCGCGAACGCGAGCACGGCAATCTCGAGCTACTGATCAACACACCCGTCAGCACACCAGTGCTGATGGTCGGCAAGATTGTCCCCTACATACTGATTGGCCTGATACAGCTCGCACTGATCCTCGTGGTTGGCAGTTTTCTGTTCGATGTGCCGGTGCGCGGCAGTATCCTCGACCTTTACCTGGCAGCCGCCTTGTTCATCGCGGCGAATCTCGCTCTCGGCCTGTTCATTTCCACCGTCGCGCGCACGCAATTCCAGGCAATGCAGGTGACGTTCTTCATCCTGCTGCCGTCCATACTGCTGACCGGATTCGTGTTCCCGTTCGACGGCATGCCGCACATCGCACAATGGCTCGGCGAACTGCTGCCGAATACGCATTTCATTCGCCTGACACGCGGCATCATGCTGCGGGACGCCACCGTCGCCGAGCTGTACGGGGAGATGCTGGCACTGGCCGTATTCACAGCCGTTGCGATGACGGCCGCAGTCCTCCGATTCTCGCGCCGCCTCGACTGAGCCGGGCTATCGGCTGCTGATACCCAGCGCCCCCAAACAGTATATTGAATCTGGCAAATACAGGAAGGCACGATATTACATGGCCTGCAACTCAGGAATGTTTTAAGCTGCTGAAATCGCGGCAATTCAGGATACCCCCTTGTTGTCTCAAACGGCCAATATACGAGCGCGTCCGACGATTCAATATCAGCACCTTCCAGTCATTAACCGTTAGGCGCTTCCTTTTTGGAGTCCGTACGATGGCGAATCCTGTTGCATATCTCCGCTTCGGATCGGCAGTCCTGCTTCCCGCGACCCTCGCCGCGGCGATCCTCGGTTCCGGCGGGCAGCCGCCTGAGCCCACGCCGAAACCACATTCAGTTGCCGACCCGAGCGCTTCCGCGGCTGCCGCGCGAGCCTACCTCTCGGTGCTCGATGAGAGACAGCGTGCCGATGCCTCGTTCTCCTTCGACAATCCGGAGCGCATCAACTGGTCGTACGTGCCGCAGGAACGAGCCGGGATTCCGCTGCGGACGATGGACGCCGGCCAGCGTCTGGCAGCGCTGGGACTTGTGAACACGGGATTGAGCGAGCGCGGCACCAGGCTGGCGCGCGACATCATGGAGCTGGAGGGCACGCTCCGCGAACTTGAGCAAGCCGCGGGCAGCCCCTGGGCGGCTCGGCGCGATCCTGGGCTTTACTACCTGACGCTCTTCGGCCATCCGGGTTCGGCGCAGCCATGGGGCTGGCGCTTCGAGGGCCATCACCTCTCGGTGAATGCCACGGCGCTCGGACCGCACGGGGAAATCGTCGCTCCAGTCTTCATGGGTGCCAATCCGGCGCGCGTGCCCAGCGGCCCGCAGCAAGGGCTCCGCCTGCTTGGCGCGGAGGAAGATCTCGCCTTCGATCTGCTGGACATGCTGGATGCTCGGCAGCGTGCCCGCGCCACAATCGCCACGCAAACAACCGGCGACATCCACACCCGCAACGATCCCGCAGTCGTCCCGATGGCGATGGCGGGCCTACCCGGCGCCGGGATGACCTCCGTCCAGCAGCGCCAGCTGCGCCAACTGCTCGAGCTGTATGCCGGACGAATGGCCGACGACGTGGCGCAGCAGCAGTTGGGGCGCATCGAGAAAGCAGGGTTCGAGCGGCTGCACTTCGGCTGGGCCGGCGCGCACCGGCGCGGCGAGCCGCATTACTACCGAATCCACGGGCCAACCGTGTTGGTCGAATACGACAACACACAAAACGACGCCAACCACATTCACACTGTCTGGCGTGACATTGAGAACGACTTCGGCGGCGACCTTTTGCAGAAGCACTACGCACGGCATACTCACCCTCACTGAGCCTCTACTCGAAGAGGCCTAACAACAGCATGCAGCGGACGGGATGCCTCCTACGGTCTGGTTGAAGTGATCGTTTGACCAAGACGAGCAAGGTACTTGTGCTCGGTGACCACCGGGGCGATAGCCGCGATGGCGGATACTTCGGATTAATTTCCGAGCGCGGATTATCGGGCTCATACCGCCCGCCAAAACATCCTCGCCGACATCAACAACAGGAACACGCCGAACGAAAGACTGAGTTGCCGCTGTGTCAGCCGGTGGGCCAGCGCAGCACCGAGCGGCGCCGTGATCCAGGCAGTCGGCGAGATAAGTAAAAAGCCAACAAGACTGACGTACCCGAGGCTGGCCGCTGGCAGGCGCGGATCGTCCCAGCCGCCGACGATAAAGGCGATCGTACCCGGCAAACTGATTGCAAGACCAAACAATGCGGCCGTGCCGACGGCACGGTGAATTGGCTGATTTAGCATTGTCAGTGTCGCGACGCTCAGCGTGCCGCCGCCAATACCCATCATGCTCGAAATCGCACCGATGGACGCCGGCAAAAGCGGCATCAATGGCCCGCGCGGCACATCGGCCGCGAGGATGCGGTCGCCCAGCGGAAGGATCAGTTTCAATGCTATCAGGAACGCCATGGCGGCGAACACCATGGCAAGCACGTTGCTGTGTACGCGCGAGGCAAGCCACGCGCCAGCAATCGCACCGACGACAACGAACACCGCCCATCGACGCACCAGCGCTACGTCCACTGATTGCCGGCGGTAATGTGCACGCGTTGACGAAATCGATGTCGGGATGATGGTTGCCAGTGACGTTGCGACGGCAACGTGCATGCGTATCGCCGGGTCCGTATCGACGAATGCGAGCGCCGCGTCCAGTACCGGCACGATGACGATACCGCCGCCGATGCCAAGCAGTCCGGCCAGCAGGCCACCGGCAGCGCCGGTGACGAGCATGGCCAGCGCCAGCAGCAGCAGATCGTTCAAGTCAGGAAGCGGGCATGGTGCCGGAGATGGTCTTCCATGAATGTCGAAATAAAGTAGTAGCCATGGTCGTACCCGTCGTGCCGGCGCAGGTCGAGTTCGACGCCCCGGTCGCGGCAAGCCGACTCCAGCAAATCGGGATTCAGCTGCTCTGCGAGAAACTGGTCTGACATGCCCTGGTCGACCAGTACGGGATGTGCCGGTACTTTGTCGAGACCCTTGACCAGTTCCACTGCATCATACTCGTGCCATGTCGAGCGGTCCTTGCCGAGGTAGTGGCCGAGCGCCTTGTGCCCCCATGGACAATTCATCGGACTCGATATCGGGGCAAACGCCGACATGGACCGGTACGTATCCGGATTCTTCAGCCCGATCGTCAGCGCGCCGTGACCGCCCATCGAATGCCCGAAGATTCCCTGCCGATCCGGATCGCCGGGGAAATTGGCGAAAAAGATTTGCGGCAGTTCGCGCGTAACATAATCGTACATGTGGTAATGACGGCTCCACGGCGCCTCGGTGGCATTGAGATAAAAGCCGGCGCCGAGGCCGAAGTCGTAGGCGCCCTCGTCGTCGTCCGGCACGTCGTCGCCACGCGGACTGGTATCCGGCGTCACGAGTATCAGTCCGAGCTCCGCGGCCATCCGCTGTGCCCCGCTCTTGATCATGAACGTCTCTTCGGTGCAGGTGAGGCCGGAGAGCCAAGTCAACACCGGCGACTTGCGGCCAGTTTCCGGCGGTACGAACACGGAAAAGCGCATGTCGCAGTTGTTGACGCCGGACGCATGGCGGTAGAAGCCGGTCTTCCCGCCGAAGCAGGCGTGTTCGCTGATCGTTTCCAGGGTTGTCATAAGTCTCCGTGAACGAGGCTTGTGGATTTCCGGGCCCGACAGCGCCGCGATTCGATGCCGCCGGGGCGGTGGTTTATTGCTGCCGCTGGAACACCAGCGTCGCGTTGGTGCCGCCGAAGCCGAAGCTGTTCGACATCGCCGTGCGGACGCCTGCCTTGTCGATGCATTCCGTGACGAGCGGCATGCCTTCCAGCGCCGGGTCCGGATCATTGACGTTGATTGACGGGGCAATGAAATCTTCGCGCAGCATCAGCAGGCAGTGTATTGATTCCTGCACACCGGTTGCGCCGAGCGAATGCCCGCACATCGACTTGCTGGACGAGAACTTCGGAATTTTGTCACCGAAGACGTCGCGAATGGCCTGCAGTTCGCGGGTATCGCCGACAGGTGTACTGGTACCGTGCGTATTGATGTAGTCGACCGGACCCTCCACGGTATCGAGCGCCATGTTCATGCAACGCACCGCACCCTCGCCGGACGGCGCAACCATATCGAATCCGTCCGAGTTGGCCCCGTAACCGACTATCTCTGCATAGATGTTCGCGCCGCGCGCACGCGCATGTTCGAGTTCCTCGACTACGACCATGCCGGCGCCGCTGGCGATGACGAAACCATCACGGGTTGCATCGTAGGGCCGAGATGCTGTTTCCGGCGCGTCGTTGTACTTGGACGACAACGCACCCATCGCGTCGAACAGGCTGGCCAGTGTCCAGTCTTCTTCTTCACCGCCACCGGCAAAGACCAGGTCCTGCTTGCCGAGCTGGATCTGTTCCATCGCCGCGCCGATGCAATGCGCACTGGTTGCGCACGCCGAGGTTATCGAATAATTGATGCCCTTGATGCCGAACGGCGTTGCCAGACACGCCGAAACGGTACTGCTCATTGTGCGCGGCACCATGAACGCGCCGATGCGGCGCACGCCTTTCTCGCGCAGCGTGTCGGCGCTCGCAACAATGTTCTTGCTGGACGCGCCACCCGATGCCGCTATCAACCCTGTGCGCGGGTTGGAGATATCCGATTCCTCGAGGCCGGCGTCATCAATGGCCTGCTGCATCGCAATGTAGGAATACGCGGCGGCATCGCCCATGAATCGCAGGACCTTGCGGTCGATGTGCTCGGACACGTCGATGTCGACGCTGCCGGCGATCTGGCTGCGCAGCCCCATCTCACTGAACATGTCATTGAAGCGGATCCCTGAGCGGCCGGCCCTGAGCGACTCGATAACCGCGGCCTGCGAATTGCCGAGGCATGACACAACACCAAGACC